>JBCDLG010000101.1:0-10245 GCA_038745625.1 Pseudomonadota bacterium | reverse complement strand
GCGAGGGTTTTGTCCTTCGCCTCTTTCGTCCCGATGCCTAAGGCTTTGAGCTTCCGGTGGAGTGCCGAGCGCTCCATACCGACAAAGCCGGCCGTCCGGGAAATGTTGCCGCCGAACCGGCCGATCTGGGCCACGAGATACTCACGCTCGAACCGCTCACGGGCCTCGCGCAACGGCAGGGCAATGATCTGCTCCATCTCCGGTCCCGCAGGCAGCGCCGGACCCGCACCAATGATCTCATCAGGCAGCTGATCGACCTTGATCACGGGATCGTCGCCGCGCCCGGTCAAGATCAAGGTCCGCTCTAGGACATTCCTCAGCTGGCGGACGTTACCGGGCCAATGATAGGCCTGGAGCGCGGCCATCGCCTCGGGTCCGAGCTGCGGGATCCGCTCTTCTGAACCGCCCCAAAGATGCTTGAGGAAAAAGACCGCAAGATCGGGAATGTCTTCGCGGCGCGAGCCGAGCGACGGCGTTTTCATGTTCACCACCGACAGGCGGTGATAGAGATCCTTGCGGAAGCGTCCCTCTTCGGACGCTTCAAGAAGATCCTCGGACGACGTCGAGATCACCCGCACATCGACGCTGACCGGCGCTGTCCCGCCGATCCGCTTAAAGCACTGGTCGATCAGGACACGCAGGATCTTGCTCTGCGTCTCCTCCGGCATCTCGCCGACCTCTTGGAGAAGGAGCGTGCCGCCATGGGCCTGCTCGAGAAAACCGATCGACCGTGGACGCCCCTCTTCGCCTTCGATACCGAAGAGCGCCTCTTCCATCCGGTCTGGCTCCATCAAGGCGGAGTTGACGACAACGAATGGCCGGTTTTCGCGATCTGACCGCGCGTGGATGGTGCGCGCCACAAGCTCCCGGCCGGAGCCGACGGGTCCTTCAATCAAGACGCGGCTGCGCGCCTGCGCCACCCGCTCAATCGCTGCGCGCAGCTGGACCATTTGCGGGCTACGGCCGACGAGCGAGAGCTCACGTGTCTTTTCTTTAAGCGCACGGTTCTCGCGCTGCAGCTGCGCCCGTTCGAGGGCGCGCCGCGCGGTCAGGATCAGGCGATCCGCCGAGAGTGGCTTCTCCAAAAAGTCATAGGCGCCACGTTTGATGGCCGAGATCGCCGTTTCAATCGTGCCGTGCCCGGAGATGATCACCACGGGCAATTGAGGATGCAGCGAGCGAAGCTCATCGAGCAGACCAAGGCCATCGAGCCGCGAGCCCTGGAGCCAGATATCCAAGATCACGAGCGCTGGCGGGCGCTGCGAGACCAAGTCAAAAGCCTCATCGCTGTTCGCAGCGACGCGCGGGACAAAGCCCTCATCCTCGAAGATCCCAGCAATCAGCTCGCGGATATCCGGTTCGTCATCAACAATCAGGACATCAATGGCCATGAAAGTTCAGGTCCTGTTTCATTCTGCGACGGGTCTCAGCGGTGTTTCCCCTTGAACCGCCCCTGATTGCAAGTTCGGCAGGAAAAGAGATGCAATCGCCCCGCCACCCCGGCGGTCGCGGATGTCAAAGCTGCCGTCATGGTCCTCAATCGCCTTGCGCACAATAGCCAGCCCAAGTCCTGTGCCCTTTTCTCGCGTCGTCATGTAGGGCTCGGTGAGACGATGTTTGAGGGCACCCGGCAGCCCTTTGCCGTTGTCCCGTATCTCCACCCGGCTGCCAAGCGCTTCTTGCATCACCTCAATTTCGACTTGGCCCGCGCGTTCGCTCGGCGCTTCTGCGATCGCTTCGGCGGCGTTCTTGATAAGGTTGGTCAGCGCCTGGGCAATGAGGCGGCCATCGCAACGCACCGTCACCTCCTCGTTCGGCATGGTGCTGACGAAGGTGATATCGGGATGGGCCACGGTGAAGGGGAACATCGCCTCGCGCGCCAACTCACGGAGGTCGAAGGCAGCCATAATCGGCTCCGGCATCCGCGCGAAACTTGAGAACTCGGTGACCATCCGGCCAATATCGCCGACATGTTTGATGATAGTCGACGTGCACTGATCGAATATCTCGCGATCACGGTCAGTGAGGTTCTCAGAATAGCGCCGCCGCAGCCTCTCCGCGGACAGCTGGATCGGGGTCAGCGGATTCTTGATCTCATGGGCGATCCGCCGCGCCACATCGGCCCATGCCGCCGTTCGCTGGGCGGTCACAAGCTCCGTGATGTCCTCAATCGTGATCACGAAGCCTTCAGCATCGATACTTCGCTCTGTGTCAGGATTGATCTCAATGATGAGAGAGCGCACCCGCTGGTTCCGGCTCCAGTCCATGCTGTCTCGCATGCGGCGGCCAGTGGCTTTCGCCATATCGAACAGCGGCGCGATGTTCGGCAGCACCTCGGTCACGTCCTTGCCGAGCAAATTCGCACCGCCCTCGGACAATATCGCTTGGGCGGAGGGATTGGAGAGGCCGATAATGCCTTCACGGCTGACGCTGATCACACCGGCCGGAATCGCATCCAGCATGGTTTCGATGAAGCGGCGCCGGTTCTCTGACTCCTCGTTCGCCGCAATCAGGTCATCGCGCTGCTCTGCGAGCTGGGCCGTCATATCGTTGAAGGCATGACCGAGATCGCCGAGCTCGCCGTCCTGCGGCTGGACATCAACGCGGACATTGAGGTCACCAAGACTGACATCATGCGCAGCGGTCGCAAGCCGGCGGATAGGACCCACGATCGCATTGGCAACCAGAAGACCGATCCACGCCGCCGCCAAAAGGAGGACGACGGACAAAAGGATAAAGCCCATATTGGCGACACCGCTCAGCCGTTCGATCCTGGTCTGCAGCGCTCTGTTCTGGTCGCGAAAATCCCGCACAGCGAGAAGCTGGTCGCCGATCTGCGCGCTTTCGGACTTGTAGCCCACGAGGTAGCCGCCCTGGCCGCCACTCATCGGGATCACGGCGTAGTAGGAATCAAAGCTCAGAGGATCGATTGCGCCGAACCGAACAGTGGGGCCTGAGCCCTCGCCGGGCGGCACAAAGTCCCGTGCAGGCGGCAGCGGCTGGGGCGCCACGCCGCCCACCGTTGCGCGGACAATGATCCGGCCATCCGGCCCGATATGTGTCAGCTCACTGAAATTGTAGATAAAGGCGAGCCCGGTGAGATACCGGCGATAGCCGATCGGGCTCACCTCTGGATCGGTGCCCAGCTCCTCGACCCGCGCAAGATCACGCTCCGCCGACAGCAGGGTCAGGCCCATCTCGCGCGACACACCCTCCGTATACGCATTGGCCAGGTTGCGCGCCAGAGTCGAGGACTGCTCCACCCGCTCAACAAAGAACTCGTCGCCAACGCCGCCCAGAATGATCCCGGTCAGGGTAAAAGCCACCCCCGCGGGAAGAAGCGCCACCGCACTCAAGATGAGTGCCAAGCGGCGATAAAGCCGGGCGCCGCTCAACCGCTGGCGCTGGGTTCTGTAGAGGTCCCAAAGCCGGTCCGCGACGAAGACTATGAGGATCAATCCGGTGGCGGAGAGGCCAGCAAAGATGAGCGAGACCAGCGGCGGCAGGCCCTCGACCTGCTGGGTCACCACCCTTTCGGCGATGACATAACCAAAGGTCCCAGCGACCATCAGGCCGGCAAAGACGAGAATGATAGCGTTGAGAGTAGGGGCGGATGACGGCTGCCCCACCGTCGATCCGCCCTCGGGCCCGTTTTCGCGCTGGCTTAACACCTGCCGTTCCCCAATAACGTCCTCTTCGCTTAGCGTTTGCTCGGGCGCAACAGTCTCCAGCGCTGGGTGATGATTTCTCATCACGCTGCGACTTTTGCGTAACACCCCTCAAAGAGGCGGATCAGTTCAGCTTCGACGATGGCGGGGTCGTTGGCCGTACAAAGAACTTTTTTTGCGTCTTTTGCTGCATCGCGATCCAGTTCCGGCGTGGCATCGATAAGTGCCGCGAGATGCTTGCGAGCCATCCGGATACCGAGGGCCAGGCCCGCCTCTTCGCCCTGCACATGCCCCTGACGATAATGGGCAATTGTTGCGCGATAGTGCTCCAGCGCGATCGTGCCGCGCCGATCGAGCGGCGGCATTTCGATCGCGCCGCCATGGGCTAGGGCCTTCTGAAGTGCCCGCGGCAGCCACAGCCGTCCTGTCGCGGCGCGGCCAACCATGACAGCATCAGCGCCCGATTGCGCGATGGCGAGACGCGCGTCATCGGCGGTTCCGATATCGCCATTAACCACGAGCGGGAGGCTGGTCGCATCCTTCACCCGGCGCACAGCGCCCCAATTGGCGGTGCCTTTGTAGAAATCGCAGCGCGTACGCCCGTGCACAGTGAGCATTTTGACCCCGACGGCCTCGGCCCGTTGGGCAAGTTCCGGCGCGTTGAGGCTTTGCCAATCCCAGCCCAGGCGCATTTTCAGGGTTACCGGCACGGAGACAGCATCGACCGTCGCTTGGATCAGGCTTTCGGCGTGATCGAGATCGCGCATCAACGCCGAGCCGGAGAGAAGCCCGGTCACCTTCCGCGCGGGGCAACCCATGTTGATGTCGATGATATCGGCGCCCATCGCCTCGGCGATTTTGGCGCCTTCCGCCATCCAGCGGGCTTCCCGGCCCGCCAATTGGATGACCTTGAGCCCGATGGTCTCATCAAGCGCGGCGCGGAGCACCACGTCGGGCCTTTCACCGGCCAGCTCTTCGGACGCCACCATCTCGGAGACGACATAGCGCGCACCCTCGCGGGCCGCGGCCTGCCGGAAAGGCAGATCGCTGATCCCCGACATCGGCGCGAGGAGAACCTGGGTCTCCACCGCAATGGGTCCGATCTGAAACGTCATAGAGACAAGGCCTTAGCCGATCCGCGCAAGGCTTGCACCCGGCCCATTAAAGCCGCCCCGCCAGGCGTACCCGCGCCTCAGGCAGCTCGCGTCCCACCGGATGCAGCAGCCGCTCGGTGATGAAATGCCCGGTGAGCTCGAGCGCCGCGCGGACATCCTGTTGCATCGGGTCGCCGCGGTCGATCAGGAAGGGCGGCAACGGGAAGAGCTTGTCCTTATAGGGAAGCCCCGCATCGTAAGTGACGGCCCCGCCGGATTTGGGGCTGACGAAACAAAGATCCGCGCCGTCTTCGAGCAGCTCATCGGTGGCAACACACCGGTCAAGGGTGAGCCCGCCGCCGAGGGCGCTTAACAGCCCCAGCTCCCATTTCGCCAGCACCACCGGCCAGATATCCCGCTCACCGAAGGTCGAGAACAGGACCTCTGTCGCCGCAAAGAGGGCCGGCGACCCCTCGCCTTCAGGCAAAACGTGAAGCAGCAACTCGGCGGTCGCCGCCATGGCCGCCAGGGCCTTGGGATCGCCAAAGGTGGCCGCCGCCCGCGGCGCGATGAGGTCAACATCAAAGTGCCCCAACGCATCGGCGCTTTTGCCCTGCCATCGCACATCAAGGCCATTGCCGACCTGCAGAACCGGCGCCTTTGCCCGCCCCTGCCCGCCATAAACCAGCGCTGCGGCCTTCCCCCTTGTCTTGGTGAACAGGGTCACCAGGGCGTGATTCTCGCCCTGGGCCCGCTGCCCCAACATCAATGCATCGTCGCGCCATTCCATCCGACGACGCTTGGCACTGACCAGGGGTCTTCACCAAGAGGCGTTTTCTGCGTAGCGTTCAGGACACAAAATGACAGACCGGGATGGAGCAACCGATGGCCACGACGGAACATCACCCGCGCATAGGGGTTCGGCGCACTCTCTTTTATGTTGCCGCAGCGATTGCCGTTGTTTTCCTCTTATGCACGGTCGGCGATTTCATTGGCCAATTGATCGCCGAAAAACGCCACGGGGTTTAAGCGGGAGCCGCAAAGCGTCTGACCTTAACGTCGGGTCCTGTTGCCCCAAGGCAAGCTGTATTGAATGGGCCCATTTTCTCCGCCCGCAAGATCAACTCGCGGTACAAAGACGAGTTCGAAGGTGGCATGAATGGGGTTACGCAAACCCTGTGAGCCACGATCAGACGGCGACCTGAACCCAAGCATGACTTCAACCTCTTCGCTCGTGCAAGGGATCCAACTGCGAACACCGTCGTCAAACTCGGCCCCATGAAACCAGCTCAGCAATCTGTTGGCCAATTTTCGTTTGGACACGGTTTGGTTGCGTGCGGCCATACAGCTGCCGTTCCCGCCTGTCATTTCTCGGAATTCGGCGATCTCTATCTCTGCTGGGGGTTTGCCTGATCGTTCGGCCTCTTTGGTCTCCCAACCCACTGCCCAAAGGCGATCAGCTACGAAATCATGGCCGCCAAATTTCTGAAAATCGCGAAGGAGCGATTGGGGATTCCCCCTCCCATCCCCTCCTGAACTCTTCACTTCAATAAAACGGATCGTATCAGGACGATCATACCAACGAGAGGGTCCATCACGCTTTTTCCAGGCGGCAATATCAATACCTTGGCGGCCACGCGTATAGAAATGACAGGCATGGTAGCCATACCGTTCCGAAGTCAGTTCATCGAGCACGGCTTGCTCGCCAAAGTCTCCTAACGCGATGTTCATGCCACTTCATGTAGCACATGAGGGAACAAGCCACGAGCTCAGAACACAGTCGATGAGGGCTTAAACGTCCAAACCCATATTCCGTAGACGCTCTTTGTCATCAGCCCATCCCTCGCGGACTTTGACATAAATAAAGAGGTGCACGGTCTCGCCAAAGAGCTCCTGCATCTCTTCGCGCGCCGTTTTGCCGACCGTCGCGATGGTGCGCCCTTTATGCCCAAGCACCAGCTTTTTCTGGCTGTCGCGATCGACATAGATGGTCTGCTCCAGCCGAAGCTCACCGCGTTTGGTCCGCTCCCACCGGTCAGTTTCCACCGTCAGGCTGTAGGGTAACTCCTCATGCAATCGCATAAAGAGCTTCTCGCGCGTCACCTCCGCCGCCATTTGCCGGTCATTGATGTCCGACAGCTGATCTTCGGGATAGAGGAACGGCCCCTCTGGCATCTTCGCTGTGAGCCAGGCTTGTAAATCCTCCGTCCCCCGCTTTTTCTTGGCCGAGATCATGAAAGTGTCGGAGAATGGCCCCTCTTTGTTGAGGTGCTCAGCCAAGCTCAGAAGGGGTGGCCGCGGCATGCGGTCGATCTTGTTGAGAACCAAGACGGCTTCAGCGCCTTGCGATTTGAGACCCTCGATCACGCGGTCGGTGTCCGCCGCCGCCTTCATCGCCGCGCCGCTCGCATCCTCGTTCATGGTCGAAAGGTAAGCCGGTGCATCGACGAGCAAGAGGATCACGTCGGATCCCGCAAGCGCGTCCCACGCCGCGCCGACCATGGCCTTATCGAGGCCGGACTTGGCCGCAAAAATCCCGGGTGTATCAACATATACGATCTGTGTTTGGTCATGCACTGAGACGCCGCGGATGCGCGCCCTGGTCGTCTGCACCTTGTGGGTGACGATCGAGACCTTCGCGCCGACCATCAGGTTCACGAATGTCGACTTGCCGGCGTTGGGCGCTCCCAACACCGAAACCACGCCGCAATGCGTGGGTTCATCAGTCATCGGACCACACACCTTCCCGCTTCAACACCTTCAAGGCAGCGGCGGCTTGCGCGTCGCGCTTGGAAGGCCCCTCACCCTGTTCAGGCGTGAGCTTACCCGCCTTCACCTCCACCGTGAAGATGGGGGCATGGTCAGGACCTTGGCGGGCGATGTCTTTGTAGCTCGGGGTGCCGTGGCCGCCTGCCTGCGCCCATTCCTGCAGCTCTGTCTTCGGATCTTTGTGCTGCCCAGCGATCGCGTCGAACCGCTCGCCCCAATAGCGGTCGTAGGCTTCTTTCGCGGACTTGAGACCGCCGTCGATGTAGAGCGCGCCAAGCAGTGCCTCACAGGCATCGCCCAAGATTGCGTCGCGGTTGCGGCCGCCATTGTTCTCCTCACCAGCCGACAGCTTAAGAGCTGGACCAAGGCCAAAATGCCGGGCCGCGTCGGCGCAGGTTTCTTTGCGCACCAGCTGGTTAAGCCGCGGCGCAAGCTCCCCTTCTGCCATATGCGGATAACGGCGCCAGAGCTCCTCTGCCGTGATCAGGCCCAACACGCGGTCGCCAAGAAACTCCAGCCGCTCCAGATCCCGGCCCACATCGGACGATACGCTCGAATGTGTCATCGCCCGCGAGAGGAGATCCTGGTCTTCGAACACATGGCCCACGGCCGATTCAACGGAAGAAAGAGAAGCCTTGCGGCGGGCCATCAATCGACCTTGTCACCGATCCGCCCATAGCGGATCGCCAGCGGCCAGCGCCAGATCTGCCAGATCGCCGCTCGTTGTCCGTCAACGGAGAAAGCAACCCGGCGCGCGCGGCCCACCAGCTGATCATGCGGGATGAACCAGACGCTGGGTGCACGGCTATCCACGGAGTTATCGCGGTTATCGCCCATACCGAAATAGTGGCCCGGGGGCACGATCACCGGCGGTGTGTTATCGAGCCGTGCGTTGTCACCGAAGCATTCCTGCACAACGTAAGTCGGCCCACCCTGCGGCATGGTCTCATAATATTGAAGGCCCGCGCCGCCACCGCAGGTTGTCTCCGCACCAGGGATCAGCTCGCGGGTCACTGGCTCGCCGTTGATCATCAGCACACCGCGCGTGACCTGGATCGTATCGCCAGGAAGACCGACAATCCGCTTCACATAATCCTTGTTGCGATCATTGAGGTTCTTAAAGACCGCCACTTCGCCCCGATCGGGCCCGTCGGAGAACAGGCGTCCCTCGGTCGGTAGCCGCGTCAGCGGGAAGATCAGCGAGGCTTTGGAATACCCATAGTCAATCTTGTCGACGAGGATGAAGTCACCGGTCATCAAGGTCGGCTCCATCGATGCCGACGGGATGTTGAACGGCTGAATGAAGAAGAACCGCACGAACAGGGTGACGCTCACGGCGATGCCGACGGTTTTGGCAACGTCCAGGAACTCTTCCAACGCGGCGTTCATGCCGCTTCCGGCTTTGTCGTCGATCATAGCGGCTGAGCCTCACTCTCAGGGACGGCGTAGAGGATGACAAAAGCCTGCGCCAGCGGGAAGTCGTCTGTAATGGTGAGGTGAATTTCCATTTGCCTTCCTGCCGGGGTGAGCTGGTCGAGCTTCGCCTTCGCGCCATTGGTGAGAAGCATGGTCGGCTTGCCCGAGGGCAAGTTCACCACGCCCATGTCGCGCCAATAGACCCCTTGGGAAAGCCCGGTTCCCAGCGCCTTGGAGCACGCTTCCTTGGCGGCAAAGCGCTTCGCATAGCTCGCCGCCCGCATCCGCCGACGGTCCGATTTCATCCGCTCGATCTCGGTAAAGCAGCGATGGGTAAAGCGTTCACCATAACGCTCGAGCGTCTTCTCCACCCGGCGGATGTCGATGAGGTCAGAACCGATACCGATGATCACAAGAGCATTCCCGTCCTTGCGTCGCTGATCAGGCGCTTCATCTCACGGATAGCGCCATCGAGACCCATGAAGATCGCTTCACCTACAAGGAAATGCCCAATATTCAGTTCCCGTATTTGGGGTAGGGCGGCGATGTTCTGCACGTTGAAAAAGGTGAGGCCATGCCCAGCATGGACCTCAAGCCCCAGCTCATGGGCAAGTTCAGCGCCTTGGCGCAGCGCATCGAAGGTCTCGATCAACGCCTGCTTGTCGGTGGCCAGCGCCGCCTCGGCATAGGCGCCTGTGTGCAGCTCAATCACCGGGGCGCCAAGGTCCTTCGCCGCGCGGATTTGTTCCTCCTCCGGATCGATAAAGAGCGAGACGCGGATATCCGCGGCTGCGAGTTTGTCGATATGGGCGGCGAGAGACTGTTTTTGTGCCGCGACATCAAGGCCACCTTCGGTGGTCCTCTCTTCTCGTCGTTCGGGGACCAAGCAAGCCGCATGCGGACGAACACGTGAAGCGATCGCTACCATCTCATCGGTCGCCGCCATCTCAAAGTTGAGCGGCAAGCCAAGCTCACCCTGAAGCCGCTCCATATCCTCATCGCGGATGTGGCGGCGGTCCTCTCGCAAATGCGCCGTGATGCCGTCGGCCCCGCAGGCTTCCGCGAGCTTGGCCGCGCGCACTGGATCAGGATGCGGGCCGCCTCGCGCGTTCCGGACCGTCGCAACGTGATCGATGTTCACGCCTAACCGACACGCTGGCGCTTTCGCGGCAGGGTTGCCATCCGCCAAATGCTCCGCCCGGGGAAGACCGCCGCTCCGAAAAGGGTTGCGGCTCATTGAAGACCCCGGCTGCCGGGCTTTACCGCGGGAACATCCTTCAGATGATCGGGTAAATCAT
>JBCDLG010000100.1:0-10427 GCA_038745625.1 Pseudomonadota bacterium | reverse complement strand
GCTTATGCAGTCTGAGCGGCCTGATGAGGTGATCGCGCTCACACACACCTATCCCGAATACTTTTTTGGTGGCGCCAACACGGCCCAATTGGTCCGTGCGGAGCTTTATGCCTTGCAGGGAAACCTATCCTCTGCGCTCGAGGCGATAGGGCCGACCAACAACCCCGAAGACTCCTTCCTAGAGCGCCGCCTGCGGTATGCCATTCTGATCACGGAGGGTCGTTACGATGAAGCGCGAATGGCGCTTGAGACCTTCGACTCCGATGTCATCTACGCGGAGACGATCGAGGCAGGCCTGACTGCGTTGAATGCGCTGGAAGCTGGTGATGCCAGCCGCACGGAGCGTAGGGATCACGGCATCAGATTGGCATCCATGCTGGATAAGATGCACGAGAGGGCGCAGCCCATCCGGCGCGTCGGCCCCAAAGGTTATGATCGATGTGTCCGTCCACTGACATCCATGGAGGCGGTGGCGGTCAAGTTCGATGTGCTGGAAGACGGATCCGTCGATGATGTCGAGGTCCTGGACTCCACAGACCCGTGCTTTGAGGCCTCAGCGGTCGCCGCGGTTCGTCGCTGGAGATACGAACAGCGTGTCGTAGAGGGTGCCTCCGTCGTGACGCAGGATGTGCGGACGACGGTGCAATTTGAGGTGGGGCGCTGAGCGTCCGCTTACTCAGCAGCGAGCGCGATGCCTTTGTCTTCGAGCATGGGCCGCAGCTCGCCTTGCTCGAACATCTCTTTGACAATGTCGCAGCCGCCGACGAACTCGCCTTTGACGTAGATCTGCGGGATCGTCGGCCAGTCCGAATAGGTCTTGATGCCGTGGCGGATGTCCTCGTCGGCGAGGACGTTCATCGAGCTGTACTCGACGCCGAGATAGTCGAGGATCTGGACCACCGCTGCAGAGAAACCGCATTGCGGGAATTGCGGCGTGCCCTTCATGAAAAGCATCACGTCGTTCTTGTCGATTTCGGTTTTGATCGTCTCGTGCGCAGCGTCGGTCATGGTGATCTCCTGTTGAGGACGAGCTAGAGAGCCGCGGATGGCGCTGCAAGAGCATCTCCCGTTGATCGTGATCGCTGGACCCACTGCATCGGGGAAATCCGCGGCTGCGCTGGCTTTGGCTGAGACAATTGGTGGCGAGGTGATCTGCGCGGATTCGATGCAGGTCTACCGGGATCTTGCCGTTTTGAGCGCCCGCCCCACGGCCAACGACGAGGCCCGGGCGCCGCACCATCTCTACGGCTATGTGGATGGGAGCGAGAGGTACTCTGCGGGTCGTTTCGCGCGCGAAGCAAAGCCGGTGATCGAGGACGTCCGCATGCGAGGGCAGGTGCCGATCCTCTGCGGTGGCACCGGGCTTTATTTGAAAGCGATGACCGATGGACTTTCGCCGATCCCGGAGGTGGCGCAGGCAATCACCGAAGCCCTCAACGCCGAGTGGCTGGCAAGTCCCGATGGGCTGCGCTCGCGGCTTCTTTCCGTGGATCCTGAGATGGAACGGCTCGAACCGGCTGATCAGCAGCGCCACATCCGGGCGCTGGCGGTGTTCGATGAGACCGGTCGATCGCTTTCGGATTGGCAAAAGGAGCCGCGGGTGCGGGCAGTCGAGGGGCCGGTCCTGCCGTTGGTTCTCTGCCCCGGTCGGGAGGCGCTCTATCGGCGCTGCGAGGCGCGGTTCGAGGCCATGCTTGCCCGCGGCGCCTTGGACGAGGCGCGGGTGCTCGCCGCGCGGGGCCTGGCGCCGGACCTTCCGGTGATGAAAGCGCTCGGCGTGCCAGAGCTTCTTGCGTATCTTTCGGGCGAGCTAAGCCTTGAGGACGCAGCTGCATCGGCCAAACAGGAGACCCGGCGCTTTGCCAAGCGGCAGATGACGTGGTTTCGGAACCAAACCGACTGGCGCGCGTTTAAGGACAGGGACCCCCTGGTGGCGCATGCCCGCGCGGCGATGGATGTCCCGTAACTTTCAATGACGATCGGCGAACAAGAGGTCGCCGCACAAAAGGATGCATCGATGGTTCTTGCTTTTCTCCTCAGCCTCACCCTGGCCGCCGCTGATCTCGGCCCGGAGGTGGGAAGCACCATCCCTAATGCGGCGCCTCTGAGCGATGCGCTCGGCGACGAAGGTGCGACCATCGTCTTTGTGCGGTCGGTGTCCTGGTGCCCTTACTGTAAGACCCAGGTGACCGAGCTTGACGACCAGGCCGCCGCTTTTGAGGCTGAGGGCCGGCCGCTCGTCTTTGTGAGCTACGATGCGCCAGCGCTGCAGGAGAGTTTCGCCGAAAGCCACAGCATTGAAAGTACCTTCGTCGCGGACGAAGGCTCAGCGGTGATCCAGGCCTTTGGGCTCCTCAATGAACAGCACCGCCCCGGCAGCCGCGCCTACGGTATTCCGCACCCGGCGGTCTTTGTCGTCGATGAAAACGGCGTGATCGAAGCCAAGCTCTATGAAGACGACTACGCGACGAACACCAAGAGCTATCGGAACCGTCCCGCTGTCGAAACGATCTTAGCGGCGGTGAAGGAAGCCGACTAAGCTTCAGGCCTCCGCAGGCTGACGCTTGATCCGCCGCCGCGCCGCGAATCCTGCGGCGCACACGGAGAGATAGAACAGGGCCGCGCCGGGGAGCGGTATGGGGTTGGTCTCGGTCACCACAAAATCTTCAATCTCGAACTGAACGAGCGCCCGGCCGTTGCCGTTGGTGATATCCTCTGGTGCCACGGGGAAACCCGTCGGGTCGAGAAACACCGCGGGGAGGCTCAAGCCAAAAGTGCCGCCGCCTGTCGCTCTTGCGGCATTGAGGAACTCAACAGGATCGAACGGGTCGTTGTTATCGATGACACTCCAACCCGTGCCGCCGAAGCTCAGTTGACCATTCACGGGGACAGGGAAGGAGAATTCGCCCGCCGTTGTATCGATGGTGCGTTGGGCGATGATGCCGGTTGCGTCTTCCAGCGCTGAGGTGAAGCCCACATCTTCATAGAGGCCGCCAAAGAAGCGGAGGAAATCAAGATCACCCCGCCCAAGCGTCTCAAACAGCGGATTGGTTTCGTCGAACGGCCCGATCATCGTGAGATCATTCTGGACCCGAAGGCCGCACCGCACGACGCTGTCTTGGCACCCTTCACCCGCTTCGCTCCTTGAAAAGGTGAAGGTCTGACCGTTCTTGGAGAGCTCAGACAACGAAAAGCTCTCGGAGGTGTTGTAGTCCGCGACACTGTCAGGTGTCGGCGAGATGTTTGTTGGCTCGACAGTGTACTCAACGAAAGAGCGGAACGAGGCGCCGTCGACCAGCTCCAAAACGCTTGTCAGCGCCGCGCTGGAAAGCTGAGGGCGGAGCCGCGGGCCCATGGGATCACTGGGGTTGGTGAACTCCAAGCCGCCGAGCAGGATCACTTCAGAAAATCGGAGCGTGCCGGAGACGCCCAAGGTGGCGGCTTGCGCGGCGCCGCTGCTGGCGACGAGCATGCTTGCGGCAAGAACAATCGTTTTCATGAGGTCCCCTCCTCACGAATAATTCTTTGACGAAGGAGGGTTTTGGTCAAGCTGCGAAGGCAGCTCGTGGCCTGGGCTAGGCCGCGCCTGCGTTCATAAAGTCAGGGACGTGGTCGCCGAAGCCTTTGACATCGTCGGCGTGCTTCATCGAAGGGAAATCGCGCTCTTCGCGCGCACGTCGACCGCGTTCGCGGCGGTCGCCTCTGTCTCCGCGGTCGGAACGATCCCGTCCGCGGCGGTCTCCGCGCGCTTCGCGCTCTTTGGGCTGATCTTTGATGCCGTCAAAGAAATCGCCGAGATCAAGCGCCTCGATCCCGTCCATGCCCGTGGTTTTAAGGACCGCATCAAAGGCTTTCTCATCACCCGGACAGACCATCATCAACGCTGTGCCTTTGCGGCCTGCGCGCCCTGTCCGGCCGATACGGTGGACATAGTCGTCAGAATTGACGGGTACGGAGAAATTAAAGACGTGGCTCACCTCGGGAATATCAAGGCCGCGGGCTGCGACGTCTGAGGCGACAAGGAGTTTCAGCTCGCCATCGCGGAATTTCTGCAGCGTCTCCATGCGGAAGGATTGGGCGAGGTCGCCATGGATCGGGCGAGCGTTGAAGCCATGCTTCTGCAGCGACTTCGCCACCACATCGACGTTCTTCTTCCGGTTGCAGAAGATAATACCATTGTTGAGGTCTTCTGCCGTCTCGATGAGGTGACGTAAGGTTGCGCGCTTTGTCCGCTCATCAGAGCTTGGCAGTTTGATGATCCGTTGGGTGATCGTTTCCGCGGTTTGCGCGGGCCGGCTGACCTCAACGCGTGCGGGCGCCGACAGGAATTGATCCGTGAGCCGCGTGATCTCTGCGGGCATCGTGGCTGAAAAGAACAGCGTCTGCCGCGTGAAAGGTGTCAGTCCAAAGATCTTCTCGATGTCGGGGATAAAGCCCATGTCGAGCATGCGGTCAGCTTCATCGACCACCATCACCTCAACACCCGTGAGGAGCAGCTTACCGCGCTCAAAATGATCAATCAGACGCCCAGGCGTTGCGATCAGAACATCGACGCCGCGGGTGAGCGCGATCTCTTGGTCCTTAAAGCTCACACCGCCGATGAGCAGCGCCATCGAAAGTTTGTGATACTTGCCGTACTTCTCGAAGCTCTCCGACACCTGGGCAGCAAGCTCGCGGGTCGGCGCAAGGATCAGGGTCCGCGGCATCCGCGCCTTGGCCCGGCCGCGAGACAGCCGGTGGATCATCGGAATGGTGAAAGCCGCCGTCTTGCCCGTCCCCGTCTGGGCGATGCCGAGCACGTCACGGCCTTTTAGCGCCTCAGGGATCGCTTTGGCTTGGATCGGTGTTGGCGTGTCGTAGCCAGCGTCGATGATGCCTTTGAGGAGCTTCTCATCAAGGCCGAGGTCAGCGAATTTGATATCGACCGGCGCATCAGCAGGGATCGCCTCGGGGGTCTCCGCGGCGGCGTCTTCGGCAACAGGTTCAGCAGGAGCAGGCGCCTCCGCCGGGGCGGTCGGGGCCTGATCGGTGACGTCCTCGACCTGGACGTCCTGGGTTTCACTCATGCGATGCCTTCTGTGACTGCTAGGTTCGGTTCGGTTGGGGCAGGTCTTCTGCGCCCAACCCGCCCGAATAGCAGGACAGACGCTCGTCATTGGTCGGCCGTCTGACTTTGATCCTGCGCGATGCGCAGGCCGCGGCCTTTCGCGGCGTCAGTAGGGCGGCGGCTCTCGCCTGTAAAGGGCAGGGGCGCTGGCGCCTTGCAGAGACCGGGCCAGACCATCGTTTGCGTGCGCGCAAGCTCTCAGCGTCGCGGTCGCGCGCCAGCACGGGCTTTGCCGTCCCGCACACGCGTGCAAGGGTCGTTTCGGTCCCGAATTGGGACAGGGCGGAATCGGCTCGTCGCGGCAAGAACGTTGCAACACCATGCCTTGGCGCTTAGTGAACAGCCTTCGTGGAGGCCTAAGACGATGTGGACAGCGGATAGCTGGCGGACCAAGCCGGCAAAGCACATTCCGGACGACTACCCGGACCCAGCAGCCCTTGCGGCTGTGGAGGGTGAGCTTGCGAGCTATCCGCCGCTGGTTTTTGCCGGGGAGTGCCGGACGCTGACCGACCGTCTGGCGGCCGTTAGCCGTGGTGAGGCGTTTCTCCTGCAAGGCGGCGACTGCGCCGAAAGCTTCAAAGAATTCAGTGCCGACAACATCCGCGACACGTTCCGGGTGCTGCTCCAGATGGCGGTGGCGCTGACCTATGGCGCGGCGGTTCCGGTGGTGAAGCTTGGCCGCATGGCCGGGCAGTTTGGCAAGCCGCGTTCATCGCCGGTGGAAACGCAGGGCAATGTCACCTTGCCGAGCTATCGTGGTGACAACATCAACGGCATGGGTTTCACGCCGGAGGAGCGCGCGCCTGATCCGCAGCGCCTTTTGCGTGCCTACAGCCAGGCGGCTTCGACCCTCAATCTCATTCGCGCCTTTGCCAAAGGCGGTTATGCGTCCTTGCGCAATGTGCATCGCTGGAATCTCGAATTTGCAAGCGGTCCGCAGCATGAGCGTTATCTTGAGCTTGCTGACCGGATCTCTGACGCCATGGCGTTCATGGATGCCTGCGGTTTGACGGGTGATATGAACCCGGCGCTCAACGAGGTGGAGTTCTACACCAGCCACGAGGCACTGCTGCTCGGCTATGAGCAGGCCATGACGCGGACGGACTCGACCACCGGCGAGTTCTACGACACCTCGGCGCACATGCTGTGGATCGGCGACCGGACGCGGCAGCCGGATGGCGCGCATGTCGAGTTCTGCAGCGGGGTGAAGAATCCGATCGGCATCAAATGTGGGCCGAGCCTGGCGCCTGATGAGCTGATGCGGCTCCTGGATATTCTCAATCCAGACAACATCCCGGGGCGGATCGTTCTCATTTCCCGTTTCGGTGCCGAAAAGATCGGCCAGCATCTTCCCTCTCTGGTCGCCAAGGTGCAGGCGGAAGGCCGCGCGGTCGTCTGGTCGTCAGACCCAATGCACGGCAACACGATCAAAGCATCGAGCGGTTACAAAACCCGCCGCGTCGCCTCGATCTTGGAAGAGGTCACGCAGTTCTTCGATCTTGTCCGGGCCGAAGGCGCGTATCCCGGCGGCGTGCATTTTGAGATGACCGGCCAGGACGTCACCGAATGCCTCGGCGGTCTCCAAGCGATCGATGATGACGATCTTTCAGCGCGTTATCACACCCATTGTGACCCCCGGCTGAATGCGAGCCAAGCGCTCGAGCTTGCCTTCACCCTCGCCGAAAACCTCCGTGCTGTGAGGGAACGCGCTGCGGCATAACAAAATCGCGACTGCGCAATAAATTTTGGCCCTTTCTGCTCCTGGTCCACGATATCATGGTTAACGTGATGCTGTGGTGCGGTCGATGCACCCAAAGAGGGGGCATTGGTGTTCTGGGACCGATTTTTCGAGGCGCGCCCGCGGCTGGCTCTTTGTCTGTGTGCGATGATCTTCATCGTTGCGGCCAGCGGGCTGCCTAAGCTTGCGATCAGTGGCGACAGCAAGGCTTTCTTCGCGGACGACAACATCAACCTTGTGCAGTTCAAGGCGCTTGAGGCGGAGTATGCTCTGACACAAGGCATCGGTCTTGCGCTTCATGCTGAGGACGGAGATCTCTTTACCGAAGAACGGCTTAGCGTCATCCGTCAGTTGACGGAGGAGGCGTGGAAGCTGCCTTATACGCGGCGCGTCTCATCGATCACCAATGCCCCGCGCATGTCCTCCGATGGGGATGAGCTCGTCATCGAAGACATGATGGAGGACGCCTCTATGGACCCCAGGCTGTTGCGCACACGGGTGATGGAGGACGAGCTGCTCGTTGATCGGCTGATCTCGCCGGACGGAAAGACCACGATCATCGTCATCATCGCCGAGGGCATCGGTGAGGTGTCCGACCGGGCCGACACTGTCTCAACGGCGCTGAGGGACCTCGTCGCCCAGTCGGATGCGCAAGCGGCGGGGCTCGTGCCGTGGTATGGGGGGCGGCTCGCGATCATTGACGCGTTGAGCAAGGCCGGGAAGCGGGATCTCGCGACCCTTTTGCCGACGACGGTACTGGTGATCGGGATCCTCACCTTCCTTTTGCTCCGCTCGGCGCTGTTTGCTGTGGTGCTGGTGATCACACCCCTCTTGTCGGCGGTGGCGACATTGGGTTTCGCAAGCCATTTCGGAATCGAAATCATGGCGCTGACGGCCAACATTCCCTCTGTCGTTCTGATGTTAGGGGTTGCGGGGTTCTCCCACCTGGTGATGGCGATCCAGGACGAGCAGCTCGCAGGGCATGAGCCGTCGGAGGCCGTGTCGCGCGCCATCGGTAGCAACGCGGCGCCCATCGCGCTCACCTTTGTGACCACCGCGCTTGGGTTTTTGATGCTCAATTTCGCTGATGCGCCGCCAGTCAATGTGCTGGGATCGCTGGTGGCTCTTGGCGGGGTCATCTGTTTGGTGTTGGGATTTCTCGGGATCCCGGCCCTGGTTCGGCTTCTAGAGCCGCAAGCCTCGGTGCCGCGCCCGTTCTTGTCGCGAGCCGCCAATGCCGCCTCGTCCCTTGTCACAGCCGATTCAAGCCGTGCCTCCCTCGGCGTGGGTGCACTTGCCCTGCTGATCGCGTCCGGCTCGCTTCTTTTGAAGCCTGACGACTTCATTCCCCACTTTTTCAACGGATCCTACGAATTTCGTCAGCATCTTGATCGTCTGGAAGACGAGCTTCCCGCCTTTGGTGTGGTCGAGTTTGATCTCTCCCATGCAGGGTCCGATGCCATCACCGACCCGAGCTTTGTCCGAGAACTGGAGGACTTTGAGCGCTATCTTGGGGACCTACCCAACGTCACCCATGTCTATTCGATAGCGGAGACCTTCCGGCGTCTGCACACCCATCTCAATGCGGATGATCTGGCGGCTGCAGATGGGCTGCCCCAGGACGGCGATGCGCTGGCGCAATATCTTCTGCTCTACGAGATGTCCTTGCCGTTTGGGCAGGACCTCACCGATCGGGTGTCCATGGACAAGTCGGGCACGCGGGTCAGCGCGGTGGTTCGCGAGGCCTCGAATGCTAATCTCAACATCATCAAGCACCAGGCCGACGCCTGGCTAGAGAGTGCCGCGTCGCCCCTGATTGCAGGCCATGCGACCGGCCTTTCGCCGATGTATGCGCAACTGACACTGATCAATGTACGGTCGATGATTGGCGGGACCGCTGCTGCGCTGGTGCTGATCTCGATCATCTTGATCCTCGCTTTTCGAAGCCTTGCCTATGGTATCGTCAGCCTACTGCCGAACCTCCTGCCAGGCGCTGTCGCTTTTGGCATTTGGGGCTATGTGGTGGGCGATGTCGGGATTGCCTCCTCCATCGTCGGCGCGGTGACGTTGGGCATTATTGTTGACGATACGATCCATATGATTTGGCGGTACCAGGAGGGTCGCCGATTGGGAATGCCGCCCAAGCAGGCGACGCGCGCGATGTTTGATCACGCTGGTCGGCCGATCCTGGTGTCGAGCATTGTGCTCACCTTGGGCTATCTCGTGATGGCCAGTTCGGGCTTTTACATCACCGCGACGCTCGGACAACTCAGTGCCCTCATCATTCTCTCGGCGCTTATTTTTGACTGGTTCTTGCTGGCGCCGCTGTTGATTGTTCTGGATCCTCTGTTGGAGCCTAACCGCCAAGTCAGACGTCAATCAGCCGCTCCGGCCTCTTCGTATTCCTCCGCCGCGGCTGGCAGCGCTGGGCCTGCGCCAAAAGACGCTCACGAACAAGCACGCGAGACAGGTTAGGCGGCGGCGAAGCGTCCGCCATTGTTGGCATAGGCCTGGGTGCCGCGCGTGAAGACTGTATCGACATCAAGAACGTCTTGGGGCTGATAAAGATAGCTGTCAGCGCAACCGGCGGACCGCAGCCCTTGGTAAAGCGGGCCAAAATCAGTGTTCTGGGTGCGCTCCAAAAGGTCATCATAGCTGTCGATGACAAAATAGGTCTGTTGGAAATCGTCGATGCGATAGTCCGTCTTCACCAAGCGCTCAACGCTAAAGCCCAGGCGGTTGGGTGATCCGTCTTCCAAGCTGAAGACGCTCTCTGCCGGCGAGGAAACGATGCCGGCACCGTAGATCTTGAGCCCGCCCTCGCGCCTGATCAGCCCAAACTCCACCGTATACCAATAAAGAGCGGCGAGGTTTTTGAGGCACCCTGAATCGAGCGAACGAAGACCGCCCTTGCCGTAGGCCTCCATATAATCAGCAAAAACGGGGTTGGAGAGCATCGGCACATGTCCGAAGACGTCATGGAAGACGTCCGGCTCCTGAATATAGTCGAGCTGATCGGGCTTGCGGATGAAGTTTCCGGCTGGAAACCGCCGATTGGCGAGGTGATCGAAAAACACCGCATCCGGCACAAGACCCGGCACGGCAACCACGCGCCACCCGGTGAGCGCTTCCAGCTCATCAGACATCCGCTCGAAATGTGGGATCCCGCCTTTGCCAAGATCGAGCGCCTTCAGACCTTCCAAAAAGGCGTCATCGGCTCGCCCCGGCAGCACCTTCATCAGCCGCCTATAAAGCGTGTCCCAAACCCCATGCTCCTCAGCGGTGTAGCTCTCCCAGTCCTGGGGGATGGTGTAATCATCCGCTGGGGCTTCGCTGGCGCGGTGAAACGGGGGCTCCTCGGTCATCTTGACGTGCCTCTTCGGTCGCGGGTCTGCGCTTTAGCCCTGAAAGCCCGGGGGATCTACCGGGGGATCTATAAGCGACTACCCGAAGAGACGATGCACAGCCGACCGCTCGCGACGAAGGTGTTGTAGCGGGCAGGGGAGGGGCTCCGAGAACGGATTCTCGGCCCTGCCCGCCACATGGTCGTGGCGAAGCCGCAGGCGCAGGTCGGACGTTGCG
>JBCDLG010000099.1:0-10476 GCA_038745625.1 Pseudomonadota bacterium | reverse complement strand
TCTTGGCGATGGGCTTCACCGCAGGACTGCTCCTGGTGCTGACACGAAGGCGCAAGGCGTGAAATTGGCGCTCGCGGCCGGGGGAACGGGTGGCCACATGTTCCCTGCGCAGGCCTTGGCCGAAGAAGCCAAAGCGCGGGGCTGGTCTGTCCTCCTCGTCACCGACGACCGTGGTGACCGGTACACGGAGGGCTTTCCTCTTAACCAAAAGGTGCTGCTTGATGCGGCGAGCCCCAGTGCCCGGGGTATGATGGCGAAGGTGAGGGCTGGCTTCACGCTTCTTGCCGGAATAGCAAAGGCCACATCAGCGCTGAAGGCCTTCAAAGCGGACGTGGTTGTGGGCTTCGGCGGCTATCCCTCTGCGCCATCCATGGTCGCGGCCCAGCGTCTTAAACTGCCCACCGGTATTCATGAGCAAAACGCCGTACTCGGACGGGCCAATCGCTTAGCGGCGAGGCGTGCTGGTTTCATCGCCCACGGTTTTCCGATCCTTGAAAAGCTGCCTGAAACGGCTGGGCGGATCGAGCAGGTGGGCAATCCTGTCCGCCGTGCTGTGCTGGATGCCGCGGACACGCCCTTCGAGCCTCCTGAGGGTGGGACCATCAATCTGCTGATCTTCGGCGGTAGTCAGGGTGCCTCGCTTTTTGCCAAGGTCTTCGCCCCAGCGATCGCCAGCCTGCCGCAAGCCCTCCGTTCACGTCTTATCGTGACACACCAGGTTAATGATGACCTCAGCGACGAGACCGAAGCGATCTATGAGCGCGCAGGCGTGGAGGCGGAGATCGCGCCTTTCTTCAAAGATCTGCCTGCTCGCATAGCCGGCGCGCATCTTGTGATCGCTCGGTCCGGCGCGTCGAGCGTGGCCGAGTTGGCGGTGATTGGCCGTCCAGCGCTGCTCGTACCGCTCAAAATCGCGATGGACGATCATCAGACGGTGAACGCGCAAGTGCTCACAAAAGCCGGTGCCGCTGAGCTTATCCACGAAGGCGATCTCTCCCGCCGGTCAGCGCTATCTGCGCTTTCCAAGCTGCTTGGGCATCCCGAGGATTTGACGCGCATGGCTGAGGCGGCGAAGGGAAGGATGGAAGCGGGTGCTGCGCAAACGCTCGCCGATCTGGTCGCGGAGTTGGCCCCCGGGGCATCTGCGGCGAACTAGCCAAAGAAAGCCCGTTTTGACTGAAAACGATATCAAAATCCGCCTGCCGTTCCCCACGGGCCGCATTCATTTCGTCGGCATCGGCGGCATCGGTATGAGCGGAATTGCCCGCGTGATGCTCAATCTCGGCTACGAAGTGGGGGGCTCTGACATCGTCGAAAGCGACGCTGTCCAACATTTAAGAAGCCGCGGCGTCGATGTCACAATCGGCCACCGCGCGGAGAATGTCGGCGACGCGGCCGCGGTGGTGATCTCCACCGCGATTGGCGCGGCGAACCCCGAAGTTGCTGCTGCAAGGGCGCGTCATATCCCGGTGGTGCGGCGGGCCGACATGCTGGCCGAGATCATGCGGCTCAAATGGAATGTCTGTGTCGCGGGTACGCATGGCAAAACGACGACCACGTCGATGATCGCTGCGCTCCTCGATGCCGGCCAGATGGATCCCACCGTGATCAATGGTGGGGTGATCAACGCTTACGGCTCCAACGCCCGCCCGGGCGAGGGCGACTGGATGGTGGTCGAGGCCGACGAAAGTGACGGGACATTCGTCCGTCTACCGACCACGGTCAGCGTGATCACCAATATTGACCCAGAGCATCTCGACCATTGGGGCGACTTTGATGAACTCCGTGCGGGGTTTGATCAGTTCGTCGAGAACACGCCCTTTTATGGTTTCGGCGTCGTTTGCCTTGATCACGCCGAGGTCCAGGCGCTGGTGGGGAGGATCACCGATCGACGGCTGATCACCTATGGCATGAACCCCCAGGCCGATGTGCGTGCGGAGAATGTCAAATCGGAAGGTGGTGTTCAGCATTTCGACATTCATTTCCGGGATCGTCATAGGTCGCTAAGCCGCATTGAGGGAGTGCGCCTGCCCATGCCCGGGACCCACAACCTGCAAAACGCCATGGCCGCTGCGATCGTTGCGCGGGAACTCGGCGTCACGGATGATCAGATTCTTAAAGGATTTGAGAGCTTTGGCGGGGTCAAGCGGCGCTTCACCGAAACCGGCGTGTGGAACGGTGTCCGGATTATCGATGATTATGGCCATCACCCGGTGGAGATTGCTGCAACCCTTCGTGCGGCTCGGGGCGTGACTGAAGGCCGGGTGATCGCTGTGATCCAGCCCCATCGCTACACCCGTCTTGCGAACCTTTTTGACAGTTTCTGCGCCTGCGCCAATGAGGCGGACATGGTGCTGATCACCCCGGTGTATGAGGCTGGTGAAAGTCCCATCGAGGGGGCCAACGCGGAAGCGCTGGCACAAGGCATGACGCGCAATGGCCACCGCAATGTCCGTGTTCTGAGCGGCGTAGAAGAGCTCCCTGGCCTGATCGCTGGCGAAGCCAAGGAGGGCGACCTTGTTCTCTGCCTCGGCGCTGGTGATATCACCAAGGTGGCGCAAGCGTTACCAGCCGCGCTTGAGGCCCGTTCATGAGTGCAAAGGTGATGGAGGGAGCGGCGCTTGCTCCTTTCACCTGGCTGCGGGTTGGCGGCCCAGCGGACCGGTTGATCCTGCCGAGGGATGAGGCAGAGCTCAGCGCCGTTCTTTCGGATCTGCCGAGCGACGAGCCGCTGACCATCATCGGTGTAGGATCGAACTTGCTCGTCCGCGATGGCGGTCTTGAAGGGACGGTCATTCGCCTGGGCCCTGGATTTGGTGCCATTGCGGTAGACGGAACAGGGGTGACCGCGGGCGCTGCGGCACTTGACGCCAAAGTGGCGCGGAAAGCGGCATCGGCTGGGGTCGGAGGATTGGGCTTTATGGCCGGTATCCCTGGCACCATTGGCGGCGCGATGCGGATGAATGCCGGCGCTTATGGCGGGGAAACCAAGGATATCCTCGTTTCCGCCCGCGCGCTCGATCGCCAGGGCAAGGTCGTCCAACTCTCCCCTGCCGATTTCAACTTTGCCTATCGCCGCGCGGACGTACCGCCTGATCTTGTTTTGATTGAGGCGACCTTCGAAGGCAGTGCGGGCGATCCTGGCTATCTTGAATCTGAGATCGACGGGATCATGGCCCGGCGCGAAGAGACCCAACCCATTCGCGAGAAAACCGGCGGATCGACCTTTAAAAATCCTGATAAGGAGCAATCAGGTGGTCGCTCCGCTTGGCAATGCGTGGATGCTGTCGGTGGGCGTGGCCGTGTGGTGGGCGATGCACAGATGTCTGAGCTGCATGCCAACTTCATGATCAACCGGGGGAGCGCGACGGCGGCGGATCTTGAAAGCTTAGGCGAGGGGATCCGCGCGGATGCGAAAGAGCAGTTGGGTGTCAATCTTGAATGGGAAATCAAGAGGATCGGACGAGCATGACAGGCACAAAAAAGATCGCTGTGCTCATGGGCGGCTTCTCAAGCGAGCGAGAGGTCAGCCTCAACACAGGTAAAAATGCAGTCACTGTGCTGAGGAAATTCAACTCCTACCAGGTTGAACCGATCGACGTCTCCCGTGAGGTGGACAAGCAAATCCGCGCGAGCTTTGGCGGCCAAGGCCCGGACATCGTCTTTAACGCGCTGCACGGACCTTACGGCGAGGACGGTACCGTTCAGGGCATGCTCGAAATGATGGGCATCCCCTACACCCATTCCGGCGTTCAATCGTCCGCTCTCTGCATGGACAAGGCGCGCGCGAAGAAGATCATGAGCGATGCGGACCTTCGGGTGCCGGGGGGGACCGTTGTCGACACAGCCAGCCTCACCGGCGAGCACCCCATGGCGACACCCTATGTCATCAAACCGATCGCGGAAGGCTCGACCTTTGGCGTGGTGATCATCCGTGAGGAGACCGACCCGGCACCGACTTTCGAAACCCTTGATGACTCGATCTATCAGGGACGCGCGATCGTCGAGGCGTACATCCCTGGCCGGGAGCTGACCGTCGCGCTGCTCGGCGATCGGCCGCTTGCGGTAACGGAAATTCAGGCTGAGTTCTATGACTATGAGGCAAAATACTCCGCCAACGCGGCGCCGCACGTGATTCCCGCAGAGATCCCGCAGGAGGTCTATGACGAAACGCTGGTCATGGCGAAGGCCGCGGGTGTTGCCCTCGGCTGCCGCGGCCTCAGCCGTGTGGACTTCCGGTGGGACCCGGAGCGCGGCGTTAAGGGACTGTTTATCCTCGAAGTGAATACCCAACCGGGGATGACCCAAACCTCACTTTCCGGGGAGCAAGCCGAGCATTGCGGCATCAGCTTCGCCGAACTCTGCCAGTGGATGGTCGAAGACGCCTCGTGCCTAAGGTAGCCAGCAGCGCGAAAAAGAAAAAACGCCCCGCCAAACGGGTCGTCACACGGCGCAATGCAGGCAGGCTTGAGACCATCGGTGCCCAGCTCGACAGCACTGTGACGACCTTCGGCAAAGGCGTTCTGCAACTCGGCTTTATGACCGTCATCACGCTAGGCCTTTTGGCCCTGGTGGTCAGTGCAGCCTCTGGCAGGCTGAGCAAGCTGCCCGACCGGATCGCCTGGATGTCCGAAGCGGCCGCGCGCGGCGCTGGGCTCAACGTCTATCACGTCACCATCAAAGGCGGCGAAAGCCTTACCAAGCGCGAGGTCATGCAAGCTTTGCGCGATGATCGCTTTGGCAGCGTGATCGGCCGTCCCCTGATGACCCTCGATGCGGACGCGATGCGGGATGCGCTCGAGAGCCTTGATCCGGTGAAAGCCGCGGTCGTCCAAAAACTTCTTCCGAACACGCTGCATGTCTCGATCCTCGAACGCGACGAGCGGGCGCTCTATCTGAACGGCGATGGCACCTATTTCGTTGTCGATAGCCAAGGGGTCATCGTCCGGGAGTCCTCGCCGACAGAATACACCGACCTTCCGGTGATCAGCGGCACGGACGATCCAGCCAAGGCGGCCGCTTTCCTCCGTATTCTGCGTGAGCATCCGGCGATCCTCACCCGGGTCAAGGGCATTGTGGTGGTCAGTGACCGGCGCTTTGACCTGCGTTTCGGCAATGGCTTTGTCGCCAAGCTGCCTGAAGAAGAGGTGCGGGTGGCGTTGGCGCGTCTTGAGAAGCTGGAGACGGGCGCAGGGCGACTTTCGGCCACCTTGGACTATATCGACCTTCGAGACCCCAAATGGGCTTATTACAAGCCGAAGGACGAGTAGCCTTGCCCGCGTGACAAGCACGCTGTTTCTCTCCGATGCCATCACGGCGCTGGTGGCACCCGACGCCCACGATCCCGTCCACGAGGCGGTGCGGGCGCCCAGCCTTTTTTCGCGCAAGACCCAGGTGAAACGCGGCGCTGGCGCTCATCTGGAAGCGCTTGGCCGCGAGGGCGACGTGGTCGCTTGTTTGCCCCTGGGCGCGACCAGCTGCCAGACGCTCAAAGTCTCTGCCCAGATCGGTCGGCAGGTGCTGCACGGCGATATCAGCGATGCTTTGGAGGTGGCGCTCAGCAAGGCGGGCGCCCCCGGCCATGCTGTGATCTGCGCTGAGCCGACAGAGGTCCGCCTTGATGGCCAGGTGGTGGAGGGCTCGGCGGTGGGAAAGCCAGCGGGTACGCTCGAAATGGTGGTGACGGCCTTTGTCAGCCCGCTCAGTCTTCTCGCTGATCTTGAGAGGGCCGCCCTTGAGGCCGATCTGCGCCTGTCCGGCGTAATGGCCGCTGAAGAGGCAGCGTCCGCCAGTCTGGGTACGGACAGGCGGCCAGTTCTTTTGATTGATACGTGGACGACCAAATACATTGTCTTCACGGGGGAGGGCGTGAAAGCGTCCGTCACCCTGCCGATCGGCTCGGGTCACGTGGCGCTCGACCTTAAGGTCAGTTTCGACCTCAGCGATAGTGGAGCGGAGAAGCTCGCCGAACGCTACATCCTCGACAGATGTGGGGCGGCGGATGCTGACAAGGTCGAGGTCGCTGCGGCGCGGCTTGATGAGCTTGCAAACGGTTGCCGCGAGGCGGCTGATGCGGCGGGGTTCGAGATGAGTGATGCTCTCATTCTCGGCCTGCCTGCTTCGCCTAGGGTCGTCGAGCTTTGGGCGAGAGCTGGGCTGCGCGTCAGTGCGCCGGGTCTTTCGATGCCGAAGACGAGCCCGCCGCTTCTCACGCTTGTTCGCGGTGCCGCCAAGCTCGCCGATGGCGCTGTGCCCCGCGCCGACGCCATGGCGCTCCAGCTCGAGGGCTCCCAGGATACACCCAGCGCTCTCAAATGGCTGAGAAAGAACTTCTAGCTTCCTGACGCCAGCGTTCTAGGAGGGGGCATGGCTCAATGGACCTCCGAACTCCCGCCCGCGCCGCTCCTTGGTGATGATCTTGAGAGACCGCGTTTGCGGCTTGAGACGCTGCAATACCTGGCCCTCCGCCGTTCGTTGACGGCCGCACAGATGACCGCGCCGGGTCCGTCGGACGAGGAGCGGGAGGCGCTGCTCGCGATGGCAGCGCGGGTGCCGGATCATCGGCGGGTTCATCCTTTTCGTTTCATGGTGTTCGAAGACGAAAGCCGAGCAGCGTTTGGCGAAGTGCTCGCTGATGCCACGCTTGAGAATGATCCAAGTTCAACCGAGGATTGCCTCCGGCTCGAGCGGGAGCGTTTTCTCCGGGCGCCGCTGGTTGTCGCGGTGGTTAGCAATGTGAACCTCGAGCACAAAACGCCGGAATGGGAGCAGATCCTAACCGCAGGCGCTGTCTGCCAAAACCTGGTCATCGCGGCGGGGGCTGCGGGTTACGCCGCGCAGTGGCTGACCGAATGGTACGCGTTTGACGACAAGGTGCTCGCTGCGATGGGCCTGACGCCTACGGAGCGTGTGGCAGGCTTTATCTATATCGGCACGCCCACCGATGCGCCGAAGGAGCGTGCGCGGGTCGCTGCCGCCGAGCTTACGTCTCGCTGGACGGCGCCTGCACCCCAAAGCTGAGCTCTTTGAGCGTCACGACGGTGTAGTGCACGCCTGTGCCAACGGTGAGAAGCGCCGCAATCCACAAAAGCGCGAAACCAAAGACCGAAGGGCCAAAGGTCAGCACAAAGAGGGAGAGGAGCTGAACCATCGTCTTGCCTTTGGCGATGGGCGAGACCGGAAGCTCGCCGCCTTGCTCCACAAGGCCCTCACGCAGACCCGCGACCCATAGCTCACGCAAAGCGATCGCCAGGACCGGTATCAGCATAAAGCTCCAAAGCGTCCCGTTGGCGACGAGTACGATCAACGCCGTGGTGGTCAGCATCTTGTCTGCGATCGGATCGAGCACCCGGCCCAGGGCCGTTTCTTCCTGACGCCGGCGGGCGACATAGCCATCCAGCAAGTCAGTAGCAGCCGCGATCGCGAAAACGATCGCCCCCAGGAGAACCTGCCCCGACATCACCAGGGCTGCATAGGGCAGAACCAAAAACGCTCTCAGGAGGGTCAGCCGGTTCGCCAGGGTCATGCCCGTTACTCCTCGTGACCGGCGAGCCAGTCGCCCAGCCAATGGATGTGATAGTTGCCTGACTGAATGTCCTGCTCGGCGAGCAGGCGTTCGAACAACGGCACCGTGGTCTTGATGCCGGAGAGCACCGTTTCTTCGAGGGCGCGCTGCAAGCGCCGCATCACGAGCTCACGGTCATCGCCCCAGACGATCAGCTTGCCGATCATCGAGTCGTAATAGGGCGGGATCGAATAGCCATCATAGACAGCCGAGTCGAACCGGACGCCCAGCCCGCCTGGAGCATGGAACTCTTCAATCCGTCCAGGCGACGGGATGAAGGTCACAGGATCCTCGGCATTGATCCGGCACTCAATGGCGTGGCCTTCGAACTCGATTTCTTCTTGCTTGACGCTCAGCGGGTTGCCAGCGGCGATCGAGATTTGTTCCCGGACGAGGTCGATGCCTGTGACCTGCTCGGTCACGGGGTGCTCGACCTGCAGCCTCGTGTTCATCTCGATGAAGAAGAACTCGCCGTTTTCGTAGAGGTACTCGACAGTGCCGACGCCAAGATAGCCAAGCCCCTCAATCGCTTTGCGGGTCGTCTCGCCGATCTTCGCTCGCGCCTCCGGAGACAGCACGGGGGAGGGGGCCTCTTCGAGGATCTTCTGGTTACGCCGCTGCAGTGAGCAGTCCCGTTCGCCCAAATGGACGACATTGCCATGGCTGTCGGCCGCGATCTGGATCTCGATATGGCGCGGCGTTTCGAGGTAGCGCTCAATATAGACCGAGCCGTCGCCAAAGGCCGCTTCGGCTTCCGTGCTGGCAGCAGCAAGAGCGCCTTCGAGCTCGTCGGGGGTGCGCGCCAGTTTCATGCCGCGCCCGCCGCCGCCCGCCGCGGCTTTGATGAGCGCAGGGTAGCCGATCGTCTCGGCTGCAACGCGCGCTTCTTCAAGGTTGGCCAAAGCGCCGTCTGAGCCGGGAACCAATGGTATACCCAGCTCACCCACAGCTTTCTTCGCTGCGATCTTGTCGCCCATGGTGCGGATATGCTCCGCGGACGGCCCGATAAAGGTGATGTCGTGGGCTTTGACGATCTCGGCGAACTTGGCGTTCTCTGAAAGGAAGCCGTAGCCGGGGTGGATGGCATCCGCGCCGGTAATCTCCGCAGCCGAGACAATGGCTGCGATGTTCAAATAGCTGTCTTTTGCTGCTGGCGGGCCGATACAGACGCTTTCGTCGGCCAAGCGAACATGCATCGCATTTGAATCGGCTGTGGAATGCACAGCCACCGTGGAGATGCCGAGGTCGCGGCAGGCCCGGTGGACCCGCATGGCGATCTCACCGCGATTGGCAATCAGGACCTTGTTGAACATGGGCTACGCCTCAAGGACGATCAGGGCTTCGTCGAATTCGACGGGCTCGGCATTTTTGGCAAGGATTTCGAGCACCTTGCCCGCGCGCGGTGCCTTGATTTCGTTCATGGTCTTCATGGCCTCGACGATCATCAGCGTCTGGCCCTCGGTAACCTCGCCGCCCACGTCGACGAACTGCGCAGCCCCTGGTGTCGGAGAAAGATAGGCCGTGCCGACCATTGGCGACCGGATCGTCTCGCCCGCTGGCGAGGCAGCGACGGGCGCGGCCTCGGCTGCCATCGGCGCTGGTGCTGCTGCCACGGGTGCGGCCGCGACGGCCGCGACATGCGGCTGCTCCAACACTGTCTGCTGTATATTGCGAGCAACCCGGAGGCGGAGGCCGCCCCGTTCCAGTTCGACTTCGGTCAGGCCGGTGTCGTTGAGGACGTCCGCCAACTCACGAACGATGTGGAGATCCTCATCCAGGCTTTTTGGCATCCCGTTGTTTATCCCTCAGCTTTGATTGGATGGCCATCAATGAGTGCGATCGCAGCGTCAAGAGCCAGCGCATAACTCTGTGGTCCAAAACCTGCGATGATACCCTGACAAGCTGGCGCAATGATCGAACGATGCCGAATTTCTTCCCGCGCATGGGGATTGGAAAGATGCACCTCAATCACAGGTGCAGAAACGGTGAGAAGCGCGTCGAGCAGGGCCACCGAGGTGTGGGTGTAGCCTGCGGCATTGATCAAAACAGCGGCGCAATCGCGCGAATCCTGGACCGCTGTGACCAGCGCGCCCTCGCTGTTGGACTGGGAGAACCGGAGCTTCAGCCCTGCGGCCGTCAGCCGATCCCGGCAGAGATCTTCAATGTCCTGCAGCGTCGCCGTCCCATAGATTTCGGGCTGCCTCGTGCCCAAGAGGTTGAGGTTCGGTCCATTCAGGACGGCGATGACGCCAGTATCACTTGCAGTGCCCATCCGCCGCTTTTAGCTGCCAGTCGTGACCATGAGCAAAACGAAAAACGCTTCGATGACCAAAGAGATCGCCATCACGCTCAATGGTGATCAACGGTATGTGCCCGGAGGCCTTTCTATCGCGGGTTTGCTCGCGCATCTCGGGCTCGTTGGTGGGAAGGTCGCGGTCGAGCGGAACAAAGAGATCGCACCGCGCTCAAGGTTCAGTGAGACAATCATCAAAGACGGCGATGCAATTGAAATCGTGCGTTTTGTAGGAGGCGGATAAGGTGGGTACTGAGAAAAATATGCGCGGCGAAGACAGTTTTACCGTGGCAGGACGCACCTTCACCTCGCGCCTGATCATCGGCACGGGAAAGTACAAAGACTACGCCGAAAACGCCGCTGCTGCCGAAGCAGCTGGTGCGGAGATGGTGACGGTCGCCGTCCGCCGGGTGAATCTGACCAATCCTGATGAACCGATGCTCGTGGATTATGTCAGTCCCGAGCGATTCGTTTTTCTGCCCAACACGGCGGGGTGCTTCACCGGCGAGGACGCCATTCGCACGCTGCGTCTGGCCCGGGATGCGGGCGGTTGGAGTCTCGTGAAGCTTGAGGTGCTGAGCGACCCTGACACACTTTATCCTGATATGGTCGAGACGTT
>JBCDLG010000098.1:0-10640 GCA_038745625.1 Pseudomonadota bacterium | reverse complement strand
ATGTCGATCAGCCGTGGACTGATCGGTCAAACGCTCGAGAAGATCGGTATCGTGAACATTCGTTTTGCTGAGGATGGCAAAGAGGCCCTTCAGCTGATGAAGGAAGACGTCGCGCACCTCGTGATCAGCGATTATAACATGCCGAAGATGAGTGGCCTGGAGCTGCTGGCCGCTTTGCGCGGTAATCCGAAAACCGCGCGGGTGGGGTTCATTCTCATCACCGGTAAAGCGACGCGTCCGATCCTGGAAGAGGGCGTCCGGCTGAAGATGAACAACTATCTCTTGAAGCCGTTCGAGCCTGATCAGCTGATCGACGTCGTCAAACAGGTCTTCGCCAAAAAGGCGCCGCCTGAGAAGAAGGCGAGCTAAGCGCTCCGTACATTTCTAGCGTGTTGCGTCCATCTCCGCACGGAGCGTGGCTACGAGCTCAGCTGCTGGCATGGGCCTGACAAGCGGTGCGCCTTGGCCAGCCCATTGTGCGCCAAACCCGTGCTCGCCGGCGCTTTTTGCCGCAGCGTTGAGCGCTTTTCCTGCATCATACGCAACCGGATAATCAGGGGTGGGTGGCACGTCGCCCTTGGCCCAGTCCGTGAAGCGATTGACGAGGCACCGGGCCGGGCGGCCCGAAATTGCTGATGTCATAACCGTACCTCTCTTGGCCGCGTGGGAGAGCGCTGCGCGATAGCCCTCATCCGCGCTGGTCTCGGGGCAGGCGACGAAGGCGGTCCCAAGTTGCGCTGCGCTCGCGCCGAGCTCGAGAACTGCCCGAATGCCTGCGCCGTCCATGATCCCGCCGGCCGCGATCACCGGCAGCGAGGTCTGGGAGGCAAGAAGCCTTGTCAGCGCCAGTGTGCCGAGCCTTTCATCATCAGCAAGCGGATCGAACGTCCCGCGATGGCCGCCCGCCTCATAGCCCTGGGCGACCACGCCATCGATGCCAGCCTCTTCGATCAGGCGCGCCTCGGCGAGGTTTGTCGCGGTGGCCAGAAGCATGCATCCCTTGGCCTTCAGCGCATCGATCTTGGCCTGCGCAGGGACGCCGAAATGAAAGCTGACAACGGGCGGCGCTAAATCGAGCAGCACACCGAACATATCGCCGTCGTCCGCGAAGCTCTTATAGATAACGCGGAGCGCGTCAGGGGGTGCCGCACCGAAGCGTTCGAATGCGGGGCCGAGGGCGTCGAGCCATGCGGCTTCGCGGCTTGGGTCTTGTTTGGGTGTCGCGTGGACAAAGACGTTCACGAGGAAGGCGCGATCCGTTTGCGCGCGGGTCTCCTTGATCATCGCGCGTGCCCCGGCCGCGTCGGCGGCGCCGACGGCGATCGAGCCGAGCGCGCCGGCATTGGAGACGGCTGCGGCGAGCTTAGGGGTCGACACGCCCGCCATGGGCGCCTGGATGATAGGGACGTTCAGTCCCAGATCATGCAGCCTATCCATCATCGTCTGTCCCTCCGGCCTGGAGCCTAGGCGAACGGGGCCTGTGGCTCCAGACCAGCGCGGCCTCGGGTCTCTCTCGACGCCGCGCTTGGAATCATTGCGCATGGCACCGCGGCCCTTACCCTGGGGCCAGGAGCCCATGCCATGCCCATCCCCTTTCCCGCGCCGCTCGCCCCCTTTGCCGCTAAGGCCCATGAGACCCGCGGGCGCTTACATGAGGAGCGCGAGAGCGAAACGCGGACACCGTTTCAGCGCGACCGCGACCGGCTCCTCCACACGGTCGCCTTCCGGCGGCTCAAGCACAAAACCCAAGTGTTCGTATTCCATGAGGGCGACCACTACCGCACCCGGCTGACCCATAGTCTTGAGGTGAGCCAGATCGCGCGGGCGCTGGCGCGTCGTCTGCAGCTCGACGAGGACCTGGCTGAGGTCGTGGCGCTGGGCCATGACCTGGGCCACCCGCCTTTCGGCCATACAGGTGAAGATGTGCTGGTGGAGCTTATGGAAGGGGCGGGGGGGTTCGACCACAACGCTCAAACCCTCCGCCTTCTGACCAAGCTTGAGCGTCAGCATGGGGCCTATCTTGGGCTCAACCTAACATGGGAAACCTTAGAGGGGACCGTGAAGCACAACGGTCCGCTGATCGGGCCAAACCGGGTCAAGGACAAACCCTTGCCGATCGCGATCGAGGAATATGCCGAGCTTCAGGACCTCTGGCTTCACACCTATCCAAGCCTTGAGGCGCAGCTGGCGGCGCTCGCCGATGATGTTGCGTACAATAGCCATGATGCGGATGACGGTTTGCGCGCCAATCTCTTCAGTTTTGAGGAGGCGACCGATGTGCCTCTTCTCGGGCCCGCTCTTTTCGCGGCTCGCAAGGCCTGGCCGGATGAACCGCGGGAGGTGCAAATCGCCGAAGCGGTGAGCAGCCTCATCGGCAAGATGTCAGCTGATGTCTTCGAGGAGACCGCGTCACGGCTCGCAGATCTGGCGCCCCAGAACTGCGATACGATCCGTCACCACTCCGCGGCTGTCGCTGCCTTCTCTGATGCCCTCGATACCGACCTTAAAGTTCTGAGAGCTTTCCTCTTTGAGCGCATGTATCGGCACCATCGGATCACCGAGGTCAGGAGCGCGGCCAAGCGCGTTGTGCGCGACCTCTTCAACCTCTTCTACGATGAGCCAGGCGTGCTGCCGCCTGCATGGCACGCGCGCCAGGAGGGCGAATCGCTCGATAAGCGCAAACGTGTGATCTGCGATTACATCGCCGGAATGACGGATCGTTTTGCGATCCACGAGCATCGGAGGCTGTTCGATCTCTCAAGAAGTTTCTTGTGAGGGTTAACAGCGTCTTTACCGATTGATGGCGAAATCGTTAACGGTCTCGAAAGAAGGACGACGCGTCCATGTCGACAACGGTGGCAAGCGTGAACGATATCCTGAAAGAAGATGAGGGCGGGCTCTCCGGTTTCACGATCCTCGCGATCCTCGCGACGCTCCTCATGGTGTTCGTGTTGGTCGTCTATTACGCCTACAGGCAGGGCGTGGCGCGGGCGAGTTCCTTCAGCGAAGAGATCCCCGTGGTCGCGGCTGACCCCAATCCGGTCGCAGAAGATGTGCCCCTCGATGTTGCTAAGAATGAGCGGCAAGAGGTCTATGACCGCGTGTCGGGAGCCCTCCCGACACGGACGGTGACGCTTGAGAACCCCAACACCGATGCGATGAACGGTTATGGCAGCGCGCCCGCTAAACTGTCGCCAACGACAACACTTCCTGCGCCGTCGGTGCAGCGCCCTGATCCTGCTGTAACGGCGCTGACAGAAGCCGCTCGCGACACCGACCGTCTGGCGGGCGCTTCGACCACGAGCGGTGCGCCAACCCGCCAAGTTCCCGCGCCTTCGACCAAGCCGCGTGATATCCCGGTCCGCGCCTCGAGCCCGACGGCAACGCCGACCACGGCCATCAGCGGCAGCCATGTGGTGCAGGTGGGCGCGTTCGACAGCAATGCGGCCGCACTTGACTACTTCGAAGGTCTGTCGGGCCGCCTTGGCAGTCTTGTCGCCTCGAAACAGCCTGATGTTCAGCGTGCCGAGGTCAATGGTCGGACTTTCTATCGCCTGCGGATTGGTCCGTTTACGTCGAAAGATGCGGCGACCCAGTATTGTTCGACGTTAAAGGCTCGTTCGCAGGATTGCCTGGTTCGCGGGGTTTAAGCGGGACCGGGTCCCGACTCGCCATAGTGTGCGTTGACGGTTTAGGAAGGGTCTAAGCGGTTGTTTGACGATCACGTGCCCGAATTTGAGGACAAGGCCTTCGGCCCTGACAGCGACCCGGCCGAAACGCTGATCCTTCGCCTCGACGGCTATGAAGGGCCACTGGATGCGCTCTTGGATCTCGCGCATCGGCAAAAGGTCGATCTGCGAGAAATCTCCGTCCTGGCCTTGGTCGAGCAATACCTCTTGTTCGTCGAAGAAGCGCAGAACCGAAATCTTCAGCTTGCGGCCGATTACCTCGTCATGGCCAGCTGGCTGACATACCTGAAGACGCGTCTGCTCCTGCCCAAACAGGACGACGGCGAAGACGAGCTGTCTGGCGAAGAGATCGCCGCGCTGCTTGCGCACCGGCTGCAGCGCCTGGATGCCATGCGGAAGGCGGCGGAGCGGCTCACCGAGCGGGCGATGCTTGGCCGTGACGTCTTTGTTCGCGGGGTGCGGGGTACCGAAACACGCCGGACGACCCACACGGCCGCGGAGCTCTACGATCTTCTGCAGGCTTATTCCCGCCAACGCCTGCGCGCCGCGCCGCCGGAGAAGCGCCAAGAGCCGGTTCCCGTCTTTGCGATCGAGGACGCGCGTGAAGAGTTGCGGGCTGAGCTGATTGCCAACCGCGAATGGTTCGCTATCCAAAACCTGCATGTGAAGCGCGATACCAATGCGCCGCGGGGCTCGGTCATCGCGTCGACCTTTTGCGCTGCCCTTGAAACAGCGCGGGATGGCGCCGCCGCGATCAAGCAAGATGATGCGTTCAATGATATCTATGTAAGGGGCGTATCGTGACCGACCTCAGTGATCTGACAGACATGGCTGACGAGGGGGTTGTCGAGGCCGAGCGCATGCGCCGGATCGAGGCCTTGCTGTTCGCATCGCCCGAGCCGTTGAGCGAAATCGTCATTGCTGACCGCGTGCCTGGTGGTCCGGTGCGGCCGCTTCTGGAGGAGCTTCAGGCTCACTATGACAGCCGCGGCGTCAATCTCCGCCAAGTCGCGGGGAAGTGGCAGTTCGTCACCGCGCCTGACTGCGCCTCTGTTCTGGTGATTGAGCAGGAGACGACAAGGAAACTGAGCCGTCCCGCCCTCGAAACGCTGGCCATCATTGCGTATCACCAACCTTGCAGCCGCGCCGAAATTGAAGAGGTCCGCGGCGTTTCGGTCTCGAAAGGCTCGCTCGATCAGCTGATCCGCCTTGGCTGGGTGAAGCAGCGGGGGCGGCGCGAGGCACCGGGCCGACCACTTCTCTACGGCACCACGGCCGTTTTCCTTGAGCATTTTGATCTTGAGAGTATTGGTGATCTTCCAGGTCTTCAGGATTTGAAAGCGCAAGGCCTGCTAGAAGGGCAATTGCCGCCCGGTTTCGATGTGCCTCGCCCTGTCAGTGACCACAGTGATGGCGATGATGAGGACGAAGACAGCGAAATCATTGAGAACGACGAGTTCTGACCGCTTGCAGTCTGGCCCGTTCGTCCTCAGTTGAGGCGGATAACACTCGGCCCCGCGGGAGAGACCATGGTTCCTGGTTGGCAACAGCTTCTACTTGTTCTTGTGATCGTGCTTGTCCTGTTTGGTGGCCGAGGACGCATTTCATCCATTATGACGGACATGGCGAAGGGCATCCGTTCGTTCCGCAAGGGCCTGAACGAGGATGATGACGCGCCAGCCGACAGTGCTGCGACCAGCGCAAGCCTCAAGCACGAGCCCGGTGAAACAGTGGACGGCGTGGCCACTGACAAGGCCCAGGACGCTGCGACAAAAGAATGAGTTTGGTCCCGCAGCTCGGCCTGCCGGAGATCATGGTTCTTTCGGTGCTGGTTCTTTTGGTCGTTGGGCCGAAAGACCTGCCGCGCTTTCTCAACAGTGCAGGCCGGATGCTGGGCAAAGCCCGCAGACTGGCCGATGAGTTCCGGCAAGGCGTGAGCCAAATGGCCCGCGAGGCCGAGATGGAAGACATGCGGCGCGAGATCGAAGAGCTCAAGAAGTCATCCGGTGCTGACGAGATGGCTGGCGCCATGCGTGACATTGAGAAGGCCGCCAACAAGCCGTCTCCGTCAAAACCCAAACCGGCACCCGAAAGCGAGCCGTCTGATGGCTGAAAGCTTGCCGCAACCTGATATCATTGATGATAACGGTGAGAGCGCGATCGAGGACTCGCGCGCGCCGTTGATGGCGCATCTTCTTGAGCTGAGAAACCGGCTCCTGGTGATTGTCAGTGCGCTGGCTGTTGCGTTCGTTCTTTGCTTTATTGTCAGTGCACCGCTCTATAACTTCCTGACGCTGCCTTATGTCGAGGTGATAGAGCGGGTGAGCGGCGAGGGGGCTGTCCTCAACTACTTCCCGCTCGAGCTTTTCTTTGCGCAGGTGAAGCTTAGCTTTTTTGCCGCCCTCATGGTGACCTTCCCGATCACCGCGTGGCAGGTCTATGCCTTTGTTGCGCCAGGACTTTATAAGTCAGAGCGGCGCGCGGTGTTGCCCTTTTTGATAGCCATTCCCTTCCTCTTCGCAGCCGGCATTGCGCTCGTTCATCAGCTGATCTTGCCGCTGGTGATGGACTTTGCGCTGGGCGTTGAGAGCCGGGCAGAGGCCTCGGCGTCGGCGACCTATTCGCTGTTTGTCAAAGTTGGCGACTATCTGAACTTAGCGCTCGCCTTGATGCTCGGCTTTGGTTTTGCGTTTCAGTTGCCCGTAATCCTCAACTTGCTGGCCCGGGCAGGGCTTGTGACCGCCTCATGGCTGGCAGAGCATCGCCGCTATGCCATCGTCGTCATTTTCTTGGTTGCGGCATTTTTGACGCCGCCCGATCCCATGAGCCAGATCGCTTTGGGTCTGACAATCATGGTTCTCTACGAGATTTCGATCCTCTCGGTGCGTTGGACACAAAAAAAAGCGGAAGACTGAACCCCCGCTTTTCGTCGAGCCGATTAAAGCTCTAATGATGTGGAAAAGTTACGCGCTCTTGCGGCCGCGCTTTTTAGTGGTGGCTTTCCGGCCACCTTGCGTGCCGAGACCAATCTGTTTGGCGAATTCTGAGCGGCGCTTCGCGTAATTGGGGGCGACCATTGGATAGTCGGCCGGTAGGCCCCATTTGCGGCGATAATCTTCTGGGCTCATATTATATTGTGTGCGAAGGTAGCGCTTCAACATCTTGAGTTGTTTGCCATCTTCCAGACAGACCAAATAGTCGTCGGTGATCGATTTCTTGATCGGCACCGCTGGTTTCAGAGGCACATCTTCCTCTGTCGGAACACCTGAGAGGCCCGACAGCGTCTGATAGGTGTTTTGAAGCAAATCTTGCAATTGCTCCGCAGGCACAGAGTTATTGCTCACAAATGCTGCAACAATATCGGTCGTCAGTGCCAACGTTTCCGATCTGTCGAGGCTGGTCGCGGTTTCGGTATTCTCAGTCATTGGTTCGTTTCCAAGCTTCGATGGATCAGTACCTAGCTAGAATAAAAAATTCTCTCAAAAGTGGTACTGCCAATAGTGTGAAGAGCAGGCTATAGTGATCTTCGTTAGCTCTGCCAACAACAAAATTTGGTAAAGAACAGAGAAAATCAGGTTGAGTTCAGTCTTCGCTGCTCGCTTTGGGCGATAAAGCCGAGTTTCCACGGCCCCTAGGCGATCGATGATATTCGCCGTATAGCGACCGTCCCAGATGAAAGGTTTGGCCTGTGGAAAAGACAATCGCGACGGATGCTGGTTCAGCGGGGTTTAGCTTTGCAAAGCCTCTGGCAGAGACGGATGCTCAGCTCCACGCGATGATGGGCAAAGAGCTCGATCGCCAGCAAAAGCAAATTGAACTGATCGCGTCAGAGAACATCGTCAGCCAGGCTGTGCTTGATGCGCAGGGGTCTGTTCTCACCAACAAGTATGCAGAGGGCTATCCAGGCCGCCGTTACTATGGCGGCTGCGAATTTGTTGATGAGGTTGAGCGCCTAGCCATTGATCGCGCCAAGCGTTTGTTCGATTGCGAGGAGGCGATTGTTCAGCCTCATTCTGGCAGCCAGGCCAACCAGGCCGTGTTCATGGCACTGATCAAACCAGGCGCGAAGATCATGGGTCTTGATCTCGCTGCTGGCGGCCACCTCACCCACGGTGCCAAAGTCAACCAGTCGGGCAAGTGGTTTGAAGCTGTCCACTACGGTGTGCGCGATGGGGATGACCTGATCGATATGGATCTCGTGCGGGACTGCGCGCTTGAGGAGCGCCCGGAGCTCTTGATCGCTGGTGGGTCAGCGTACAGCCGGATCATCGACTTTGCTGCCTTCCGGGCGATCGCTGATGAGATCGGTGCTTACTTCATGGTCGACATGGCGCATTTCTCGGGCCTCGTTGCCGGTGGCCATTACCCATCGCCGCTGCCGCATGCCCATGCTGTCACCTCGACAACGCATAAGACCCTCCGTGGTCCGCGCGGCGGTATCATCCTCACCAATGACAAGGACTTGGCCAAGAAGTACCGCTCGGCGCTCTTCCCCGGGATCCAAGGCGGTCCTCTGATGCATGTGATCGCTGGTAAAGCGGCGGCTTTTGGTGAGGCGCTCACACCTGAATACAAGCTCTACACCAAGCAGGTGATCGAGAACGCGAAAGCGCTCGCAGCTGTGCTGGTGGAGGCCGGTTACGCGGTCGTCTCGGGCGGCACTGACACCCATGTGATGCTCGTCGACCTCCGCCCCAAAGGCGTGAAGGGGAACGCGGCGGAAGAGGCACTCGAGCGGGCCGGGATGACCTGCAACAAGAACGGTGTGCCCAACGATCCCGAAAAGCCGGCGATCACATCCGGCATCCGTCTTGGTACCCCGGCGGGTACGAGCCGCGGTTTCGGGATTGCCGAGTTCCAGCAGACTGGCCGGATGATCGCAGAGGTGCTCGACGGCCTTGCTGCGGGCGGTGATACAACAGCGCTCGAAAACAAAGTCAGGGGCGACGTGGAAGCACTAACGGCACGCTTCCCGATTTACGGAGGCTGAGTTTTGGCGCGCCTTGAGGGCTCTTCACCCCCTAGCTTTTAAACAGCGTCGGAAACGTCTAACTGGCGTCCATGCGATGCCCTTTCTGCGGTGGTGAAGACACGCAAGTGAAGGATTCGCGGCCCGCTGATGATGGCGCCGCGATCCGGCGCCGGCGGCTGTGCAACTCGTGCGGTGCCCGTTTCACAACTTTTGAGCGGGTGCAGCTGCGCGAGTTGGTGGTGCTCAAAGCATCGGGTCGCAAGGCACCGTTTGACCGCGAGAAGCTCCAGCGATCGATCCTGATTGCCACCCGCAAGCGCGACATCGATCAAGAGACGATTGACCGAACCGTCTCCAATATTGTCCGCACACTGGAACAATCAGGCGAGACCGAGGTTACGAGCCGCACGATCGGTCAACATGTGATGCAAGCGTTGAGAGAGATCGACGACGTCGCTTTCGTTCGGTATGCGAGCGTCTACCGCAATTTCACGGAGGCAAAGGACTTCGAAGCCTTCCTCCGAGATATGGATCAATCCGCATGACCGCTGACAGTTACGCGAAAGCTCGGCGCGATGGCCGCACCATGTCCCGCCTTGCCGCTGTGCAGGCTCTTTATCAGATGGAGCAGTCCGGCGCGGGTTCCGAGGCCATCATCCGCGAGTTTGAGAGTCATCGCCTCGGTGGTGAGCTTGATGGCGCGGCCATCCGGCAGGCCGATGATGAATTCTTCGGTGATCTTGTCCGAGGCGTGGTCGATGCCCAACGGCCGATCGATCCGCTCCTCGCCAGAAACCTTGCGGACGGTTGGACCCTCAAACGCCTGGACGCGACCGCGCGGGCGATCCTGCGCTGCGGCACCTATGAGCTTGTGCGGCGCGCCGACGTGCCAGCGAAAGTGGTGATCGACGAGTATGTCGAGATCGCGTCGGACTTTTTCGGCGAGGGCGAAAGCGAGCCGAAATACATCAATGCGGTGCTGGAGGCTTGCGGACGCGAAGCGCGGGCTGACGAGTTCGCCTGATCACGGCATGGGTGAGTTCGACCTGATCGCGCGCCATCTGGCTCCCTTGGCCGGGCCCGGTGCGCGAGGGCTCATCGATGACGCGGCGGAGCGAGCGGGTGACGTGATCACCAAGGACGTGCTGGTCGAAGGCGTCCACTTTCTTCCTAGTGATCCGATCGATTTGATTGCTCGTAAGGCGCTCCGCGTGAACATGTCTGATGTGATCGCGAAGGGTGCTCAGCCCACAGCTTATCTTTTGGGTTTGGTGTGGCCCGCCAATCGGGATGCGTCGGCATTCGAGCAGTTCGCAGCCGGGCTCAAAGCGGAGCAGGAGCTCACAGGCATCACTTTGCTCGGCGGCGACACCACCGCAGGTCCGGCATTAATGATCAGTATCACGATGTTCGGTAGGCCTGGTGATCGCGGTATGATTGGCCGTGACGGTGCCAAGCCTGGTGATGCGGTGATGGTCACAGGGACGATCGGCGATGGGGTGCTGGGGCTTAAGGCAGCCAAAGCCAATCCGGGAGCCGATGATCAAGGTGCGATGCCCTATCGGCTCCCAACTGTTCCTCTCGGCCTGCACTCGGTGATCGCTCGGTATGCCAAGGGTTCGCTCGATGTTTCCGACGGCCTTATCGCCGATACCGGACATTTGGCGAAGGCCAGCGGCGTGGGCGTGCGGATCGATGCGGACGCCGTTCCATTGTCGGCTGCGGGACAAAAAGCCAAAGAGTCGGGCCATTTTGTGCCTCTTTTGACCGGCGGCGACGATTATCAGGCGCTTTTTACCATCGATCCGAGCGATATCGATCATGTGCAGGCTGAAGCACCGGCGGGGTTGAAGGTCACACAGATTGGTCGCGTGACGGATGATCGCACGCCCGGCACTGTTCGACTTGTGGGATCCGATGGGAAAGAAATACTGATAAAACAAGGTGGTTGGGACCATTTCCGCTAAGGCTAGCGGACT
>JBCDLG010000097.1:0-11039 GCA_038745625.1 Pseudomonadota bacterium | reverse complement strand
TTCGTTGTTGCCGCGCACAGCTTCGGTCGCGTTAGCGACATAGCCTGTGCCAAGCTCGGCGATGGCTTCATCAAGACGAATCCGAAGATCCGATGTCAGACGAAAGAGCGTCGACGATGTCAGTGCGTCGGGCGATGCGAGAAACATAGGTTAGATCTCCAAGAGTTGGCGGAGCATTTCGTCCGCGGCTTGAATGATCCGCGCATTGGCGGCGAAGGCTTGCTCAACAAGAAGGAGATCTTGAAGCTCCCGGTCCGTATCGACGCCGGTCTGACGGAGCACATTGTCTTCAAGGTTGGCGCGCGAACCCGCCGCGGCATCGTAAAGGCCCGTTGCGCGTACGGCATTCGTGCCCAGCTGTGTTGACAGGGCACCGAGCATGTCGATGTAGCTGAGGGCAGTTGATGAACCCGTCGCCGCCGGAAGAGCGCGTGCATCCTCAAGGCCCGTTTTGATCAGACCAAGGACACCATCACCGGCGGCTGGACCTTCAACGGTCGCACCGACGCCATCACGGATGCGGTAGATCTCACCTCCCTGGTCAGGGTCGATCGCGGCATTGATGCCGATCCGCTGCGCAGCGCTCGTGGTGCCGGCCGCAAGGGCGAAGAGACCGCCAGCAGCCGTCGTATCGGCGGTTTCTAACCGGTCAACCAGCTCTTGCGCCGCAGCGTTCAAACGGTCAGCATAGTCGGTGGCGAGAGCATCGCGGATGGCGAAATTGGCAGCAAGCTCACCGCCGCCAATCCCTTGTACCGTACCCGGTGTGATATCGATACCCTCGACACTGACGCCCGACAGGGCACCACTGGCGAGCGTGGTGGTGTAGTTGACCGAGCCAGCGCGGGTGAAATCAAGCGTGTTGGCGCCATCGCCCAAGAGCAGGAGCCCACCGCTGGTGCGGATGGTCAGCTCTTCGCCATAGCGGCCCTGCACCCGGATATCGAGCTGCTCCGAGATCTCCGCGACCAGCACCCGCTGACGTTCAGAAATTGTATCGAGGCCGACATTGCGTGGACGGACCGCATCCTTGTTGAGAAGCTCAAGCTCCGCCAGAGCATTGTTGACCGTGGTCACGCCGACGTCGATGGCTGTGTCCGCCGCAAGGCGCATGTCCTGGGCTTGTTGATCAAGCGTCGAGAAGGTGTTCGCCACGTCCTCCGCCGCTCGCAGCAACGCAAGCTGTGCCGACGCGTTCTCGGGCGTCAGGCGCAGATCATCAAGCGCCTGCTCAAACCGCGTAAAGACCGCATAGAGACCATCGACATCGCCAGGCTGGCCAAAGTCGTCATTGATGAGGTTGAGGGCAGATGAGCGAAGCTCCGCCTCCCCTTCCCGGGTGAACGCATCCAAGAGACGGAACTCGTCGAGCCCCGCATCGGTGGGCGATATAGACGTTGGCCGAACACCGCCGGGCACGGCTGACTCCAGGAGCACCGAGCGGCGGGTGAAGCCTGGCGTCTCCGCATTGGCGATGTTGTAGGACAAAATCTCTGCCCGGAGTGTCGATGCGTTGAGCCCCGATACCGCGTTTGTCAGGGTGGCTGTGAAGGACATCGGGGGAGCCTCTCAAATGGCGTTAACGTTAACGGATCAGGTTGGTCGTCTCTTCGAGCAACTCGTCGACCGTCCGGATGATGTTGGCATTGGATGAGTAAGCCCGCTGGGTCCGGATGAGATCGGTCAGCTCCGTACCCAGATCGGTGGTCGATTCTGCCAGGGCAAAGCCGACCATCCGGCCAACGGGACCATCGCCGGCATCCCACAGATAAAGGTCACCGCTTTCTTGGCTGATGCGGAAACTGGCGTTGTCCGAAGCATCAAGTCCGTCAGGGTTGGGAACATCGGCGACCGGGATTTGGTAGATGAACCGGCGGAAACCAGTCTCATAGACAGCTTCCATCCGGCCGTTTTCATCGACCTCGACCCGGCTGAACGCGCCAGCTGGGGCGCCATTGGTGACAACCGACACCGGTGCGAAGTCTGTCGAGAACTGCGTGAGACCACCCGCCTGGTTGGCCGTCCCGATGTTGATGTTGAGCGCATTGCCCGCAGTCAACCAGGTGAGCGAGACATCACCAGTCGCAGCGTTGTAAGTCGCAGGCGCGTTGGCGGTCACCGAGGCAATGGTACCGCCATTGGGATTGGTGTCATTAAAGGTGATATCCAGTGTACCGAGGGAAGCCGAAGGTGTCTGGCTATCGTCAATGATCTCCATCGACCATGAATTGGAGAAGCCCGTGCCTGGGATGACAGGCGTGAACACCGCGCGAACCGTCTGGGTCCGTCCCAGATTATCAAACGCGTCGATGGGCAGCTCATAACTTGTCGGTGTCAGACCGGCCTCTGTCGCCGATGCCGGAAGATTGACGCCAAGGTTTACCTGGGTCGTCGGCTCGGCGGCGAGTTCGGTCGTGTTAACGTTAACAGGCTCGAGGTCGTCAGGAGAACGACGGCTGACAGTGCCGATCGTCCCGTCGGGCTCGGCCGGCCAGCCAAGAAGCGCCAAACCGCCTGGCGTGACAAGAAAGCCAGCTTCATCAGGACGGAACGCACCCGTCGATGTCAGAAGCAGCGGCCGCTCGCCAAGCTGGGCACCAATATCAACGTCCTGGGTCACCGGGAGAAAACCCGCGCCCGAGAGGGCGATGTCCGTGGACGTTCCGGTCGAGAACAATGGTCCTTGTTCTGACGCCAGCCTCCCCGCCTCGACACGCACGCCGCCTGCGGTGAACGCCTGCGGATTGTCCGCAATCACCATACTGAGAAAATCGGCCGTCGCTCGTTTGTATCCGATGGTGCCAGAGTTGGCGACGTTGTCGGAAATCGCGGCGAGCCGGGTGGCGTTGACACTCAGGCCCATCACGCCGGCATTGAGGGAGGAAGACATTGTCATAGTTGCTGCGCTCTCGCTACTCTATCTAGAGTTGTAGAGAAACGCGGTTAACGGGCGCCTAACGGTATCGACTGTTCGTTGAGAAGAATAATCGAGATGCGGCGGTTCTGCGGTGCGCTGCCATCAGTATTGATCGGCAGACGATCCGCCTGCCCCGCCACTTCAAAGAATGCGCGCTCCGGCACACCCAGTTCCACCGCCAGTCTGCGCGCGGCATTGGCGCGGTCTGCCGACAGCTCCCAATTGGTGTAGTCCGTGCCGCGATATTTAAGGTCGTCTGTATGCCCTTTGATCTTCAGCATCCGGTCGCTAGCCGCGAGCACGGGCGCGACGGCGGTGATGATCTCGGTCAGCCGCTCGGTCCGCAGGGCCTTCCCAAGATCAAAAACCGGCACATCATAGGTGTCCATCAGATCGACCACGATGCCCTCCGGCGACAGGGTCAGTCGCACCTGCTCGTTAGAGATATGCTCTTTCAGCGACATGGTGAGCTGCTCAAGGATCTCACCTTGGAGGTCCATGTTCTCACCAAGGCCGCCATGGCCGTCCGAGGCCAGCGAGTCGGTGGAGAAAATAGAGTCGCCGTTGAGAAGATCTGTACCCCCACCCGAGACAGCACTCACAGGAATCGTGGGGTCAAAGAAATCGGCAAGACCCTTTCGCTGCTCTTCGGTGGTCGCATTGAGGAGCCACATCAGCAAAAAAAACGCCATCATCGCGGTGACGAAGTCCGCATAGGCCACTTTCCACGCCCCGCCGTGATGACCATCACCGGCAAAGATCTTTTTGCGTTTTATGATGAGCGGCTGCTCAGCCATAGCAACGTCTCCTCAGGAACCACCAACCCGAGGTTGAATCTAACTTTTGCGTGTAAAGCCTCGCTTAACACTTATAGCTTGTAAGTCGTAAATATGGGACAACGAATTGCGATCCGATCGCTCATTGAACAGCGCAGGGCCAAGGCGGGAGAGGATCCGACCGACAGCTCAGGCCTACCACCATCAATCAGCCACAGCCTGCCCCTTTGGAACATCGTTGCCGAACGGGCCGCTGAGGTGCTCGAGCCGCTGGTGCAATGCGAACTCAAAACATCGGTGGAGGTGTCGCTCATCACCCATGGTGAGCTGCGCGCGACAGATCCCAAGCCTGGCATCACGATAGCGATGGACCCGCCCGAAGGCGGCGGTTTGGTTCGGTTCCCCGGGCAAAGCGCATCGGTGCTGACCTCCCTCCTCCTGCGCGCAGCCGACGTGCACGCACCAGAAGACGCCGAGCCCGAAGAGCTTGATGGCCTCGTCGTCACATCGATCTTTGAGGCCATCGGCGGGCTCATCTACGCCGCCTTCGGCATCGCGCTGCGGCTACCGCCCAACGTCGAGCCCAGGATGATCTGGCCACTCACACCGCCTTCGACCGACCCGCGGCTGTTCGTGCGGTTCACCCTCGAGATCCAAGACCAGCCCGACGTGCATCTTGAGCTTCTCTTCCGGGATACCTGCGAGAGCATCTTCAGTGAGCTGATGCAGCGCGGCGAGGAACCGATGGACCTCGCAGGCCTGTCGATCGAGGTGCGCGGCATTTTGAGCCGTTGGTCAGCGACCACGAAAGAAATCGTCACATTGGAGCCGGGCGACCGGCTGATCATCCCTGGCGGTGACCTCGCGGATGTCTCGCTCGAGGCTGAGACCGCCATCGGCACGCGGCCCCTCGCCCGCGCCGAGCTTGGCACCATCCGCGGGCGGCACGGCCTCCGGGTCTTAGCGCTCGCGAACGCTTAGGCCTTTCCCCGCCGCTTGAGGCGCATCCGATCTGCAAAGCGGATCGCTGCCGCGACAGCCGCGAAGTGCTCGGGCTTGATCGGCGCACCAAGATCCACGGTCGCGTAGAGAGAGCGCGCACAAGGCGGGTCCTCCTTGATCGGAACACCGGCCTCGCGCGCGACCTCCCGCAGGCGGAAGGCAACATCATCCGTGCCCTTGGCGACACAAATCGGCAGGTGATCGCCTGAACGCTCCCATTTGAGCGCCACGGCGTAGTGCGTCGGGTTGGTGATCAGGACGTCGGCGGATTTGGTGTCGTCCATCATGCGGCTCATGGCGATCTTCTCCGCACGCATCCGCCGTCTTTGCTTGATGTCCTGGTCGCCCTCGTTCTCCTTGGCCTCGTCCTTGGCTTCTTGGGCCGACATTTTGATCCGCCCCTCCCTCTGGGCCCTGATCAAGGGGATATCGATCAGGGCGAAGACAGCTTGGATCAGAAGCGCGACGCCGAACATCACCACAATCTCGCGCAGCAGGAGGTTTGCGAGCGATCCCGCCTGCGCGCCCGCCGATTGCAGCATGCCTGTGGCCTCTCGCCACAAGATGATCCCTCCAATGATGGAATAGAGGATCATCTTGCCGGCGCTCTTGGCAAACTCGGTCAAGCCTTGCGGCCCGAACTTCTTGCCTGCGCCATCGATCGGCGAGATCTTCTTGATGTCGGGCGCAATGCGGCTGGGGGCGATCACGATGCCCTGTTGGGCGAAGAGCGAGGCGATGACCGCGGCGGCCGGAAGGGCCACCAGGGGAAGCACGAAAAATGTCGCCTGCTGCAGCGTTTCGGCCGCAAGATCACCCTCAATCAGCGCAAGGCCCGCGGCCTCTGGGCGCAAAAGATAGCCGCGCAGACTAAGCACCAGTGACGTCACGAACGGCGCGACGATCAGCATAGCGATAAGAAATCCAAGATAGGCGGCGGCCGTGTTGGCTTCTGTCGAGACCGGAACGTCGCCTTTCCCGCGGGCTTTCTGGCGCCTTTGGGGGGAGGCCTCGACAACCTTTTCTGCCGCCTCGCTCACGGTGCCATCGCCCCAGATACACGGCTCAACCAGAGCGCCAAAAGGCCTGAAATGGCGAGGGTGAAGAGGATGAGACCGCTCAATGTGATCGCGGGTATACCGACAAAAGTGACCATCAGCTGCGGCATCGCGCGGTTCAAAAAGCCAAGAACGAGATAGTAGGCGAAGTTCATCACCATGAATGGGACGGCCAAGGTGATCCCAAAGGCGAGCGCGTCGGCCGCGGCGCGCGTTGCCTGTTCAGCCACCGCGCCAGAGACGAGCAGCGCCGCACCGCCGAGCGGCATCACCTCGAGGTTTTGGACCAAGAGACCAATCATCGCGACCTCGAGATCAGCGGTCAGAAACAGGGTCGCCGCGGCTGTCGTCAGCACCGTCGCCACCAAGCTCGAGCTATCGCCCTCAAGTGTGACGCCAAAAATCTGGCTGAGCGACATGGCCTGAGCGATGATCGTGCCGGTGATGTTCAGAGCAAAAACGAAGACACGGACGCTGAAGCCCAGAATGAAACCGATGATCGCTTCACCCAAGAGCAAAAGCGTGACGTCGCCAGCAGTCTCGGCCTCTATAGGATCCGTCAGGGGTAGGATCAAAAGAACCAGCAGCAGTGCCAAGATCAGGCGGATCCGCGTCGGGATTGCCACCCCGCCAAACCCCGGCATCATCAGGATCAGGAGGGACATGCGTGCCAGGAGCGCGCCAGCGGCCGGTATCCAGTTGTTGGCGAGGCCGACAAGCGGGCCCAGCGCCTCCAATATCTCGATCATGCCGTACCGAGAAGCTTCGGCTTCGCGTTGCCCTGGATCTCATCCAGGGCAATCACCGGATTGCGGACACCTTGCGAAGCCAAGGCGCGCCTTACTGTCCGGCGGATGGATGTCGCCACCGCGATGACCGGGAACGCGCCGCCCTGCGCCGCTCGCTCCAGCGCCGATGCCACCGCTGTGCCGAGCTCGGTGAGCGTGCTCGCTTGCGGCTCCGCCCCCTCCTCTCGCAGCTTGGTGGTCCATGAATCGCTCAACTCAATCGCAGGCAGATAGCCATGCTCATCGGTCAGCTTGGTGACGAATTGGAACGCGATCCGTCGTCTGACATGCTCGACAACTGCGGGCGGGCCGCCCTCCGTCGTGCTCGCCTCCGCCGTCGCTTCGAGAATGATCGGCAGCTGACGGATCGATACGCGCTCACCCAGAAGATCGCGCAGCACCTGCTGGAGCAAATCATAGCTCACGCGGTCCGGCACCAGCTCATCGAGGAACTTCCGGTTCGCCTTGGCGCGCGCCGGATCGGAGGGCTCAGCGAAGGCATCGAGGATCGAACGCATCGCACGGCGGGTCATGAGGCGCGGGAACTGCGCCTGCACGGTTTCCATGAGGTGGGTGGCCATCACCTCCGCGGGCTCAACGACAGTGAAGCCGCCAACGATCATTTGCTCCTTACCCGCAAAATCAACCCAGCGCGCCTGGGCACCGTAGACCGGCTCCTGCGTCGGCTCTCCGGGTACGTCCGGACGCTCCTCGTTAGAGATGAGCGCGAGCCATTTTCCCGACCGCAACGAGCCGGACGCCGCCTTCACCCCTTGGACTTTGATCTCATAGCTTTCCGACCCAAGCGAGGTGCGATCGGTGACGCGCACGGGCGGCATGATGAACCCGAACTCCTGGATGACGAACCGCCGGATCTTGTCGACCCTCGCATCGAAACCACTTTCTTTTTTGATCACGGTACCGATGAGGTCAGGGCTCAACTCAACATGGATCTCGTCGATGTCCAGCAGGTCGCCAAAGCTCGGCTCGGTGGGTCCTTCAGGCAACGCAGCGACATCGTCAGCCGGTGTCTCGGGCTGCAGCTTGCTGGCCCGGTAGGCGAGATACCCCAAAAGCCCCGCCCCGGCAGCGAACGGGATGAGCGGTAACCCAGGAAACAGTCCGAAGGCGGCAAGAACCACGGCAACGGTGGTGAGCGCCTCTGGTCTGCCGCCAAGCTCGCGGATCAGCGCGAGGTCGACCGCCTCCTCACCCCGCCCCTTTGAGAGGAGCAAAGCGGCGGCGACAGAAATGATCACCGCGGGGATTTGGCTGACCAGGCCATCGCCAACGGTCAGGACCGAGTAGTTGCTGATCGCGTCGGTGAACGAGATGTTATGGGCGATCATCCCCACCGCGATCCCTGCCACGAGGTTCAGCAGTGTGATGAGCAAACCGGCGATCGCGTCGCCTTTGACGAACTTCGACACACCATCGAGAGAGCCGAGGAAGGCTGTCTCCTGCTGCTCGCGCGTCCGGAGCGCTTTGGCTTCCTCGTGGGTGATTGCCCCCGACGCCACATCAGCATCAATGGCAAGCTGTTTGCCAGGCATAGCGTCGAGGGCAAAGCGCGCGCCAACCTCTGCCATGCGGCCCGCGCCTTTGGTGATGACCAAGAAATTGACGATGATCAGTACTGCGAAGATAATGAGACCAAGACCAATGTTCCCGCCCATGATGAACATGGCAAAGCCTTCGATCACCCCACCGGCCGCGCCCGTCCCGGTATGCCCCTGACCGATGATCAGTTTGGTCGAGGAGATGTTGAGGGCCAGGCGCAACAGGAGCGAGACGAGCAGGATTGCCGGGAAGGATGAGAAATCAAGTGGCCGCTCGACAAACAGCGTCACGGTAAAGATCAAAATCGCAAAGCCGAAGGAGCATGTCAGCCCAAGGTCAAGGACGATCGGCGGTACCGGCAGGACCATCATCACAAGGATGGACATCAAGCCGATGGCGAGCCCGACGGTGGGGCTCAGATTGATCTTGGTTAGGAAATCTGTGTTCAAGGCGGCTCTCCCTCAGCCCCTCACCTGTCTGGTCGCCGCCTTACATTAAGAACAGCGGCAGGACCCGGCGATCAAAAAAACCCACCAAACTGACGGCCATGAAACCAGCCGTCAGCCAAAAGACGATCACGATCACAAAGAGCTTTGGCACGAAGGTCAGGGTGAGCTCTTGAATCGACGTCAGCGCCTGGAGCAAGCCAATCGCTAACCCCGCGGCCAAGGCCGACACCAAGATCGGCATGGCCATCCCCGTACCAACCCGTAAAGACGCTCTAAGAAGACCGAGGACGTCAGCCTCCGTCATATCGGCATCCGGAGCACTTCTTGATAGGCTGCGACGACCCGGTCACGAATGGTGACAGCAGTTTGGAGCGCCAGTTCAGCCTGGCTCAGCGCCTCGACCACGGTCTGGGCATCGACATTCTGGGTGGCGAAACCCTGAGCTGCGTTGTCGGCGCGCTCAAAGACAGCCGCGAAGCGCTCCCCCAACCCCGCAAGGCCGCCAAGCCCCCGCGGTTTAAGTTGGTCCAACCCGGCATAGCCCGCCGCTGCCGCCACGTCATTGATATTCATAAGGTCTCTCCCTTACCGTTGAAGCAGATCCAAAAGGCCGCGATAGAAATCTTGGGCCTGACGAAAGACTTGGACATTGGCGTCGAAACTGCGGCGCGCCTCGCGGGCGTCGGCCAGCTCGACCATCATGTCGACGTTGGAACTCTCGACCATCCCGTTACCATCAGCCAAAGGATGATAGGGATCATAGATCTCGATGCCTGGTCTCTTGCTCAGGCGCAGTCTCTCGACCTCGACGCCGCCCCCACCTTTCAGCTCAGAAAGAAACAGGAGCTTGCGCTGATAACCCGGCGTATCGGCATTGGACAGGTTCTCCGATGTCAGACGCATACGGAAACTCTGGGTTTCCATCCCGGATGAAGCAGCGGTGAGGGCACCAAAAATCGGATCAAGCATCATTGCGGCCCTGTGATGGCGAGGCGCAACATATTCAGTGTGCTCCTCCATACTGCGGTCGCAGCACTATGCTGGCCTGAGGCCTCAGCCATAGAGAGCATTTCTCTCTCGATGCTGATCGCCTGGTCGGTGTCTTCAAGCGCAGGCGCCTGCTCCTGTTCCAGCTCTCTGAGACTGTCGCGAAAGCGCACAGCCCTTGTCGCTGTGGCGTCTGGCACATCGGCGCGCGCAATGTTGGAGGCCGTGGCGGCATGGGCGTGCCCGGCGTGGCGCGTCATGGCGCTAGCAAGCTTGAGAATAGAAAGTCCGTGGTCCAACGCTCACTCCCTTGGTGGGACATGTTCGTTGCTACACAACCTTTGGTTAACGAGGCCTAAACAGAACCTTGCTAATCACAACTTTGGGATGTGCTCGAGCGCCTGAACATCCCGCGAAAGAAGCATCGCCTCATCTGGCAAGAGCGGCTTTAAGACCTTGAGAACTTTATAATACTGACCATCACGGGCCAGGCCAATGGCCTCTCGCAGAGCATCGCTTTGATCGCCAAAGGCGCCCATCACCTCTTCGAGCAATTTCAGCAGCAGCTCCATATCCTGATGCTCCTGCGCCTGACCCAAAACCAGCAGTTGCGCCGCGTAGTAGGCCCGTGTGAGCGGGGTCTTCACGCCATCAGGGTGAAGAGCATCAGACAGCCGCAAAACGCCAGCGCGCTCATCACGCACCCGGATCTGCGCGCGGCGGCCACCATTTTGCAGGACCAGATCTCCGACCAAAAACGTCTCCCAGGGACGCAAGTTGAGGATCAGACCCGCCATTGGTCATCCACCTTCCGCAGGCGCGGTCAAACCGCTGAGCCCTTCGATGATGCTGCCATTGATACTGATCAGCGTGTCCAGCAAATCCTGATCCTTGACAGCAGCAGCGGTGCTTTTCTCGACAAAGCCGGCAAGGCTGATCATCGAGGCTTTGAGCTCATCAGGATAGGGATTTTTCGGGGCAGCCAGATCGACCGCGAAGGTCATCCAAATGTTGCGGTTGAGACGCAAGGCATCATGAAGCGACGCAAGGCCTTTCACGGTGCTGGGGTCGGCTGCTTTCATGCGGGCGGTCACACGTTCAAGAACTTCGCGCTCAAGTGCTCGGCCCGTCACTGTCTGGCGCTGCACTTCTTTATACGCGTTGGGAACCATCACCATACCAATCAATCTTACTCGGGTAGAAAAACGCTAGGCCCGAGGGCCTAGCGTCGATGTGAAGTCTCGGGAGCTTACTGGAACAGTGCCAGCAGTGCCTGAGGAGCGGCGTTTGCGATCGACAGAGCCTGGATGTTGAGCTGCTGTTGGACCTGCAGAGCCTGAAGACGAGCCGAAGCCTCTTCAAGGTTCGCATCGGTGAGACCCGAAACACCAGCCTCAAGCGAGGCGACCAGGCGGTCGATGAAGGTGCTTTGGATATCGATACGGTTCTGAGCCGAACCGAAAGCCGATGCGGCGTCGATAGCCGACTCGATCATCACTTCG
>JBCDLG010000096.1:0-11339 GCA_038745625.1 Pseudomonadota bacterium | reverse complement strand
CTATGTCCACCACGTCACGCGGATGATGCCCAAGCGGGCGGAGGATCTGCTTGATGGCGGCTCGCTCTACTGGGTGATCAATGGTCTGGTGACTGTCCGGCAGCGGATTGTGCGCCTCGATGAGCTGCGCACCGATGAGGGACGGAAATGCTGCATCGTTCTCGATCCTGATCGCGTTTTGGTTGCGCAAGTGCCGCGCAAAGCCTTCCAAGGTTGGCGTTATCTTGAGGCGGCGGATGCACCCCCTGACCTTGACGCCGGCCAAGCGCACGATCACCCCATCAGGGCAGAGCTGGCGGAACTCGGACTGCTATGACCGACGAGACTGAGAACGAAGAGACCGAAACGTCCGAAGACGACGCGATGGCGCGGCTGCGGGAGCAGCTGCAGGCCATTGGTCTGCCGCGGTTGGCGATCGCTGGTGCGACTGTCGCCGCGGTGGGGGCGTTGGTCAGTTTCTTCGCCACCGGCGATGATGCCTCCGGTCCCAAAGGCGAGGATACGGCGCGCGGCGAACCAGGTCTCATGCTGTGCCACCCCGATCTCTTCACCACGGCAGATGGCTGCACCACCGTTTCGGCACTCGCCGATGGCGAGCAGTCAGCTGTGTTCTCGCCAGGTGTCTTGCCCAGCGGGCCGTTGACGATGATCTCGCCCAGCGACGACGAGGCCGCGCCGCGTGAGGTCAGCACCTGCGCCACCTTTGTGCCGCTCAAACGGGCCGGGTGGGGCGGTCTCACCTCCAACGATATGCGCCGGGAGGCACAGCTTGTCAGGGTGTGCGGGCTGTTGGCGCTGGCGGCGCGCGGGACGCTCACCGACGGCGCCGAAGCGATGACAGCAGAGCTTTGGGCGCGGATCGATGGCGAGACGCTACCGGATCTCGGAGAGGCGGGCTTTCCGGCCGATCCTGGTGTTCAAAAGGGCGAAGACCCGCGAACCTGGAACGCCTCGACCGACGTCCTGATCGGCCGCTTTGTTGATGTCGGCATGGCCGATTTCGATGGCGATGGAGCGGCTGAGCATCTCGTGGAATGGACGGTCATGGCCGATGGCGGAACCTTGGCCGCGCGCGGCTTTGCCGCGGTAGCGCCAGACAGAGCCACGTTCCAGATCATCGATCCATTTGGCGAATAACGGCGACCGGGTGGTCGCCGCGGTGATGCGTTAGCGCAGGTTGACCTTGCTACCGGTCAGCCCTTTGCCGTTTTGGCGAAGGGGCGGGAGCTTCGGTTCCGCATCAGCCTTCGGAGCAGCTTGCTCGCCGCCGGCTGCGTTGTCGCGGCGGATCGGCTGGGTCTCTACAGGCTTTGCGTCCTGCTGCATGGGCGCCGGCTGCGGCTGACGAGGCGCAGCACCGAGATCGCGGGATACAGGGCCACCGGCCGTCGAGCTCTTGTCATTCACCGGGTCGTCGGAGTGATGGACATTGCCTTCAAACCGGGCGCCAGCTTCAATCATCAGGGCGGTGTGGAGCACTTCGCCGCGCACAACAGAGGTCGAGGTGAGCTCAACGCGAGTGGCGCGGATCACGCCATCGACCGACCCTGCCACTTTGACTTTGTCAGCAACGATCTCGCCGCGCACTTCTGCGCCTTCGCCAACAACCAGGCCTTTGGCGTGGATGTCGCCGTCGATCTGGCCGTCGAACTGAACTTCACCTTCAGCGTGCACTTCGCCGCGAATCGCCATATCCGCGCTAATAAGCGAAGGAACGCCGGGAGCTGCTGCTCGAGGAGCCTTGTTCTTTCCAGCAGCGCGCGCGTCAGCACGCCTTGAAAGCTGTTGGTCTTGAGTCACGAGACTTTGCTCCTCGAATTCCGGAAGTTGCCGTTCCTCAGCCTTATCTCGCTTAGCTTTCGAAAACATAACGTCCTGCCTCAATGTACCGCTCGGGGTCCACTTGTCTGCCGTTGTAGATCACCTCGTAGTGGAGGTGCGTTGCTGTTGATCGCCCTGTGTTCCCCATCAGGCCGATGACTTCGTTCAGCTCGACCGTCTTACCCGCCCGAGTTTTAATAGAGTTCAAGTGCGCATAGCGAGTCTTGAATCCATTTCCGTGATCAATTTCCACGGTATTTCCATAACCGCCGCGACGACCAGCGAAGGTCACCCTGCCGGGGGCTGTGCTGACGATGGGCGTGCGCCGAGGCGCGGCGAAATCAAGACCGTAATGCCGGGTGCGGACATTGCGTTGGAAAGGATCCCAGCGGATGCCGTAGCCAGACGTCTGACGGTGCCGGTTAAGGACAGGGACGCCGATGGGAACGGATTTGATGGTTGTCGCGAGCGACGCGAGTTCGCCAAGGCTGTTCTGCACGCGGTTGGCGGTTTCAAAGTAAGTCGCTGAATATTCTGATGAAATGCCGTCTTCGACCGGAATGAACGGGCCGCCTTGGCCCGTGAGGTTCTCATCACTCGCGGAAGCCAACACCTGAAAGCCAAGGTCGCTGTTCCGACGGCGAAGCGTGCTGCTCGCGCCTGTGTGGATCAGCACCTGCTCGAACTCCCGGATCGTCCGCATCATGTCCTCTTCCAACGCAGCAAGGAGGACCACTTGGTTCGCGGAAAGTTCGGCGGTTTGAAGGCGCATGTCTGTCAGGACTTCGTTCTCGATGCCCTCAGCGACCTCCTGGTCGATTACATTTTCGAGAGCTTCCAACCGCAGCGCCGATACACGCGATTGGCGAGGGGTCGGCTCGCGGCCGACCGGGTCGATCATGATGCGGTTGGAGCCTTTAAGTTGTCGTCCGCCAGGAGCACCCGCCGTTGCTAAGGTCTCGGCCAGGGTCTGCATCTGGGTGTCGAGCATCGATTTGTTATCGACGATGGTGCGCAGCGCGTCGTGCTGACGGCGCAGATTGCCGATGCTGGCTTCAAACTCGCGGCTGTAGATGAAGTTGAGGGAGCTCACTTCCTCGATGGCGCGGTCGGCGTCCTGGATCCGGCGGCGATAGGCGGTCTGCTCATCGCGGCGCTGTTGGTCCTTGGCGATGATAATCTGTTCTTTAAAAACAACATTGACTGACGCGTAAGCGACCCAAAACAGCGCGCCGATCAGGATCGATGCGAATACCACCTGGGTGCGTGACGACAGTTTGATAAAGTGGACGACACCGTCGGAGCGGTGATAGATCTGACGTTCACGGAACAAATGTCCGAGCGCACGCCCCATGGATCCATTATCTCTGCCCATACCCAATCCCGATTGCCCCCGCGGCCTTACGGCAAGAAAGCGTGTTCGCTGGTCGCCGAATTTGTGACACTAGCACGGACTCCTTGGTGAGACACAAGGCGTAACGCGTATGAGGTCGACAATTTCTTAAACCTCCCCAGCCCTTTCAGGCATCGACGTGACGCCGTAGCGTTTTGGCACGGCAAGGGCGGGGCCAAGCTAAGGCATCAATGTGGCAGAACGCCTTGATACCAGTCCTCTGGAAGGGTGGCCTGACCGCGGGCCCACACGTTAAATGGAGGTTTAGGACCTTGCGGGAAGTGGCGCACCACAAATTTATGAAATGAAGATTCGGGGTCCTCACCGACGTCTTCACACAGCGTCATGAACCAGGTGACCCCGGTGCGCACGTGGCCGATCTCGTCATCATAGATGCGCTTCAAAACCGCGGCGGAAGCATCGTCACCCGCCGCGGTCAGTTTCTCGATCAGGCCCGGGGTCACATCGAGCCCGCGGGCTTCTAGGATCAGCGGTGCGATGGCGAGCCGCGCCCGCACGTCATGCGCTGTCTTCCGCGCCGCATCCCAGAGGCCATCATGCGCCGGATGGTCGCCATAGGCGCACCCAAGGCTTGCCAGCCGCTGGGTCAGCAGCCGGAAGTGGAGCCCTTCTTCGCCCGCAACCTGAATCCAGTCTGAAACGAAGGCGGCGCGGCGGTTATCATCAATCTCGCCCCCAAACCGCAGGGCCATATCGGCGGCAAGGTCGACGGCGTTGAGCTCAATATGCGCCAGGGCATGGAGCAGGGCGCCGCGCCCGCGATCGGAACCAAGCCCCCGTCGCGGCACGTTCTGGGGCGGAACCAGTTCGGGCTTTGCCGGCCTTGCCGGCCGTTCCGGCGCCGCGAGATCCGGCGCCTGCGACAGATCAAACCGGTCCCGCGCCGCGAGCACAGCTTCGGCCTTGGCGGCTTTCGCGTGGGCATCAGGCTCGCTGAAGACGCCGAGCAGAGCTTCGTCCCAGCGGGTCAAAGCTCTTGGGCTGCGGCGAGCACGGTCTCGACGTGTTTCGGCACACGGACTTTCCGCCAGATCTTCCGAACGACACCCTTCTCGTCGATCAAGAAGGTCGAGCGGTCGATGCCCATATACGTCTTGCCGTACATCTGTTTCTCCACCCAGGAGCCATAGGCTTCAATGACGCCGCCGTCTTCGTCAGAGGCGAGGCCAACGCCAAGATCGTGCTTCGCGCGGAACTTTCCGTGCTTCGCCACCGTGTCTTTTGAGACGCCGAGAATGGATGTGCCGACAGCTTCGAAATCGTCAAGCGCTTCGGTGAAGCCAATGGCCTCCTTCGTGCAGCCAGGCGTGTCGTCTTTGGGATAAAAGTAGAGCACCAGTTTGCGCCCCTTAAAGTCCTTCAGGCTGACATCGCCGTCATCGTCGGTGGGCAGGGTGAAGGCTGGCGCCTTATCGCCTTCTTCAAGCATGGGGGATCTCCTTAAGATGGATGGTCGAGCACGGGGGAGAGGTATAGGTGCGCTGCGCAATCCGTCCATGAGGTCATCATTGATGTCCTTGCTCGCGGGCGCGGCATTCCCTTAGTTGGCACGTGATCGGGACCGGATAAGTGCGAGCTCTTTTGAGGCAAAAAACCGAGCGCGGCCGCGGGTCAGGCGACCGGCGAAGAGGGCTTTTCACGATCTGCGTGAGCGGATGCGCGAGGGCTTTCGGCGCGACTGCGGCCTTTGGTCTCTCGGCGCCGATGATGCTCGGCTTCGGCATGATCGTGACCGGCATGCCGGCGGGCTCGCTGATCACCGTCGTCGGTGCGGCAGCTGAGCATCAGGCTGGCATGGAGCTTTCGGCCGAGGATGCGCGGTTGCGTATCACGGCCAAGGGGATCAAGCTCGAAGCCGCTGCCGTCTATGCGCGTTCGGACACCCAAGCGATTGATGCCGACGGCATTCTCACCGAGTTGCGCCTGAGGGGTTTGTTCTCGACCGCTACCAGGATTGAGCGTATGCGGATCGACCGTATCAATGCTGTGACGAGGCCTGGGTCAGGCAGTGCGCCTGCGCTACCGATCGATAGCATTCTGGCGACACTTTCGAGCGGCGCTGCGGGCCTTGTCGATATTCTCGACGTCACCGTGTCCTTTTTCTCGGCGGTTGATGCTGATCCTGTGATTTTGGACCGGGGCTGGCTCAAGGCGGGTCCGGAGGCGGATGGGTATGCGATTGATTCAAGCCTGCCCTTCCTTCTGGGCGAGAGGACAGGGCTCGCGCGTTTGGATGTGACGACCGCGCAGAGCGGCCTTACGGAGCTCGCCTTCGACGCCGAAGGTGCGCCGATCGGTCCACTGCTGACGCTGATGGGCGTCGACGCGATGGATCTCAGCGGCACGCTCAATGGTGATGTGACGCTGACGCTCGACGATGAGGGCAACCCGCTTGCCGGCGCGCTCGATATCGCCGCGTCCCCCGGCGAGGGCTATCTCGTTACCAATCCTTTCGGTTTTGGCGAGAACCGCTTGCGCGCGCGCTTTATCGACGGTGAGCCGAAGTTTGAGATCTCAGAACTCCTGATTGACATCGCGGGCAATCGCGGCCTCGTCACCGGAGAGGTGCGCGCGGAGAACCTTCAGCGTCCGGAGTCTCTCAGGCTCGCCTTCAAAGCGGTGGCCGAGGACATCCATATCGACTTTGGCTCCTTCCTGGAGGGGCCGCTTGACATTGGGACGGCGGAGGCGATCGGGACCTTCGATGCCTCGACCCGGCATCTTGATCTCGTCCAGCTCTCGACCGCCTTTTTCCGGAGCCGGTTGAAAGGCTCGCTGTCGATGACGTTCCCTGAGGGCTTTATCGGCAATCCGCGTATTGTGGCGGATGCATCGACCCCGGGGCCGCTGTCCCCGCAAGAGGTGCTGTCGGGTTGGCCCGTGCCCGTCGCCGGGGCTGCACGGCGCTGGGTGGCGCGCAACCTGATCGCCGGCGATATCACCAATGTGAAGTACACGGCGGATATTCCTATGAGTGCGGTGCAGCCGCAAACGCCGCTCGACGATGATGTGATGCTCTTCACCTTTGATGCGAGCAACGCAACCGTCGCCTACCGGAGCACAATGCCACCGATCACCAAGCTCAAAGCCAGCGCGATCGTCCGCGGCAACAGTTTCGATATTGATGCGGAAAGCGGCGAGGTCGCAGGCATCGCGGTGGAAGGCGGGACCGTCCGGATACCGCGCTTCCTGCCCGGCGGCGCGATTTCGACCTTCAACGGACAGCTCGCCGGTGATGTGCCCGTGGTGCTTGCGGCGCTCGAGGAGTCAGGGCTCGCGCAGCTCAGCGATGGCGCGTTTCCGCCCGACAGCTTCCGCGGGCGCGGGCGCTTCGATCTCACCGTGACGTGGCCTATGCGGACCCGGCCTCAGCCCGACTCCGTTCTCATCACTGGCACGGGAGCGTTTGCTCAGGGTGCGATCGATGATGTTTTGCCAGGCGTCGACTTTGTTGGCGCGGGCGGGGCGATCAACCTCACGGAAGAGGAGCTGCTCATTGAAGGCGAGGGGCTCGTCGCAACCGCGCCGACTGATTTTCGCTGGCTCAAGCATCTTGATGGTGATCAGCGGACGGAGTTGTCAGCGTCAGCGGAGCTTGACCGAGTCGCGGCCGATCTCGTCGGCATCCCGCTACGCCAATTCCTCGACGGAACGGCGAAGACGACGATCACGGCTTGGGACCTGAAGCCTGGCAAGCCGCTGGTTGTTGAAGCCGATATCGTGAACACGGCGCTCGTGGTGCGCGAGCTTGGGCTTTTCAAACCCTCGGGGCTCCCTGGCACTATCGTCACCTCGGTCAAGTTGCCGGGTGAGGCGGGCGACGACCGCATCCAGCTGAGCGACATCATCGTCAAAACGCCCAATGTCGAGATTGAGGGCAGCGGTCTTTTCACCGAAGAGGGCGGATTGCTGCGGCTTGATCTACCGCGCTATGTTATCAATCAGCAGTCGGACATGTCGGTGCGTATCGATTCCGAGGGCGAGCGTCTCAAGATCGAGCTCATTGGTCAGCGGGCGGACGCTTCGGGCTTTCTCGAGGCGCTGCTCACCTCCGACGGCGGGGGTGAGGGCGAGGGAGAGCTTCCGGGCGCATCATCGCTTGTGATTGATGTTGACCAGATGCTGCTGCGCAATGGGGTGGCCCTCAACAGTCTCGTGGCCACGGCCCTTCACGATGGCAAAAGCATCGAAGCGCTCACACTCAACAGCCGATTTGCTGGCGGTGGTCCCCTGACGGCTGTGATCGCGCGGGCGCCAGGCGAACCCCTTGGCAGCGTCGATGTTGATGTCGCCGATTTCGGTCAGCTGATGAGCGGCATTTTCGGCATAAGCTCGATCCGCGGCGGCGGAGGAACGGTGAAGGGCACGACGATTGAGGCGGGCGGTTTTCGCGGCCGCATCGAAGTTGGCGAGTTCGTCGTCAAAGACGCGCCGATCATGGCGCGGCTTTTGGCTGTGGGATCGCTTGATGGCCTCAATGACGTGCTCGGCGGCGAGGGCATTCGCTTCAACCAACTCGATGGCGATCTATGGATCCATGACGGCAAGGTCGGCCTGAGCGATGCCAAGATGATCGGATCGTCGCTCGGCATTTCGGCGACCGGCATGGTCGATCTCGCGGCCGGACAGATCGATGTGCGCGGCGCCATCGCGCCAGCTTATTCGGTGAACTCCATTCTTGGTACGCTCCCCGGGATCGGACAGCTCTTCGTCAGCCGCGATGGGGAGGGCATCGTTGCCTTCTCCTATCAGATCGTCGGACCGATTGATCAGCCCACCGTGACCGTGAACGGTCTCTCGGCGCTGACGCCGGGCATCTTGCGGCGGATGTTTGAGCCGCTCGCTTTCCGCTCCACCGAAACGCGGGACCTGCTTGATGCAGCGATTATTGCCGCTGAAGAAGAGAGCCAAAGCGGCGACGACGCAGCTTCCGAGGATGATCCCGACAATTGAGGCCATGGACGGGGCCCCGCCGCTCGGCCATGAAACAGCGACTCGATCACAGTTGAGGTAATGCGGCCGTGGCGGCAGTAGCGACATTAGGGAGACTTTTCAAAGGGATGGACCGTCGGACGCAAATCTCGGCGGGTCTCACTCTTGGCGCCGTTTTGGTTGTTTTGCTGCTCATCCTCTTCGGCCAGGACGCGTTGGGCCTCGAACAGCAAGCGATCGTCTCATTTTTTGACCGCGTGAAGGAAAGCCCTTGGGCGCCCTTCGCCGTCATCGCCGTCTTTGTGACCCTCGCGTGGATCGGGTTTCCGCAAGCGCTCCTCTACGCGGGGACCGTTGCGGTTTTCGGTGCGGCCCTGGGGATGGCATACGCGCTAGCCGCCACTCTATTGTCGGCGACCGTCACCTATTTTCTCGGCCGCAGGCTTGGCGCTCAATGGGTGAAGAAAATTTCAGATGGCCGTGCCCAGGCGATGATCCGTGTCATGCAGAACAGGGGTCTGCTCGCTGCTATGGTCGTCCGCTGGACCCCTTCGGCGCCCTTCATTGTGATCAACTCCGTCTGCGGAGCAGCGGGTATGCCATTATGGAAATTCCTGACGGGCACAGGGCTCGGCACACTTCCCAAACTGGCGCTGATTGCCTTCTTCACAGAGCAACTGGACGATATTGGCCGTTTCCTGACGCGGGGTGACACAAGCTCGATCTTAACCTTGGTAGCACTGGCGGCGGCCTGGATCGGCTTCATCCTTTTCTGCCGTTGGCTTTACCGGCGCCTACGCTCCACCTCGTTTGCTGGCCTCGCGCCGCAAACCGAGATATCGGAGGAAAAAGCTTCGCTTGGCGACGATGGTGAGCCTGCTCTTAATCTTAAATCAAAGGCTCGCTGATTGATTGTCGCCACGTGTTGACGGCAGCTCGCCATGGGAGGGAGGGCGGCCACTCGATAGGGATTGGAATTAGGACATGCTCTCGGCCCTCTTTGGAATGCTCTCGGCTGACATGGCTGTGGACCTCGGGACTGCAAACACACTCGTCTACGTGCGCGGTCGCGGCATCGTTCTCAACGAGCCATCGGTGGTTGCGATCGAGACCCGCCAGGGACGCAAAATCGTGCGTGCTGTTGGCAATGAGGCCAAAGACATGCTGGGCCGGACGCCTGGCGCGATCGAAGCCATTCGCCCCATGCGCGACGGCGTGATCGCCGACTTCGAAGTCGCTGAGGCGATGATCAAACACTTCATCCGCAAGGTGCATAACCGCCGCTCGTTTGCGAGCCCACGGATCGTGATTTGCGTGCCTTCGGGCGCCACGGCCGTTGAGCGCCGCGCGATCCAAGAGAGCGCGCTGTCGGCTGGTGCTCGCCGGGTGGACCTCATCGAAGAGCCCATGGCTGCCGCTTACGGCGCCCACCTTCCGGTGGCTGAGCCAACGGGCTCGATGGTCGTCGATATCGGCGGCGGTACGACAGAGGTCGCTGTCTTGAGCCTTGGCGGTATCGTCTATTCTCGCTCGGTCCGCGTTGGCGGCGACAAGATGGACGAAGCGATCGTCAGCTATATCCGCCGCGAGTTTAACCTCCTGATCGGTGAAAGCTCGGCTGAGCGGATCAAGAAAGAGGTTGGCTCGGCCACGGTGGACGAAGAGTCGGCCAAGACGGTCATCCACATCAAAGGCCGTGACCTGATGCACGGCGTGCCGAAAGAGGTGAAAATCTCCGCGGCGCAAATCCATGAAGCGCTGAAAGAGCCGGTCACCCAGATCACCGAAGCGGTGAAAGTGGCCCTCGAAGCGACCCCGCCAGAGCTCGCCGCCGATATCGTCGATACCGGCATCATGCTGACCGGCGGCGGCGCGCTGTTGCGCAACCTCGACAAACTCCTCCGCGAGGAGACTGGGCTGCCGGTCTCTATCGCTGAGGACCCGCTTTCATGTGTGGCTCTTGGCACCGGCGCAGCGCTTGAGAATGACCGGGCCATGCGCTCGGCGCTCAGCTCCGCAGTCTAGCCAATTTCTCACCCTAGAGGCGCTTCGCTTGGGCGCCGACGCGGGGTAGGAATGAGCGAATCGTCATGGAAGGGTTAAGGCCCTCTTCATGCCTCGCATGGCTATCTTCGAACGCGAGGGTAGGCAGTTGCCAAGGAGCACCACGCTGATGCGCACAGCGTTGTTTTCGGCAGGACACGGTGATGGGTTGAGACGGTCCGAGCGGCCGCCAACGAGCCTCCTGTTTTTCTTGGCTTTTTCCATCTTCATGACCGTCTTTAGCCTGTACGGTGCCAACGCGTCGGTTTTTGAGAAGGCGCGGGCGACGCTTCTTGACCGGTTCGCGCCGGTTTTTTCCGTTTTCTCCGGCCCCGTCCGTTTCACCCAGAACCGGGTGGGTGACATCAGCGATTACTTCGCCGTGATGGAAGAGAACCGGCAGCTGCGCGAAGAGAACGAAGCGCTCCGGATCTGGATGCACCAGGCGATGGCGCTGGAGCAGCGCGTTGCTCAGTATGAAGAGATGCTCGACCCGAAAGTCGTGCGTCCTGGCGAGTATATCCCGGCCCAGGTGATCGCAGAAAACGGCGGCCCTTTCAGCCGGGCGCTGGTCTTAAGCGCTGGCGGCGATGACGGCGTTCGCAAAGGCAGCGCGGTGATCAACGGCGCGGGCCTCATCGGGCATGTCGTGACGGTTGGTAGCCACGCCTCTCGTGTTCTTCTTCTCACCGACGCAGACAGCCACGTGCCGGTCTATATCGAAGAGGTGGACACGGAAGGCCTTCTGTCAGGAACGGCTGAGCGCCGCGCCGAGATCCGTCTTTTCTCTGGCCGTCCCAAAGGCGAGCTTCAGCCCGGTATGCGGGTGGTGACGTCGGGTACGGGCGGCACGCTGCCGCGCGGGCTGCCGGTCGGCGAGGTTGTCAGGATCTCCGACAAGGGCGTCGCGACGATCGGTCTTTATTCCAGTGATCAGCGTGCGCACATGGTGCAAGTGGTCGACTACGTCTTCCCCAAGACGATTGAGCCGATTGTCGAGGAGGACGCCCTGCCTGCTCCGGCGGAGCTTGGCGACGACGCTGTTGCGAGCGCGCCGGAAGCGGTGGCGGCCGATGGATGATCGCCATTTTGCCAGTCTAGCGACCGTTGGCGTCGCCGCGCTTCTTCT
>JBCDLG010000095.1:0-11641 GCA_038745625.1 Pseudomonadota bacterium | reverse complement strand
TCATCGCTGATCCGATCAAGACGCGATGGCCCTTCCCGGCGACGCTCGGCTTGAAGCTGACGCTGGGTGGCAAAATCGTACTTCCGGCTGGTCACCGCGTCCGCTGTCGCGGCGTCGCGAATGATCGTTGGCCGAATGAAGACCATCAACGTGGTCTCTTCCTCGGATTTGGTCTGGCCCCGGAACAAAAATCCGAGGAGCGGGATGTCGCCCAGGAACGGAACCTTCGACTCGGTGTTGCGTTGATCATTATCAACGAGACCACCAAGGATCACCGTCTGCCCATTGTCGACCGTCAGCACGCTCTCCGTCGTCGATTTTTGAATGATCGGGGTATCGGACGTCGAGACAAAAGCCGTCAGTGAACTGACCTCCAACTTGATCTTGAGGGTCACCGCGTCGCCATCATTGATCTGCGGGACCACGTCCAGGATGGTGCCCACCTCTTGGCGCTCAATGTTACGGAAGCCGCCTTGAAAATCTGTACCCACCGCTTCGCCGGTAACGATCGAGATTTCTTGGCCAACGCTCAAACGCGCGGTCTCGTTATCGAGCACGGTCGTGAACGGGGTGGAGAGAACGTTCGAGCGGCTATCCGACTTGATGGCCGACAGTAGGACACCGTAGACTGTGCCGTCATCCGTAACGTCACCAAACCCAGCCAAAAATCCGTTGAAGGACAAAAGATCCGATACGGCCGCGGTCACCAGCTGACCGGAGATCGCTGCCACGTCAGCGTCCACATCATCTTCCTCCGTGATCGTTGTCACCCCATCAATCGTGGTGGAGACGTCACGCGTGCCGTCATCCTCTGTCAGGAAGAACGCAGCACCAGCGGCGGACAAGAGGTTCGGTTGTGTGTCGGTGAAGGTCGCAGCCGTGACCGGCACACCGTCACCACCTGAGAGATATTGGACGCCGAGCTCGCGCGCGGTGTTGTTGGCGATCTCGACGACGATGGCCTCAATCAGCACCTGCGGACGGCGAATATCGAGCTGTGAGACGATCGAACGGATTGCCCGCTGCGCCTCCGGCGGGCCATTGACGAGAACAGCATTGGTGGGCCGGTGGAAGGTGACGATTGGTGCGCCTCCGCCGACAGCGGCCGCAGGCTGTTGACCCCCGCCGCCCTGACCACCGCTCGCCTGACCGGTGATCAGCTGCGTGATAATCGGCACCAGCTCTTCGCCATCGGCATGGTTGAGATAGATCGCATCAAAGCTGCCGCGCATCCGGCCCGCCTGATCAAGCTCAGCGATGATGCTCCGTAGGCGTGTGAGCGTTTCCGCCGGGCCGCGGAGCAGCACCTGGTTGGTCGCGGTGTTGGCAAGGATCTCTGTCCTGATGGTGACGGGCTCGCCCTCGCCCCGCTGATCCGTCGCAATCCGGCGCAAGGTCTCAGCGACCTCCTCGGCGTTCGCGTTCTCAAGCTGCACAGCCCTAAAGATCGTGCGGTCGACATCAATCTGACGGATGACCTCCATCACGCGCTCAACATTCCGGCCGCTATCGACGACGATCAGCGCATTGCTCTCTGTCACCGGCACCAACAGGCCTTGTTGGCCGACAATGCCGCGCAGGCTGGATGCCGCATTCCGTACGCCGACATACTGTAGAGGAATGAACCGTGTCACTGTCGCGCCAGTGTTGTCACCGCCAACAGGGTTTGAGTCGCGGACCGACTGCTCGGTCGGCACGATCTTGAACACCCGGTCGCCGGCGGGCACGGCGTTAAAATTGTTGACCTGGAGGGTGGCGATGAACACCTCCCACACCTGGTCTGGCGTCAGGGCCATCCCTGGCGGCGAGATGATGTTGGCGCGCCCCGAAAGCCGTGGGTCAAGCACCAATTGGTACCCGGTGCGCTCCGCCACTTCTGCCGCGACGGCAGAAAGCTCCGCATTCTCATAATTGAGGCTCACGAGCGGCTGCGCTCCGGCCACTGACAGCCATGACCAGCACAAAGCTGGCATCAGTCCACGGCTCAAAAACGTCTTCAACACAACTATCGCTCCACAACACCGGGCGTCGTCACCGTCCTGGTGATCAACTGTCCCTGGCGCTCGAATGTCACTTCTACCGATGAGGCTGCCATCAGCTCGGCAAACGCTGTGGCCTGCTCGTCCTCACTTGCGGGGAGCGGCTGGCCATCGATTGAGAGAATTTTGTCGGTACGCTGAAAGCCGCTCTGCTGCAGCATTGGCCATAACAGCGCGTCATAGTCGCCAAGATCATCAAGCGCCAGCACAGGACCCTCGGACGCCGGCGCCGGGGCCTCCTCAGTCGGCGGCGGCGCCTCGGGCAAAGGATCAGGCCGGTTGGGAAGGCTCAGGGTCTCAGAAACCCCGGCGCGCGAAATCACCACGCGGGTGCGCTGCACATCGCGCAACGCAACACCCGGCATAATTTCTTCGCCGACCTTCACCCGCACCTGCTTGCGATTGGGCAGCTCAATCAGCGCCGATCCCTCCGCGCCTCCGCCGAGGCCCGCCGCCGGGCCGATCAAGGTCAGCTGCAGCGTGGTCTCCGGCAGATCTTCTTCTTGAGGCAAGGCGCTGACGACCGCCGCCTCACCGCCGAAAATGTCCACCTCGCGAAGCAGGGAGATATCGGCATCGATCACCTGCTGGTCTGCGCTCCGCGTCACACCAGGTGCGACGGCGGTCTCCAGCGGCGCGATCGCGGCCAGCAAGAGATCGGTCGCCACCAGGCCAAGGCACAGGGCCGCAAGCACGGAAGCCGCCTTCGGCGCCCAGCGCGTCATAAAAAGTTTATATGGGACCGCAACGCGATGCATTCTGTTTAACTTTGTCTTCCCCGCACAAAAGAGCTGTCGAGCCCGTTCTCCCAGTGTCCGTTACGGGCTCGTGATTCACCAACGCTAGCGCCAAATGATTAGGGTTGCGTAAGCTCTACCGATGGGCCTGGACCGGTGATGGCGCCGCAAGATGTTGGATAAATTTCTGGTTCCGCCCGACCGATCGGCCGCGCTTTGCGTTAACGATCAGCCGAACGTTGTCACGTCCGTTTTGACCGCGACAGTATCGCATGTCCTGTCACAAAACTGTCCAGCTTGCGTGCCACCGAGCTGGGAACATCGTACGTCACCACCAGCCGTACACCGAGCAAACCCTTGGCCATCAGCACGATCGGGCGAGGACATTCCGCCTCCAAAAACCTTAGGTTGCAGGCGCTGTAACCGAACTGTTCGTGACATTGAAACGTAAAATTCATGTCATGATAGTGTCGCATGTGCTGGTTACGCGCCCCCGGTAGCGCTGATTCCGCGCGGATCTGTCCGTAAACAGCCTTTCTGGGGGCCCATCAATGAACTACGCCAATATGACCCGCCAGGGTCTTCTCTTGACTGTTGCCGCATTCGCGCTTGCCGCCTGTGACGGGGATAGCGATGTCCAAAATGCAGGCGACACTGGCGCCGTCACGATCAATATCGGTGACACCACCCCTGCTCCGACAGGTGGCGACGGCGCCGTCGACTTTGTTGGCCCCAATGGCTGCGTGACGGGGACCACGTCGACAGACTTCGCGGTCGGCAACGTGACCATCACCGCTTGCCTTGTTCCTTCGACAGTTGACACCGACCTCACCCTTGATGCTGGCAGTGTCTATGTCTTGGACGGCCCCGTCAGCGTGGGTACGCAGACCACAACGGCACCGCTGGCCGCTGTGACCTCCGCCACCCTGACCATTGATCCAGGCACCATCGTCGCTGGCCGCACCACCGGTAGCGGCACCAGCATCGGCACACTGATCGTCTCGGTTGGCTCGCGGCTGGTCGCCGACGGCACCTCGTCTGAGCCCATTATCTTCACCTCGATCGAAGACCTGGCCGATGCTGACGGCACGACCGACACAAGCGCGTTTGCCGCAGCTTCGGACGGTCTCGTTGACGGCAGCGAATTTGTTGTCGGTCAATGGGGCGGCCTGGTCATCAACGGTCTGGCCCCGATCAATGACTGTGAAGACGCAACCCTGGATCCAACCGCTGACCAGTCGCTCTGCATCAAAGACGGCGAAGGCGGCTCTGGCCTTTTCGGCGGCGACCAACCCACCGACAATTCGGGCATCCTTGACTATGTCCGTGTGCAGTATGCTGGCTTTGGCATCAGCGCGGATGATGAGCTGAACGGCATCGCCTTCCAAGGTGTCGGATCGGACACGCAAGTCAGCAACATCCAGGTCCACAACAATGACGACGACGGTGTTGAGTTCTTTGGCGGCACGGTGAACGCGACCAATGTCGTGATCACGGGCGCTGGCGACGACTCGATCGACTGGACCGACGGCTGGACCGGCTCGATCCAATTCGCTCTCGTCGTTCAGACCGACACACCGGCCACCAACCGCGGCATCGAGGGCGACAACCGAAACGGCGACAACGACATTGAGCCAGCTTCGAACCCGACGATTGCGAACTTCACCTTCGTGACCAACTTCCTCGATGGCACGCCGACCGATGCCGACGACGGCATCAAGATCCGCCGCGGTTCGCTCGGCACCCTCGCCAACGGCATCGTCGCGAACTTTGTCGGCCAAGGCTTCGACTATGACGAGCCATCGGCTGGCCAAGACAGCGGCAACGACCCAGAGGTCCTCTCGACTTATTTCGGCGGCAACGCTGGCGGTGTTGCGGACGGCGACGGTGACCCCATCATCGACGCCGCCGGCGCGGGTAACGTCCGTGCCGCTGGCACGACGCTGAACGGCATCTTCAGCGGCGCTGATGAGCAAGCCGTCACGGCGGCTGACCTCTCCGGGACGGGCCTCAGCAATGTCGACTATATCGGCGCATTTGCTGACAGTGTTCAGTCGATCTCAAGCAGCTGGCTTGCAGGCTGGGTTCTCACCAACGGCATCCCAGGTGCTGATACCGACACCTGCCCAGCGGGTACGACGCTCAGTACACAGTCGGTTCCAACTGGACGGACTGAATCGGCGATCTGCGAACTCCCCGATGTCATCACCGATGATCTGCGTCTTGTTCGCGGCTTCCTCTACCAAATCAGCGACAACTCGACCTTCGTCGGCATCGACGCGGGTCCAGACCCTGACAACGCTCTTCTGAACTCAGCAGAGGTCGACCTCACGATCGACGCTGGCGTCACCATTTTCGGCACCGAAGATGATGCTGGCCTGCGTGACAACGCTCTGATCGTCACCCGCGGCAGCCGTCTCTTCTCCAACGGTACGGCGACCAACCCGGTCATCTTCACCTCGCTCGAAGATCTGCAAGGCTTGAACACCACAGCGACCGTTGGTCAGTGGGGCGGCCTGGTCATCAACGGCCGTGCACCGATCAACGACTGTGAGGACTCAACGCTCGATCCCACCGTCAATCCAGAACTCTGCTTCAAAGACGGCGAAGGCGGATCGGGCCTCTTCGGCGGCAATGTTCCTGACGATGACTCCGGTCGCCTGGTCTACACCAGCGTTCGCTACGCTGGCTTCGGCATCACCGCTGATGACGAGCTCAACGGCATTGCTTTCCAGGGCGTTGGTAACGGCACGGAAGTCGACTTCGTCGAAGTCTATAACAACGACGACGACGGCGTTGAGTTCTTCGGCGGCACGGTCAACGCGAAGCACCTGGTGATCGTTGGAGCTGGTGACGACTCGATCGACTGGACCGATGGCTGGATTGGTAACATCCAATACGCCATCGTTGTTCAGACCGACACGCCAGCAACCAACCGCGGTATCGAAGGCGACAACCGCAACGGTGACAACGACATCCAGCCACAGTCGAACCCATGGCTGTCGAACCTGACCTTCACCGCTGCCTACACGACGCCTCCGACCGATGCTGATGACGGCATCAAGCTTCGCCGCGGATCGGTAGGCCGGATCTCCAACGCGATCGTCGTGGGCTTCGCTGGCCAAGGTTTTGACTATGACGAGCCAAGCTCTGGTCAGGACCTGGGCAACGACCCGGTGCTCGTCTCGACCTACTCGGCCGGCAACGCTGCGGATGCTGACAGCGACGGCACACCGATCTTCACAGCTGGACCCGACAACTTCAGCGGGACCGACGCCGACCTCGTGCTCGACACCGATGGCAGCACCGTTGCTATTCTTCCGAATACGGAGATCACAACAAATATGGTGGTTGACACAACCGACCGCGGCCAAGGCTTCTTCGATGCCGTCTCTTACGTCGGCGCCGTCGAGGACGACGACGACAACTGGTATGTCGGCTGGACCTTTGGTCTCAGCCAATAGCCTTTGAACCGGCTCGGCGGCGGTCGCCCGTCGCCAAGCCTCTTCGCCCGCAATTTTGCGCCCCGGGGGGGGCTATCAGAGGTTTAAAATGAAGCTATTTTCAATCGCAGCCCCGTCGGTAGGCCTCGCGCTTGCCATGGCCGGGTTTGCTACGGCCGCCGCACAGGACGACGTGATTGTCGTTCGCGGCGCGTTTGTCCCTGATGAGAAGCGCGCAACATCCGAAATCAGCAGCCTGCTCGACAGTGAAGACTTCGCGCGTCAGGGAGACTCCGATATTGCCGCGGCCCTCCTCCGCGTCACAGGGATCTCGGTTGTGGACGGAAAGTTTCCCGTCGCCCGTGGTCTGAACGAACGCTACACATCCGCGACCATCAACGGCGTTCCGCTTCCGTCGCCCGAGCCGCTTCGGCGCTCTGTGGCTTTGGACCTGGTACCGACCAGCATCCTCGCGGGCTCACTGGCCCAGAAGACCTACTCGCCGCAGCTCTCGGCCGAATTCGGCGGCGCCGCGATCGATCTTGAGACCGTGTCTGTGCCGACCGAGAGCTTCTTCCTGGTATCAGGCGCACTTGAGTACGATACGCAGAGCACGTTCCGCAACGGCTTCTTCTACGAAGGTTCCGACACAGATCGCTTCGGTTTTGATGACGGTCTGCGCGACCTACCAAGCATCGCGAACGCAGCGGCGCGCAACGGCGTCTCTTCGGTTGGACAGGACGCGCTGGATACCTCGTTTGAAAATCAGGACACGCTGTTTATCAACGATGGCACCACCCCGATCAACGGCTCCGCGTCAGCGACCGTCGGCTTTATCATCGCCGACAACGCTGATTATCGTCTGGGCACGACGACCTATGTGGGGTATTCGAACGATTGGGAGGTCCGCGACGGTTTTCAGAACCGGACGGAAGACACCAACTTCTCCGATATCGAGACGCGAATCGAAGAAGACTTCAGCGAGACCCGTCAGAACATCGGTCTCAACCTCTTTAACGTCACCGGTTTGGAGATCGGCTCGAACCACGAGATCGCGGTCACGACATTCTTGCTCCGTGACACGCTGAAGCGCGCCATTATCGGCCAAGGCTTTGACGACGACAATGGCGGCGCCCGGCGGCGCGAATTCACCGACTTCATCTCGCGCCAGGTTTGGCAGACCCAGGTCAACGGGACGCACATCTTCCCCTCGCTCGCCGACCTGACGATGGACTGGCGCGTCGCTTATGGTGAGGGCAGACGGAACTCGCCCTATGAGCGCACGATCACCCGGGACATCGAAGACGATGGTTCGACCCTGATCCGTCAGGGTTCGCGTGAAGGTAACTCGCTGAACTTCTCAGAGCTCAATGACGATAACTTCTTCGCAGGGATCGACTTCACGCTCCCGGTCGATGTCTACTTCCCGAGCTTCGAGCTCTCCTTTGGTGGCGCTTACAAAGACAATGAGCGCGACAATCTGCGTACAGACTTTGACGTCGCGATAACAGCACCAGCGGAGCTACGGGCGCTGCGGTCGGACTTCATCTTCAATGACACAATCCTCGGTCTTGAAGGCGTCTCGGAGATCGATGTGCGCTTCAATCCGCAAGCCTCGACCCTCTTCCCCGATGCCTCAGAAGCCTCGCTTGAGGTCTATTCCGCCTATTTGATGGGTGACGTCGAGTTCACGGACTTTCTCCGGGCATCAGTGGGTTTCCGTTTCGAAGACTCCACCCAAGAATCCTCCGTCGGCCTTTCCGGTGCGCCGCTCAACACGTTTGATGCAATTGAGGAGGACTACATCCTCCCCGCGGTCACTGTCACCTGGCTTCCTTTCGGCAACCTCCAGGTTCGTGCAGCCTACGCACAAACGATCACTCGTCCTCAGTTCCGTGAACTGGCGCCGACGGACTTTCTTGACCCTGATTTTGGCGTGACCCTGCAGGGCAACCCCTTCTTGGTGAACACAGAGATCAACAACTATGATGTGCGTGCGGAATGGTATTTCGGCCGCGGACAGTTCGTCACCCTCGGCGCGTTCTACAAAGAGATCGAGAACCCCATCGAGCAGTTCTTCACAGGCCAAGAAGGCGGTGCGACCAGCTTCTTGAACGCACCGGAAGCAACATTGTGGGGTTTCGAGGGCGAGTTTGAGCGCATCTTCAACTTCGAAGACTTCCTCAGCGGTGACTTCTGGCTCGGAAAAGAGCTCTTGATCTCGACCAACTACACGTACTCCGACTCGGAGGTGACCGCGGATGACGGTGACACGGTGATCATCAACAACCGGACCAACAACACACCGGACGTCCGGAACGCCTCGGGCCTGATCGTCGACGGGCGTTCGCTGGTTGGTCAGTCCGATCACCTGTTCAACTTCCAGATTGGCTTCCAGGATCCGGAGAACGGCCTGACGGTCACGGCGCTCCTCAACTACGCCAGTGACCGCGTGCTCTTTGCCGAAGGGACCGACGCCCTGGCCATCGCGGTGGAGGAGGATGTTCCGATCTCCCTTGATCTGGTCGCGCGGAAAGACTTCTCGATCTATGGCGGCGAGTTCAACTTCACCGTCGCTGGTCGCAACCTGCTTGGCGAAGACTTCCGGGCTTTCCGGGAAGACGACTTCGGCAATGAAGCGGACTTCTTCAGCTACGGCCGCGATCCTCGCATCGAGATGAGCCTCTCGGCTCGCTTCTAAATCGGCATGCCGCGAGCAACAAAGGGGCGCTGCGGCGCCCTTTTTTCTTGCCCTCCCGGCGGCAATCGCCTCCTGGTGAGTGCGTGTGATGGACGCCTTTGTTTTCCTTTTTAGCGGAACGCTCGGCCTGCTGCTCGGCAGTTTCGTCAATGTCGTTGCCAGCCGCGGACCCCGGGCTTGGGGCCTGGCGGACGATGACGGGCTCCCGCGGAACGTCGCCTACCCGCCCTCGCAATGTGACGGGTGCGACCGCCGCTTGCACCCGCTTGAGCTCGTTCCCGTGGCAAGCTTTCTGATGCTCGCTGGTCGCTGCCGCACCTGCGGTGCCGCTATTGGCCTGCGGCACGTGATCGTTGAAATCTTGGGCGGGGTGATCGGCGTTGCGATCGCCTGGCGCTTCGGCGCAACGCCGGAAGCCATCGCCGTTGCCATCTTCCTTTTCACCGCACTGGCTGCAGGGGCGATCGACTGGGAGACGGGTTATCTGCCGGACGCGCTTACCCTGCCGTTGATCCCGCTCGGCCTTGGCGCATCACCGCTCCTGCCCCACGGCGTCATCTCAGGGGTCCTGGGCATGGTCATGGCTGGCGGCGGCAGCTGGCTGCTCGCCGCTGGCTACAAACGGCTTCGCGGGTTTGAAGGCTTGGGCGGCGGCGACGTGAAGCTGCTCGCCGCGATCGGCGCGTGGACAGGGGTGATGGCGGTTCCCTTCGTGCTTCTCCTCTCCAGTGTCACCGGCATCCTTGCGGCGCTCTTGGCCATGCTGCGGAGCCGTTCGGGCGATGGCCTGCGCATGGAGATCCGTTTTGGACCGTTCTTGGGCTTTGGTGCCGCAGCGGTGCTGCTCTTCGCACCACCTTGGGTCTTTGCCTAAGGCACAAGGCCGCTTAGTGGAGAGAGTGTCGTCAGAGAGAGGCCCGCCCCCGCCGTGTCCACATCCACCACCCGCCGCATTGAATGGTCCGTCCACGACAAAACGTTTGAGGGCGTGCTCGCCCTCCCGTCATCAAACCCCAAGGGCGCTGTCCTCATCTGCCATGCGTGGGGCGGACGCGGAGAGCACGAAGAAGCCTTCGCTGAGCGGCTCGCTGGCCTTGGCTACGCGGCCATGGCGGGTGACGTCTACGGCAAGGGCGTCCGCGGCACGAACAATGAAGAGAACGAAGCGCTGATGACGCCGCTCGCACAAGATCGGGCGATGCTCCAAGAACGGCTCAGGGCAGCCCTCGGCGCGCTGAGTGAGCAGCCTGAAGTCGATGCGTCCGCGATTGCTGTGACCGGATTTTGCTTCGGTGGTCTTTGCACGCTGGATCTCGCCCGCGCCCATGCGCCGGTCAAAGGCGCCGCCGCCTTCCACGCCATTTTGGCGCCCGCCGATCCGTTGACGGATGGTGATATCACCGCGAAGGTGATCGCGTTCCAGGGCTTTGATGATCCGATGGCGGGCCCGGACGATCTCAGAGCCTTCGGCGAAGAGATGACAGCGCGCAAAGCAGATTGGCAGCTTCACACCTATGGCGGCGTCGCCCATGCCTTCACCAACGAGGCTGCCAACATGCCAGAGGCCGGGCTGATGTTCGACGAGCCCGCACGCGACAGGTCCTACGAAGCACTCGAGAACTTTCTCAGCGAAATTTTCGGCTAATACTCTGTCATAAGCGCATATCTTTCTACGGGAGCATCGCGCCATGAAGTTCAACCTTTTTCGCCGCCGATTTCGCGAGAAACCGGCGTATCAATTAGGCATAGAACCTGGAGCACCCGACAGCCTTGGGTCTTACGTATACGCACTTATTGACCCCAAAGATGAGGTACCTTTCTATATTGGACAAGGTCAAAACGAGCGACCTCACGGACATATTCGAGAAGCTGTAGAGGCCGAACGAGGAAAGAGAGAACATACTCCAAAAACGAAAAAAATCGTCGAGATATGGCGTCGCGGTCAGACTGTAGAAATCATGTTCCTACGAAGAAATCTCGATAAGAATTCTGTCGATCATGTCGAGGGAGCACTGATAAGTGCGTTAAGTCTTGGCCGAGGACGTACACTAACGAATATCAAAAGTGGCAATAAATCTAAAGAACACGGATTATTAACCTTAGACGGAGCGAACAATGAAGGCGCTCCGTTGGTATTCCCCTCGGCACCAGAGGCTGTATTCCTATTTAACATCGAGAAGAGCTTAAAAGCTGGAAAATCTGTATACGATGCCACACGAGGAGACTGGCCTTTCGGAAAGGGCGTCCTCGAGCACGATTCGGCAATTGCCGTAGGACTAGAAAATGGGGTGAGCCGAGGAGCCTTCACTATTGATGGCTGGCAAGCAGTAGGCAGTAGATGGGCGTTCTTTGGTCATGATGCCGATGCATCCGACTTGGTGAACAAGAATTGGCGTATGATCCTGAAGCAAAACCGCTACTGGCAAAGAACGGGCAAACTGATCCTCGAGTTTGATGGCCAAGGCGCATACAGAACTATCTGGGGTGCCAAAAATCGCGAATGGAGACGGGTGCCGATTTAACCGGCTTGGTGGGACCAACCAAAAAAGAATCCACCTGGTCGCGACAAACTAATTCGAAGCGAGGGTTTTGTCCTTCGCCTCTTTCGTCCCGATGCCTAAGGCTTTGAGCTTCCGGTGGAGTGCCGAGCGCTCCATACCGACAAAGCCGGCCGTCCGGGAAATGTTGCCGCCGAACCGGCCGATCTGGGCCACGAGATAC
>JBCDLG010000094.1:0-11685 GCA_038745625.1 Pseudomonadota bacterium | reverse complement strand
GCCCTTCGCCCATGCCGAAGAGCGGCTGGCGGCGTTGGGGGTTGATGAGGCGCTTTGGCTTGCGGTGCGGGGCAATCTCGACCGCCTTGAGGACGCTGCGATGTGGCGCGATGTCGTCCAAGGTGAACTCACCCCGGTCATTGCCGAAGAGGACAGGGATTTCACCGCTGCTGCGGCCGTGAAGGCGCTCGACGTCTCCGCCGATGCTGAGGGTTGGGCGGCGCTCACGAGCGCCCTCAAGTCCGAGACCGGCCGCAAAGGCAAAGGCCTCTTCATGCCGCTCCGCTTGGCTTTGACGGGTCAAAAGCACGGGCCCGAGATGCCCTCGATCTTTGCGCTGATCGGAAAAGAGAAAGCTGCTGCTCGGCTTCGCGGGGAGACGGCTTAAGTCTAAAGCGTCACCTGATTGGAGACGCCGATGACCACGCCTTTTCCCGACACACCGCTCACCGCCCATGGCGACCTGGCGACGCAGATCATTCCGCGTGCGCGCGACCTTGGCGGTTTTGAGGTTCGCCGCGCATTGCCTGCCCCGCAGCGGCAGATGGTCGGGCCGTTCATCTTCTTTGATCAGATGGGTCCCGCCGAGTTCGACGCGGACAAAGGGATTGATGTCCGCCCCCATCCGCATATTGGCCTTGCCACGGTCACCTATCTTTTCAATGGTCGCATCCGCCATCGCGACAGTCTGGGTACGACGCAAGATATTGTACCGGGTGCGGTGAATTGGATGACCGCTGGCCGCGGCATCACCCATTCGGAGCGTATACCGACAGATCTTACCGGACGCCATAAGATGTTCGGGATCCAGACCTGGGTCGCCTTGCCCAAAGACCAAGAAGAGCGCGACCCTGATTTCGCCCATACCCCTGCCGATGCGCTGCCGGTGGTTGAAGCCAACGGTATCTCTGTACGGATGATCCTCGGGTCAGCCTATGGGATCGCGTCGCCCGTCAAGACCTCGTCGGAAACGCTCTACGGAGATGTCACGCTCGCGCCTGGCGCTGTTTTGCCCTTGCCCGACAATCACGAGGATCGCGGGATCTATGTCGCTGAGGGGAGCGTTAAGCTCGCCGACAAGGAGATCCCGCCTTCGCAGATGCTGGTCTTTGGCGACGGCGCAGGTGCGATCCAGGCTGGTGCCGACGGTGCGAGGCTGATGCTGTTCGGCGGCGCGGTGCTTGATGGTCCACGGCACATTTGGTGGAACTTCGTTGCGAGCTCGAAAGAGATGATCGAGGCAGCGAAAGAAGATTGGAAGAAGCCCGACCACGGCCGCTTTGACCTGCCGCCGCACGACAAGGATGAATTCATTCCGATCGATGATTAAATCCTTTTGGAGGATTTTATCGGCGTGCTGCATTGCAATATGTTGGTCTTGCAACGCATCAGTAAGACGAAGCGAATAGTCTGCATGCAGCACCGCCCAGCAGACTAAGGATCGTTGCCATCGCTACCGGCGTACCAAAGAAGACGACAGGCCTTGTGTTGTCAGGGGGCGGCGCCCGCGGCGCCTATCAGGTGGGCGTCCTTAAAGCTTTGGCTGAGGCGATGCCCGGACCTTCGCCTTTCCCCGTGATCACCGGCGTTTCGGTGGGGGCGATCAACGCCGTGGTGTTGGCGGAGGGCGCGGATGATTTTCCCGCATCCGTCAAGAAGCTCGAAGAGATTTGGCGATCCATCCATTGCGGATCCATCTTCGTCTCCGATCCTTGGCCTCTTATCAGGCGCCTTATGGGGTGGAGCAGTTCGTTTGGTCTCGGTTGGACGGGCCTTAAGGCGCCGCGATCCTTGCTGGATGCATCGCCGCTGCGAGAGCTCATAAAATCGCGCGTTGATTTCGACCGCATCGGAACGATGGTGAAAGAAGGACCGCTGGAGGCGCTCGCCGTCACCGCCTCCTCCTATTGCACTGGCCAATCAGTGACCTTCTTTCACGCTGGCCCCGAGCATAAGGAATGGAGCCGATCGCGTAGGCTTGGCGTTCTGACCGACATCACGGTCGACCACGTTATGGCGTCTGCGGCTCTGCCTGCCGTGTTCCAGTCCAGGAAGTTGGGCCACGAATGGTTCGGTGATGGTGCGCTGAGGCAGACAGCGCCGCTCAGCCCAGCTATTCATCTTGGTTGCGATCATTTGCTGTTGATCGCCGCGCGGGACGGCGTGATCGACGACGTGCCGCAAATTGGTCCTGACCAGCCCTATCCGAGTTTAGGTTTCTTAGGTGGGCAGCTGCTTGATATCGTCTTCAACGACAATCTTGATGCCGATGTTGAACGGCTGAAGCGTGTCAATGGAACCCTCGGCGTGATGATGCCTGAGCGCGTCCCCCACACCGATCTTCGCTTGATCGGTACCCATATGGTTCGGCCAAGCGCTGATATTCGCGATCTGACCGGTGAGCATATTGATGAGCTTCCTTGGTCTGTGAAAATGGTGCTGGGGACCATAGGCGCGATGCGCGAGCCATGGATGCTGCCGAGCTATCTCACCTTTGAGCCTGGTTATATTGGTGCCCTGATTGATCTTGGCTACCATGACGGCAAAAGAGACGCGGACGTCCTCCGGAGGTTCATTGGGGACGCGCATCAGCAGCATCGCGCAGCACTCTAGCAGCGCCTCCTGACGCGTTGACCTGCCCGGATTTCTGGGAGAAGCGCTTCCTCCGTAGGAAACAACCTTTTTGGGGGTGGCATGGACGCGCTCTTTGCTCTTGGATTTCAGGCCTCGGCGGCGCTGACGGACTGGGAAGCGGAAGGCCGCGCAGCGCTTGAGGCGCGCAAAGCGGTTCGGCCCATCGAAGGTCCAGCCAAAAACGTCATCCTGTTTATCGGTGACGGCATGGATGTCACAACCATCACCGCCGCGCGCATCCATGCTGGCCAACAGGCGGGCGGCACCGGCGAGGAGCATGTCCTCTATTTTGAGAACCTGCCATTCACCGGGTTCTCCAAGACCTACAACACCAACCTTCAAGTCCCCGACAGCGCCGGTACAGCGACGGCGATGCTCAGTGGACAGAAGACAAAGGCTGGCGTCGTCAATGTTGACCAGACAGTGGCCCGCGGTGACTGCGATGCGTCGCTTGATAAGCGCCTGCCAACAATCATTGAAGTGGCGGCAGAGACCGAGCGCGCGATCGGCATCGTCTCGACGGCGCGTATCACCCATGCAACACCTGCTTCGGTCTACGCATCAAGTCCCGACCGGGATTGGGAGGCGGACTCCGATCTGCCGCGGCAGTCGCAGTGCACGGATATTGCTGCGCAGCTGATTGAAGCGGGCTCGGCCTATGACATCCGCTTGGCGCTCGGCGGTGGCCGGAGGAACTTCTTCCCCGAAGCGATGGCCGATCCAGAGTACCCTGACCGCAATGGCGACCGGGCTGATGGACGTGACCTTACGGCCGCGTGGCGTGCGCTCAGCAGTGATCACCAGGTCGTCTTTTCTGCAGATGAACTTGTCGCCACGGGTCGGCAGGCCAAGGTCCTTGGCCTGTTCGAGCCGAGCCATATGCGGTATGAAGCAGACCGTGACGAGGATGGGGCGGGCGAGCCGTCCATTGCTGAGATGACGTCCTTTGCCATCGAGCGGCTCGCCGCTGACGAAGAGGGCTTTTTTCTCTTGGTTGAAGGCGGGCGCATCGACCATGCACACCATGAGGGTAATGCCTACCGTGCACTGACGGACGTCATCGCCTTTGATGATGCCGTGAAAGTCGCGATGGAGATGACGGACCCCTCGGAGACGCTGATCATCGTGACGGCTGATCATGGTCATACGATGACGTTCGCTGGCTATCCCCATCGCGGTAACCCGATCCTCGGTGTTGTCCGGTCGGTGAACGGGCAGGGCCAGGCTGATGCGCTGCCGGTGCAGGCCAATGATCAAAAACCGTATACGGCTCTTTCCTATGCGAACGGCCCGGGGGCGAGGATTGTCCCGGCCACCGAGAGCGCCAGGGCAGGGCGACCCTTCGTTACCGACCAAGAAGCACTGACCGAAGACTATCGTCAGCAGGCGACAGTGCCGCTCTTCTCCGAGACCCATGGCGGGCAGGACGTGGGGGTCTATGCGGTCGGCCCCGGCGCACACTATCTCAGCGGGGTCAATGAGCAGACGAACATCTACTACGTTATGGAAGATGCCCTAAAGCGCTAGCCGGGCCCGAATGCTTGCGCTAAGGGCCAGCGTTCCCGGGCGATTAGCTCAGTTGGTAGAGCGCCTCGTTTACACCGAGGATGTCGGGAGTTCGAGTCTCTCATCGCCCACCATATCCGCTTCCGACGCCGGTGGGACGGCCCGGAAAGCGAAGGACACGGAGAACCGCGTGATGACCACGCCGAGGCTGGCGGTGGATCGAGTTAGACCCGCCGGTTGCCCACGGTCTGAAGAAGCTGCACCGGCTCGGGCGCGCGTTTTCCGCGGCTGAAGATCGTTAACAGCCCCGCCGTTGCGGCGACGGTGCTGATCATCAAAAGAAGCATGCCCGCATGCCCGATCGGTCCCACCGTGTCCGCCCAATCCACCGGAACTTGCGTGATTGAACCGCGTCCAGACGCGGCTGCCAGAATGGTGAGGCCAAGAATGCGAATGCGGCTCCAAAGGAAGGCGATCCCGCCGCTCAGCGCCCAGCCGCCGGATACGAAAAGCTCAATCACGCGCTCTTTAATGGCGCTGAAAGCGTCCTGCGTCGTGGCACCTTCTTCAAGCGCGAGTTCGTTGCCTAAGAACTGATCGATGACCCCTTTGACGGTGTCGCCCAAGGCGCTGGGATCGGCGCCCGATTGCAGCAGCAAAAGGCCCCCGGTCGCGAACGTGCCCAGAGAAAGGAGCGCCATCGCATCTCGAAATTCCGCACGCTTGTCCGCCATGTGCTCACCCTTACCCGCAGCAACCACGCGACATCATGGCCACGCGACCGCCTTCATCCCACCTGTTCCAAAAGCCTTTTAACGCATTAACTCGTCTTTGAGGAGGACCTTGATGATGGAACAGGCGACAAAGCAAACCGCGACGCTGGCTGGCGGCTGTTTTTGGGGCATGGAAGAGCTGATCCGCAATCAGCCAGGGGTCTTGAAGACCCGGGTCGGTTACACCGGCGGCGCGACTCCCAACGCGACCTACAACCTGGTGAAGACCGGGCGAACGGGCCATGCCGAAGCGATTGAGATCGTCTACGACCCCTCGCTCATGTCCTATGAGAAGCTGCTGCATTGGTTCTTTCAGATCCATGATCCGACGACCAAGGACCGCCAAGGCAACGACCGCGGCACGCAGTACCGCTCAGCCATCTGGTACGCGGACGACGCGCAAAAAGAGACCGCGGAGAAGGTGATCGCCGCGGTCGAAGCGTCAGGCAAATGGCCCGGCCCGGTGGTGACCGAGGTCGCGCCGGTCGGAGATTTCTGGGAAGCTGAGCCCGAGCACCAGGACTACCTCCAGCGCTATCCCAACGGTTACACCTGCCACTATGTCCGGCCGGACTGGAAGCTGGATGACGCTGCAGCCTAGACCGTAAAGCTTCCCTGACGGAGGGTTTGCAGGACAGCGATCCGTGCCGAGACGGTCGCAAGCCCTCCGAGCAGCACAGGGATCACGAGCAGCCAGAGGGCTGTTTCCATGCCGATTGAGAAGGAGGGCAGGAAGCCTCCGGCGTCTTCGGTGACAACAGCGAGGAACTTGGTCGCGATCACCGCGCCAACGGCGCCGCCCGCGCCCCCTAGGGTGCCAAGCACGAGGTATCGCCGACCGATCTGGGAAGCGATGAACCCGTCCGTGGCGCCGACGAGATGCAGCACTTCGACGATGTTCCGGTGCGCAGTGAGGCCAGCCCTTGCGGCGAAGACGATGACGCTGGCTGCGGCTGCGATCACCAGCACAAAGGCGACAAAAGCGAGCCCCCGCACGCGGCGAGCACTGCGCACCAATTGATCCGTCCACGCCCCATGGTCGTTGAGGCTTGCGCCTTCCACCTCGTCAGCGAGCTGTGTTTTCAGCGGCGTCAAGTTCTGCCGCAGCTCCGGCGTGACATCAGCGGTGTAGAGCGCGGGGAGGGGAAGGTCGTCCGGCAAGACGTCTGAGCCAATCCAGGGCTCAAGGAGCTCCATCGACGCATCCTCCGACACCCTCGTGATGTTGGAGAGGCCCTCTGTTCCCTGAAGAATAGAAAGAGCCTCAGTGGCAGCTGTTTCGATATCAGCTTGCGAGGCGCCGCGCACCTGGACAGTCACGGTTCCCGTGAGCTCACCTGACCAACCGCGGACAGCGGTATCGACAGCAAAGAAGCCTGTCATTGCGATGCCAGCGAGAAACGCCAAAACACCAATCACGATGGCGAGCGAGAAACCAGAGATCCCGTTCTCTGGCAGAATGGGCGCGGCGCCTCGGCGCAACGCTTGGAGATCCTGTTCGACGCTCATGAGGCTTGTCCTCGGCGGGCCTGCGGCGGTGTTTCGCTCGGCGCCTCGGGGATCGGTCCGTGAAGGGTGACCTTACCCTCTTTGAGGCGCAGAATGTTCTGACGCAGGCCGCGGACGAGGTTCAGGTCATGGGTGGCGACAATCACTGCGGTCCCCAAGCGATTGAGCTCCAGAAGGAGCCGCATGATTTTCTCCCCCATCACCGGATCAACGTTACCGGTGGGCTCGTCAGCCAGGATCAGATCGGGTTTGGAGACAAGCGCCCGGGCCAAAGCGACCCTTTGTTTCTCACCACCGGACAGAACGGTGGGCGGTGCGTCGATCCGGTGTGCCAGTCCGACCCAACTTAACAATTCGACAACGTCGTCTCGATAGGTGTTAGGGTGAATGCCGAGGACTCGCATCGGCAACGCCACATTTTCAAAGGCCGTCATATGGTCGAGCAGTCGGAATTCCTGAAACACCACGCCGATTCGGCGACGCAGCCGCGGCAGCTCGGCGGCGCGCAGGTCTCCGATTTCTTGGCCAAAGACCCGGACCGAACCAGACGAGGGCCGATGCGCCGCATAAATCAGCTTGAGGAGCGTTGTCTTCCCCGCGCCCGACGGGCCGGTCAAAAAGCGAAAATCGCCAGCCCTCAGCTTAAATTCCGTGCCGCGCAGGACTTCCCGCGCACCGTCGTAAGAGAGGTGGACGTCCCTAAGGGCGACGATCGGTTCTTCCTGAGGTTGAGCGGCCATAACTCCGATGTGCACCGAGCCGAGGGAGAGATGCAATGAGTCTTCCACTCAGGCGTGAAGAGAATATTGAACACGGACCGCGTGGCCCTAAGCCGCGCGGCTTTCGCGACGAGGGCGCATCCCAGTCACCGGCGAATCAGCTCCTCGCCATGCTGCAGGAGGCCAATCTCGAAGCGATTCGCCCTGAGGACCATGCTGGCGCCGCGCTGCGTCCGGGAACGTCGTTGCCCGAAGAGCGCCGGTCAGCTCTCTTCGGCACCATCCTTTTGGTTTGGGCTGTCCTGGCGCTGATCACCAGCGTCTCTGTGGTGGCCTATGATGCGCTGAAACCGGTGCCAGCCATCGTTATCCCCCCGGCGCTGACGTTCTCAGAGCTTGATCACCGGCTCGTCCAGTCGAATGAGGGTCCGGCGCTGGAGCTCAGCGGTTTGGTTTCAAACGCGGGCGAGGAGGTGCGGGAGCCTGAGGTGCTTTTGCGGCTCTCGGGCAAACGTCTTGCGATCGAAGAGCCGCTGCGTCTGGGCCTCGCGTCGCTACCCCCGGGTGCTGAACGTCCGTTCACGGTGCGTATCTTGCTCCCCCAAGGGGTGCAATCGGTGAGCCTGCTGCCGACCGAGGAAAAGAGCCTGATGATCCGGTCGTTGCCCGTGGTGTCACCGGCCTGGACCGCGCCTGAGACGCTTTAAAACCGCTCCAGCAGGCTCTCGAGATAGGCGCGCTCCGTTTCGCCGAGCGCGGGGTCTTCAAGACGTTTCCGGATATCGTTGATCAGCTCACGCATCCGTTCGGGGTCGTAAAGACCAAAATCGTCTGCACGCAGCGTGTTGCCGTCTTCGATCGCGCGCCCGAGTGGGTCGACGCCGCGCCCATCGGGGTCGCTTTGGCTCGCATCCGCGATCTGGTCACCGGCGTCTCTGAGAGCCTCAAGCGCACCTTCTTGCAGCGCCTGCGCGCGGCCGAGATTGCCGTCCTCCAGCGCGTCGGCTGCCCGCTCCATGGCCTGGCGGGCGCGGTTGAGGTCAGGAAGAGCGGCTTGTTCCTCGCCTTCAAGGCTCCGCGCGAGTTGATCGACGGCGCCAGAGTATTGCCGCTGCCCCTCGGCAAGACCGTCCGTACCGCGATCACCGCGCCGGGCTGCGAAGGTTTCGTCCGCGAGTTCGCGCTGCCGCTGGAGGAGGTCCATGGTGCCGGAGAGGGCAGCGGAGCCACCTTGGCCGTTCGCCGAGCCGCCAGCCTGGCCGCCGGACCCCGCGCCGCCACCGGCTTGACCGTTCGCTTGACCTTGGCCGGATGAACCACCGGCGGAGAGTTGCAGGCCATTGAGCAGCGCCTCCAGCTGCGAGAGCAGGCTTTCGGCGGCATCATTCGCCCCCTGATCAGCGAGGTCTTCGAGCTCTTGAAGAATGTCTTCGAGGTCCGCTTCGCCCAGCGTCTGGTCGTTAGGGCTCGTCTCGGCTTCGGCCATGCCGCTTTCTGCCAAGGCGCGGATATAGTCGTTCATCGCCTGGCGCAGCTCGTCGATGCGCTGGGCGATCTCGTCCTGGTTGGCGCCATTGCGCAGGGCCTCACGCAGAGCATCCTCCGCCGCCTCAAGCCGCGCACGCGCATATTCGAGCCCGGCGTCCTCAAGCTCGATCGCCAGTGGCCATAGGCTCTCGACCACATCGTCGACGTCGCGCCGCTTTGCTGCCGCAATGGCCGCAGCGGTCGTCCGCAGCATCAGGTGCTCGCGCGGATCAACGTCAAAAAGATCCGGGGCGTCGATCAGCGCACCGAAGAACTTGGCGCTGGTCATCAGGTTCGACGGCGCCATCGCCAGTTTCTGCCGCTCCTCGATCACCGCCTGGCTCAGCGGATTGTAGAACGTCCGCTCCGGCATGGTGAAGGCGAAAGGCTCCGAGCGAGCCAGCTGACCGCGTCCGTCCTCAACTTCGATCTCAGCTTTGACGAGGAGGCCAGCCCAGGGGTGGGCGGCGGCATCGATCTCGACATCAATCTCACCGGTGGGCCCCGCGAGGTCGTCAAGCGCGATCAACGACGGCGCATCGACGATGTCCTGATCGGGGGCTGGAGCGTCTTCGCTGATTTTCTGTCCTGGAAGGAGTGAGACAATCAGTGTGCCGCGTGCCAGATCATAGGCATCCGACGTGATCACTTGGAGCCGAATGGCGCCGCTGGAAAGATCAGGCTCGCCGGCGAGAAACACCGAGGGCGGACCATCTTGCAAGACTCTCAGTGTGTACTGGCTCGTCTCTCCGCGGGCATTGATGGCCAAAACCCCGCTCTCAGTCAGCGGCCAGGTGATCGCGGGGCTATCGGGGCTGGAGGGCCTAATCCGCCGCTTGCCGCCCTCGGCTGATGCAAAGGTGACAATGCCGCGGGCGGGCTCACCCACCTCATCGCGAAGCCGCAAGTGAAGGCTGGACCCCTCAGGAATGTTGGCGATCTGACGAATGCTGCCTTTGAGGACCCGCGGCGGCAGGCCCGTATAGGCAGGCGGCTCAATCCAAGCGTCGACCGTGATCGGCGGGCGCTCGGGGAAGACCGGCGAAAGACTGGCCTCAAGCCCCGAGAGATCACCGCGGGTCAAAAACGCTGACGTCAGAAAAACCAGCAAGGCGGCAAAGCGCAGGCGATAAGGATCGGCTTGTGGAAGGTTGATCGTTAGCCGCGGCAGTCTCGGCCGCCCGATGGCTGCAATCAGCCGCTCGCGGGACGCCACCCATAGAGGTTCGGTATCGTCAGCGGCAAAGGGCTGCGCATCGATCGCATCGAGGCAACCGGTGGTCAGATCGTTCCGCTCCTCGATCCGCCGCAGGGCTTCGCGTCTCGAGGGCCAGCGAAACCGCCGCATGCCGCGGGATAAGAAAAACCCAAACACGCCGATGGTGGCACCGAGCCCGCCCAGATGCAGCCAAAGCGGCCCCCGCGCGATCCATCCGGTAAAACCCAGGGCGCCGCCTAAAAGAAGGACGATCAAGGCAGGCAAATAGGCTGGATAAGCCCGCTCCCAGATCATCAGGGCGCGGGTCCGCAAGAGAGGGACCGAAGCAGGCAAGTTCATCGCACCCCTTCTAACCATGTCAGGGGTTCATTTCGAGTGAGCGTTCGTCCACCGCTTTGTTAATCAACAAGCTCTGCCACCGTCCGCGCCAGCCGTTCGAGATCGTCGGGGTTCGAGAGCCTGTGGTCGCCATCTTTGACAAGTGTGGTGACCACCGACGGCGCCTCGATCTGGTCGGCGAGATCCAGAGCGTGCTGCGTCGGGACGGCCTCGTCCTTGGTGCCCTGGAGAATGCGCACCGGGCAGAGCACGGGGATCGGATCGCCCATAAGCAAATGCTTCCGCCCATCGTCGAACAGCGCCTTGGTGTAGGTTTCACTGTCATGGCCGGTGGGACCTGTGCGCACGAGCCCGTTCTCGAACACCTCCTTGCGGTGGTATTCCGGCAGCCTTGGCCAAACCAGGCGCTCGGTGAAATCGGGGGCAGGGGCGATAAGCACCATGCCGGCGATCTCGTCGGGTTTCTCAAGGGCGAGCAGCAAAGCCACCCAAGCGCCCATGGAGGAGCCCACCAAGATCTTCCGGCCCGGCGCCTTGGCCTCGAGCATGGCCCGCGCATCGGCGAGCCAATCGGAAAGAACGAGGTCTTCAAACGTGCCGTCACTCTCGCCGTGTCCGGAATAATCGAACCGGAGATAGCTTTGCTCCGTCTGCGCTGCATAAGCGGCGAGCGCTTCCGCCTTGGTGCCGAGCATGTCGCTGGCATATCCGCCGAGCCAAACCACCGTCGGGCCAGCGCCGTCTTGCGCGCGATAGGCGAGGCGGCCTTTTGGCCCATCGATATACAGCGGAGCGTTGTCTTCCATGGGCGAGAAGCGTAGCCGCGGTCGCGAATGGAGCCAACCGGACGATTGCCGACGCCAGGATGACGGACTTTGAAGGCCATACGCTCTTGCAGGTGATCCCAGCGCTCGTCAGCGGCGGGGCAGAGCGGACGACCCTCGAAGTGGCCTCAGCCTTTCGCGCCGCGGGCGGACGATCGGTGGTGGTCTCGAGTGGCGGGGGGATGGCCGATACGCTGGAGGCAGCAGGCTCCACCCACATTCGTTTGCCGGCTGCGAGCAAGAACCCGCTGGTGATCGCAGAAAACGCAAGGACTTTTGCGCTGCTGATCGAAGCCGAAGGCGCGAGCATCATCCACGCCCGCTCCCGGGCTCCGGCGTGGAGCGCGCTGATGGCCGCGCGCCAGACCAAGACCCCCTTTGTCACCACCTATCACGGGGCCTACCGCGCCAGGAGTTGGCCCAAGCTGCTTTACAACTCGGTGATGGTGCGAGGTGATGCGGTGATCGCGAATTCGCAGTTCACTTATGATGCCGTGGCCTCGCAATATCGCGGCAAGCGCTATTTCGATGAAGCGAAGATGACGGTGATCCCCCGCGGCGCCGACTTGTCTCGATTTGACCCTTCCTCGATCAGCGAAGCGCGGATCGCTGGTCCCCAGAGTTTTTTTGGCACG
>JBCDLG010000093.1:0-11973 GCA_038745625.1 Pseudomonadota bacterium | reverse complement strand
TGACGTCTCCGGTTGGCGTCGGCAAACCGCGGCTATTCTCGAAACCGGTGACATTCGCCCCTACGGCGAAGCGGTCACAGCCCCCACATTGGTTGTTCACGGAACGGCCGACCCGTTGGTGCCTTATGCCGGCGGCGAAGACGTCGCGCGCACCATTCCGGGCGCGGAGCTCGAGCTGATCGAAGGGATGGGCCATGACCTCCCGCCTAAACATCTGGACCAGATCAGTGGGCGGATCCTTGGCCATCTGGCGACGGCCGACGCGCGGTCAGCTGCTCCGGTGACTGTGTAAGACTGGCCACCGGCGCGTCGGCCCGCAGGGCACGGAAGACAGCGACCTGCGCCCGCGCGAGATCCGTCCGCGCAGCGGCCAAGGTGTTACGCGCCTCGAGGTTACGCCGCTCCGCATCAAGAACATCGAGAAAATCAGACGCGCCGCGTTCATAGCGGTACCGCGCCAACTCGGCCGCCTTCGACGAAGCCTCCTCCGCCAACACCCGCGCCACAAGCGACTCCCGCACGGCGCGCTGGGCCACCAAAGCGGCCTCCGTCTCCTCAAGCGCCAACAGCACGGTTTGCTCATAGGCGTCAAAGGCACCGGCGGCACTCGCCTTCGCCGCCAAAACATTCCGCCGAGCCCGGAGCAAATTGGTCAGCGACCAGGTGATCGACGGGCCGAGGCTGAAATTGAGGGCTTCATTGGCAAACGCCTCATCAATCCCGAGCGTTTGCGTACCCACCGAACCTGTCAGCGAGACGGTGGGAAATGCAGCGGCCATCTCAAGGCCGATCCGCTCCGTCGACGCGGCCAAGGCCCGCTCCGCCGCACGAATGTCGGGGCGCCGACGCAGCATCGATGCTGGATCGCCGATCGGCAGTTCGCCATCGATCGTCGGCGGTGTGCCGGCCGTCTGCGCGACGATAGACATTTCATCCGGCCGCTGACCGGTCAGCGTGGCGAGTCTAAAGAGCGCCGCTTTCGCCTCGCTCTCAATCGGCGGCAAGACAGCCATCGTCGACGCCAGCTGTTCCCTCGCCCGCTCCACATCCAAGTCAGAACCGCGGCCGACATCGCGCCGCACAGTCACAAGGCGGACGGTCTCTTGCTGGTTGCGGATATTCTCTCGCGCAACGATCGTCTGGATCGACAAACCCCGGTAAGTCACATAGGCATCGACCGTCTCCGCGGCCACGATCGAGCGAAGGTCAATCAACGTCGCGGCGGCTTCCTCAAGATCCGCCTCAGCCGCCCGGATCGAACGGGTCACGCGGCCGAAGAGATCGACTTCCCAACTTGCTGCCACCGACGCGTTGAGAATTTCCTCCGTAGGCAGGGTGATGGCGCTGGTGTCGGGGTCCTGGCCAGGGATGACAAATGCTGCGCCGATCGCTGCACCCGATGATCGCGACTGGAGGTAGCTGGCCGAAATCGTGTCAAAAGGGACGCGCTCAAGACGGGACAGTCCGTAGGCTGCTCGCGCGACATTGACATTGTTGACGGCAACGCCAATGCGGTTGTTCTCAGACAAGGCGCGGGTCACAAGCGTGTTCAGCGCCGGATCACCAAATGCCTCCCACCAGATCTCTTGCGGTGCCGACGCCTCAAAACCTTGAGCCTCAACGAAATTTGGCGCTGCTGCTGTCTCTGGCGCCTCATAGTCAGGGCCGATGATCGTGCAGCCGCCAAGAACGAGTGCTACAGCCGTATAAAGAGCGTGTCTCATTCGGCGGGGACCTCCGCCGGCATATCGCGGCGATTGCCCAGAACATGCTCATCGATCCAGTCGGCCGCGACATAGAAGACAGGTGTCAGCAACAGACCAAACATCGTTACACCGAGCATCCCGGCAAAAACAGCGACGCCGAGAACGTTGCGCATCTCCGACCCGGCGCCCGATGCGAAAACGAGGGGAAGGACCCCCAGAATGAACGAGAACGCCGTCATCAACACCGGGCGTAAGCGGAGCTTTGCCGCCTCGGTCGCGGCATTGAACCGCGTCTCGCCCTCCTCACGCTTCTGCTTGGCGAACTCGACAATCAGAATCGCGTTCTTGGTGGCGAGGCCGATCAAGACCACGAGACCAATCTGTGTCAGGATCGTATTCGCCTGACCCGTGATCATCACACCAGTCATAGCCGACAAAATACCCAGCGGGACGATCAAGATGACCGCCAAGGGCAGCGTCACACTCTCATATTGAGCCGCGAGGAACAGAAAGACGAACACCACGGCGAGTCCGAAAATCAGCCCGCCGGTGCTCCCCGCCGATGTTTGCTGATAGGCAACCTCCGTCCACGCATAATCAAAGCCAGGCGGCAAAACCTGCTCAGCCAGCTCCTCCATCCGGCGGATCGCATCACCGGACGAAACGCCGCGAACGGGCTCACCTTGGACAGCCGCTGAGGGGTAGAGATTGAACCGCAGCACCCGCGACGACCCCGTGGTCATCCTCGCATCGGCAACCGTCTCGACAGGGACCATCTCACCCTGATCGTTGCGAGCGTAGTAGTAGGAGATGTCATCAACATTCCGCCGGAAGGGCGCGTCGGCCTGCGCTGTCACGCGGTAGGTACGGCCGAGATAGTTGAAATCATTGATGAAGGTCGAGCCGAGATAGCCTTCAAGTGCCTCGAACACGGAGCTGCTCGACACCCCCATGAGTTCCGCTTTCTCGCGGTTGATATCGAGATAGATTTGCGGCGTGGTCGTCTCAAAAAAGGTGAAGACTTGGGTGAGCCTTGGGTCCTGGTTCGCCGCACCCATCAATCCGTAGGCAGCGTTCTGAAGGGACGGGAGGCCCGCGCCTGTGCGGTCCTGGACCATCATCTTAAAGCCCGAGCCATTGCCAATCCCAGGCACGGGCGGTGGGGAGATGACGAGAGCGAAGGCCTCATCGATGCCCATGAACATGCGGCCTTGAAGCTCTTGCTGGATCTCAAAGGCTGACCGTCTGGTGCCGAAATCATCCAGGGTGAAGAAAATTGCTCCGGAATTGGATGAATTGGTGAAAGTAGCACCATTGAAGCCCGCAAACTCCGCGGCGTGCGCGACGCCGTCGACGGCAAGGCCGATTTCTGCAGCCTTCTTCACCACAGCGTCGGTTCGGTCGAGGGACGCCCCCTGCGGCAGGTTGACCACACCGATCAAATAGCCTTGGTCCTGATCCGGAACAAAACCGCCGGGCACCGCACGAAAGACGCCGAGTGTCGCGACCAGGAGAACTGCGTAGAACGAAAAGGCAATCCCAAGGCGGCGCACCACCGAGCAGACGCGATCGCCATAATCCTCCGAAAGCTGATGGAATGCCTTGTTAAAGGCGGCGAAGAACCCCATAAGCGGCTTTTGCCACCAGCTAAGCGCCCGATTGGGATCCGGTGCTCTGAGAAGAAGGGCCGCCATCGCAGGGCTGAGTGTCAGCGAAACCAAGGTGGACAGCACGGTGGAAGCCGCGATGGTGAGGGCGAACTGGCGATAAAAGGCCCCTGACAGACCGGGAATAAAGGCGGTCGGAACGAAAACCGCACACAGAACAAGCGAGGTAGCAATCAGTGCACCGCCCACTTCATCCATCGTGGTGCGGGTCGCATCGCGCGGCGACATGCCATCAAGCAGCCGTCGCTCAACATTCTCGACAACAACGATCGCATCATCAACCACGATGCCGATAGCCAAGACGAGGCCAAAAAGCGACAGCGTGTTGAGCGAAAAACCAAACCCCGCCATGATCGCAAAGGTGCCGATCAAGGAGACAGGAATGGCGATTACGGGGATGATCGCTGCACGAACAGATTGGAGGAAAATGAAGACCACAAGGACCACAAGCATCATCGCTTGGATCAGTGTCGAGTAGACCTCTCGGACCGACTGGGCGATGAACTCGGTGGGGTTGTAGATCACCTGATACTCAAGCCCCGGCGGAAAGCGGGTCGCGAGATCATCCATCATCTCGAGCACCAGATCCGACGTGGTGAGAGCGTTCGATCCTGGCCGCTGGAACACAGCCATCGCCACGGCGGTGTTGTTGTCGAGATAAGCGTTGGTTGCGTAATCCTGGGCGCCCAGCTCCACCCGGGCGACATCCCGAACACGAATGAGACGGTCATCGCCATCCGAACGGATGACGATGTTGCCGAACTCTTCGGGGGCAGTCAGGCGTCCCCGTGTCTGCACTGAGAGCTCAAAGGCCGACGAGTCCGAAATCGGCGCTTGGTTGAGCGTCCCAGACGCCACCTGCACGTTCTGGGCACGGAGGGCCGACGCGATATCGCCGACCGTGAGATTAAGCTCCGCCGCTTTTCGCGGATCAACCCACACCCGCATGGCATAGTCGCGCGCGCCGAAGACCAGGACATTGCCGACGCCGTCGACCCGGCTCAACTCGTCTTTGATCTGTAGGGTCGCATAGTTCGACACATAGAGCTGATCATAGGTCTGATCAGGGGACAGAAGATGGATCACCATCAGGAAGTCTGGTGAGGTCTTCTGTGTGGCAACGCCGAGGCGCCGCACCTCCTCGGGCAGGCGCGGCTCAGCCCGGGTCACCCGGTTTTGAACGAGAACTTGCGCATTATCAACGTCTGTACCCTGCTCAAAGGACACGGTGATGGTGGTGGAGCCGCCGATCGACTGGCTCTGCATATAGATCATGCCGTCAACACCGTTGATCTCTTGCTCAAGCGGCGTTGCGACGGTGTCCGCCACGGTTTCGGCCGAAGCGCCGGGATAGCTGGCGGTCACTTGCACCGTTGGCGGCGCGACATCGGGAAACTGAGCAACGGGCAGCGTGAAATAGGCGATCGCGCCGACAATCACGATAAAGATCGAGACCACCGAAGCGAAGATCGGCCGATCGATAAAGAAGTGAGAAAAGCGCATGCCCAGCGCCTACTCTTGCATCGCGGCGCCAGCCGCGACCTGACCAGGAGGTGGTCCAGGCGGCAGCGGCTGCACCGGCATACCGGGGCGCAGAATGGCGAGGCTACCAATGATCACTTGATCGTCCGCTGTCAGACCTTCCTCGATGATGCGGCGTCCATCATCGAGGAGGCGCCCCAGTTCGACCACGCGCATCGTGGCCTGCCCCTCTTCGCTGATGGTCCATACGAATTGACGGGACTGGTCGAACTGAACGGCCTCGTCCGGCACCAGCACCGCCTCGAACGGGTCCCGCGCATAGAGACGAAGCTCGCCGAAGAGACCTGGCGTCAAAAAACCATCGGGATTGGCGAAACGCGCGCGGCCTAAAATCGTACCTGTCCGCGCATCGATCTCGTTGTTGACGAAGTCCATCACGCCTTCGATCGCGAACTCGTCCTGGCTTGAGATCCGTACACGCACGGGATTGGGCTCTTCACGCGAACTCCGGCGGCGCCCCTCTTTGTCGAGCTCTTGGTAACGCAGATAATCCTGCTCCGTCCCGTTGAACTCAAAGTAGATGGGATCGATCGAGACGATGGTGGTGAGCATCGTCTGCTCGGCGCTGACGAGGTTTCCAACATCGACGAGATCGCGGCCGATGCGGCCGCTGATGGGCGCGCGGATCTCGGTGAACTCAAGGTCCAGCGCCGCCTGGCGCACGGCGGCCTCCGCCGCTTGCAGATTCGCACGAGCGGCATCGCGGGCCTGGAGCGCCTGGTCGAACTCTTCCCGGCTTCCGGCCCTTGCTTCTAAGAGCTCCCGCGCGCGCTCAAGCTCCGCTTCCGAAAGGCTCCGCTGGGTGCGCACCGCCTCGAACTCGGCCTCCGCTCTGGCGAGCGCCGCTTCGAAGGGCCGTTGGTCGACGGTGAACAGAAGCTGGCCCACCTCAACAATCGCGCCATCGGCGAAGTGAACGGCATCAAGGTAGCCAGACACCCGAGGGCGAAGCTCGACCCGCTCCACCGCCGTGAACCGGCCGATATAGTCGTCCCAGATCTCAACGATTTCGATGTCGGGTGTCATCACGCGAACAGGCATCGGACCGTCCGCGCCCTGTTGCTGACCGCCAGGGCCACACGAGACCAGCAGCAAGGCAAGGATGATCGTGAGTCCCGCGCGCGCTTCTTTTTGATGTGTCTTTCGCACTAACCCAACCCCTGGTTGATCGATCCTGGCGCTGCCCCTGACATCTCATCGCCTGCCAGGACGATCTACGCAACCGCCTGCAATGAAACCGTAAATGGCAGGCCGCTATGGGAGCATTTGGCAGATTTGGTCCCCTCGACGTGCACATGGGCCTCTACATCTGTTATGATAAGCCTAGCGTGTAGAAAAAGTGCGTATGCGCGTGTCGGCCCAGTTGCCCTGCGGCCATACTTTTTGCTGTTTTCTTCAATACTCGACTTTATTTGCAGGTGTCTATTTGTCGGCCACCCGTCGAAATAATAATTCGGCGGTAATATTGTATTTATGCGCGGTTTTGCTAGCGACAAGTTGTGTACGGGCCGCAGGTGGGGTCCTTACGTCATTTAGCAGGTCGAGGGCCCTCTATGTTCAAGCGTTCCTTGTTGTTCATCATCGCAGCGACGGCCATGGCTGCTTGCAGTCAGGAGCCCGCGCCTGAGCCCTCGCGCGCCGTCCGGCCGGTGAAAACGTTCACTGTTACACCGTCATCGGGTTTTCAGACCTTACGTTTGCCTGCGGTGATCGGCGCCACGGACAGCTCGCTTCTCGCCTTCCAAGTGAGCGGCGAACTGCTGGAGCTGACGATCGAAGAAGGTGACGAGGTGGTCGCTGGCGACGTCCTGGCGGCGCTAGACCCCCGCGCCTTCCGAAACAATGTCTCCAGCGCACAGGCGACCTTCGACAATGCCCAGACCGAGTTCGACCGGGCCGAACGGCTGCTGCGAGAAAACGCGATCGCCCGCAGCGTCTATGATCAGCGCCGCGCCGATCTCGACATCGCGCAGGCCAATCTCGACAGTGCACAGAAAGACCTTGATGACGCCGTTCTGATTGCTCCCTTCGACGGCATCGTCGCACAGCTTTATGTGGAGAGCTTCGAAACGGTCTCAGCGCAGCAGGATGTTCTGACGATCCAGGGAACGAACTCTGTCGATGCGATCATCCAGGTGCCTGCGAGCTTTGTGATCAATGCCGAACGGCTCGAGCCGATCGACACGATCGTTTATCTGGACGCAGCCCCCGACCTCGCCTTCCCAGCTGAGCTCGCCGAAACGGCAGCGATCGCGGATTCGAGCTCACAGACTTTTGAAGCCCGCTTCCGCTTTCAACCGCCAGCCGATCTTCTCGTGCTGCCAGGCATGACCGGAAGCGTGGAGGGGCGCTTTCGGTTCATTGAAGAGGAACTCAACGAGCAGCTGACCGTACCGGTGTCGGCGATCATTGCTGAGGCAGGACAGCCCTATGTGTGGGTGATCGACCCCGAGACCTCGACGGTCACCAGGCGGGATATCGTCGTCGGCCAAGGCGTCGGCGAACAGGTCGAGGTCGTCACGGGCCTTGAGCCAGGCGATACCATCGTCGCAGCCGGCGGCAACTATCTGTTCGAGGGCGCCGAAGTGCGCCGGTACGAGCGCTAACAGGAGCGCCCGTCTTATGAATCCCGCAGCAGCAGCTATTCAGTACCGGCTCATCAGCTGGATCGTCATCATCGGATCGCTCATTGGCGGCACCCTCGCCTACAACTCGATGCCGCGTTTTGAGGATCCGGAATTCACCATCCGGATCGCGCAGATCGTGACCCAGTATCCGGGCGCCACGCCGCTCGAGGTCGCGAACGAAGTCTCCGACGTGATCGAGAGCGAGCTCCAAGAGATGCAAGAGGTGAAAGAGATCACCTCTTACAACTATTGGGGCATGTCGATCGTGGAGGTGGAAATCAAATTCGCCTTCTCCGCGACCAAGCCTGATCTCCAGGCGACCTTCACGCGGATGCGCAACAAGATCCGCGACGTCAGCAGCGATCTGCCCTCCGGTGCCAGCGAGCCGCTGGTCAACGATGAGTATGGCGATGTCTACGGCATCTACTACGCCATCACGGGCGAGGGGTTCACCATCAAAGAGCTCTACGACTACGGCGAAAATCTGCGTACGGATATTCTGACGGTCGACAATGTCGCCAAGGTCGAATTCAAAGGCGAGCAGGATGAACGGATCTATATTGAGATCTCTCGCGAGCGGGCGTCCGCGTTCGGTGTCAGCCTCGAGAATGTGTTCGTGGACCTGGCGGAGCAAAACTCCGTCGTCTCTGCTGGCGATGCAGCGCTTGGCAGCCTACGGCTGGAGATCCATCCCACGGGCGAGATCACCTCGGTCGAGCAGATTGGCGGCACGGTGGTCACCGGCGGCGAGGCTGGCGATGTGATCTATCTCCGCGATATCGCAGAGATACGCCGCGGTTACGTGGATCCTGCGACCTATATCACCCGCTTTAATGGCGAGTCAGCGATCGCCCTCGCCGTGTCAAATGTCAGCGGTTCAAACGTTGCCCAGATGGGTGAAGACATCCGCGCAAAGATCAACGAAGTGATCGGTGAACGGCCCATCGGCATCGAAGTGCATGAATTCTATCACCAGGGCGATGCAGTCAATGAATCGGTCAGCAGCTTTGCGTCCAACGTGATCGCTGCCGTGGTCATCGTGCTGGTCACGCTGTTCATCTTTATGGGCGCGCGTTCGTCGATCATCATCGGCGCCACGCTGGTGATCACAATCGCCGCGACGCTGGTCACGATGTACATGATCGGCATCCCGATGCACCGGATCTCCCTCGGTGCCCTGATCATCGCGCTGGGCATGTTGGTGGACAACTCCATTGTGATCACCGAGGGCATCCTGGTGGGCGTGCAGCAGGGCCGGAAGAAGCTCGAAATCGCGATGGAGATCGTCGATAAGACAAAGTGGGCGCTGATGGGCGGTACCGCCGTCGGCATCATCGCCTTCGCGCCCATTGGTCTGTCGTCCGGCGATACGGGCGAGTACTGCCGGCACCTCTTCTATGTCATCATGATTTCGCTGTCCTACAGCTTCATCTTTGCCGTGACGATCGTACCGCTGTTCGCAGACATCATCTTCAAGGAACCGAAGAATCCGAAGGAAGCCGGTCAGGACGGCTTTTTCACCAGACTCTATAAGGGTTTCATGCGGGTCGTGTTGTTCTCGCGTTACATCGTCATCCTCCTGACGATTGGGATGTTCGTGATCGCCATCTACGCCTTTGGATCGGTCAAAGGCGGGTTCTTCCCATCGGCGACGACGCCGCAGCTCTCGGTCGAGTACTGGCTGCCCGAGGGCACGGATATCGAGGTCACCAACGCAGACATCGCGGTTATGGAGGAAGTGATCCGCGAGTTTGAGGGTGTATCTTATGTCCACTCGATGATCGGTGCGGGAACGATGCGCTATATGCTCATCTACAATCCCGAAAACCCCAACAACGCGTTCGGCCAGTTGATTGTCCGGACCGAGAATTTGGACGTGATCCCTGGCCTGATCACCCAGATCCAGGACTATCTCGATGAGGCGTTCCCGGCAGCACAATCGCGTGTCTCGCGCTACACCTTGGGGCCAAGCTCGGGCGCGAAGATCCAGGTGGCCTTCTCTGGACCCGACCCAGCAGAACTTCGCAGGATTTCGAACGAGGCTTTGGGTATCTTGCTCCGTGAGCCGCGTGCCAAGGGCGTGAAGACCGACTGGCGGGATGAAATCCCCGTGATCGAGTCATTTTATGATCCCGAGCGCGGCAACCGTGTGGGTGTCTCGCGCGAAACCCTGGCGGAGAGCCTGGCGACGAATTTTAGCGGCTCGGTGGTCGGCACCTATCGCGAAGGCGATGACCTGATCCCGATCGTCTACAGGGCGCCTGATAGTGAGCGCCTGCGACCGGAGATTGCATCGAGCATCCAGCTGCCCAGCTCTCGCACCGGCGACACGGTTCCGCTGACAGAGGTCACCAGCGGCGTGCGCTTTAAATGGGAAGATAGCCAACTGGTCCGTGAGGACCGCGTCTGGACCATCACGGTGAAAGCCGATCCCGTCCCTGATGTTCTTGCCTCGGATCTTCTGACTATCGTTCGCCCACAGATCGAAGCGATCGAGCTTCCCGAAGGTTATGCACTTGAATGGAAAGGTGAGATTGGCGACAGTGACGAGGCCAATGCGGAACTTGCGGGGACGATCCCGCTCGGCGTTCTGGCCATGGTCTTTGTCGTTGTCCTCCTGTTCAATGCCATCCGTCAGCCAGCTATCATTTGGTATCTCGTACCAATGTCGATCATCGGCGTGGTGGTCGGCCTTCTTGCCACCGACACACCGCTCGAGTTTATGGCGATCCTCGGCATTCTCTCGCTGTCGGGTCTTCTGATCAAAAACGCCATCGTGCTGGTCGATGAGATTGATCTTCAGATCGGCGATGGCCTGCCGCGCTACGATGCCGTCCTTTCAGGATCGGCCAGCCGTGTTCGGCCTGTGCTCATGGGGGCCCTGACCACCGTCCTTGGTGTGTTGCCGCTGATGGGCGATATCTTCTTCCGCTCGATGGCCGTGGTCATTGTCTTCGGGTTGAGTTTTGCGACTATTCTTACACTGATTGTTCTGCCGGCGCTTTATGCGACGGTGTTCGGTATCAAAGCATCAGAACGCGCCAAGGACTAAAGGCCGCGCGTCAAACATTTGGGAGGTGTCCATGTTCCGCCTACGATCAAGCCTTGTGGTTTCTGCACTCGCCTTGACCATGGCCAGCTGCGCCAACGTCCAAGACCTCCGGTCGACGACGCGCGAAGACCCCAATATCCCCGAAACGCCCCAAGCTTGGGCGATGGCGCGCGAGCGGGTCGGTGAGGTTCAGGTCGGTTGGATCCAGAGCTTCAATGACCCTGTGCTCGAAGCGCTGGTCCGCGAGGCGCAAGAGAACAACCGAAACCTTCAGGCTGCCGCCGCGAATGTGGAGCGCGCTCGCGCCCTAGCGCGCCAGGCGGGAGCTGAACTGCGGCCGAGCGTAGACCTCAATCTCGGGGGAAGCCAAGGCGGCAATATTGATTCGAGTTCTGACGGTGATCTCAGTGCTGGTCTCGAGCTCAATTGGGAAGCTGACATTTGGGGCCGTATCCGGTCGGGTCAGCAGGCCGCCGCTGCCAGCGCTGAGTCAGCGGAGGCAGATTACATCTTCACCCAATACTCCATCGCGGCGCAGGTCGCCCTGGCCTATTTCGTCGCCATCGAGGCGGGTATCCAAGAGCGGATCGCAAGGGAGAGCCAGGACAACCTCACCGAAACCGCCCGTATCACCCAGGTGAAGTTTGAAACCGGCACCTCCTCGGCCCAGGATCTCGCCCTTGTCCGCAGTGACCTCGCCGGGGCTCGCGACAGCTTGGTGGAGGCGCAAGGCTCCAAACGTGAGGCCCTACGCGCGCTGGAGGTCTTGCTTGGTCGTTATCCGAGCACGGATCTTGCAGTGCGCACGGCCCTCCCCGCAGTGCCGCCAGCCCCGCCTGCAGGTCTCCCTTCCGAGATTCTCGAGCGGCGTCCTGACCTGATCGCCGCCGAGCGGAACGTAGCCGCGGCGTTCAACGAATTGCGGCAAGCCAAGGCCGCCCGCCTCCCCACCGTGTCTTTGACCACGGAGATTGGCGGTTCCTCTGGCCAGCTGTCGAACCTTCTTGATCCAGCCAATGTGGCTTGGACTCTCGCGGGCAATATCGCTGCGCCGATCTTTGATGGTGGATTGCGCCAGTCCGAGGTCGAAATTCAGGATGCTGAGCAACGCCAAGCCATCGCCGACTATGTGCAAACGGCCATTGAGGCCTTTGAGGAGGTGGAGAACGCTTTGGACAGCGGCACAGTGCTGGCCCAACGAGAGTTCTTCCTGGCCGACTCCGCAAGTCAGGCCCAAGAGGCCTATCGCATTGCACAGCTACGTTACAGCGAGGGTGAGACCGAGCTGATCGACGTGCTCGATATCCAGACGCGCGTCTTTGAGGCGGAAAGCAACCTTGCGAATGTGCAGCGGCAGCTCATCAGCCAGCGGGTTGACC
>JBCDLG010000092.1:0-12034 GCA_038745625.1 Pseudomonadota bacterium | reverse complement strand
GTCAGAGTTTCTATCCACGCCCCCGCGAAGGGGCGACACTCTAAGAGAAGTATGGTCAGACCAAGAGTCAGGAATCAATACACGCACCCCCCAAGGGGCGACCACCGGCCTCCTGCCAAAAGGCCCGCATCGTCTTGTTTCTATCCACGCCCCCGCGAAGGGGCGACTCAATATGCGCACGCTGAATGAAACCAAAGACGCGTTTCTATCCACGCCCCCGCGAAGGGGCGACGCTTGAACACCGTTAGACCAACACAATTCCAAAGAGTTGATATCCACGCCCCCGCGAAGGGGCGACGTGCCGCGGACCGTGATATCGCCACCCATGACGTGTTTCTATCCACGCCCCCGCGAAGGGGCGACCGTCTTCGAGAAATCACTCAGCAACTCGCACGGATGTTTCTATCCACGCCCCCGCGAAGGGGCGACACGGCCCTGGCTGAACGATTTAAAGCTCGCAACCGTTTCTATCCACGCCCCCGCGAAGGGGCGACTGGCAACGCCATCGCCAGAAGTCCAGCGTCTCGAGTTTCTATCCACGCCCCCGCGAAGGGGCGACCTCATCAATGGCGCCTGTCGCTCCGCCAATAAGGGTTTCTATCCACGCCCCCGCGAAGGGGCGACGCAAGTATGGTCCAGAGTCTTCTTGCCCGGGATGTTTCTATCCACGCCCCCGCGAAGGGGCGACCGCGAAAACCTGCCCGCACCGATTCGCTAAGGGAGTTTCTATCCACGCCCCCGCGAAGGGGCGACGGCCTGGCTCTAGCCATCTGTAAGCATTTAGCAAAGCGCGGCCAGGGCGCGAACCGAGCCGCCAGCGGCCTTCTCACTAAGCGAAACCCCCGGTCTCACCATGAGAACCAATCATTTCAAAGAGCTGGCAAAGCGCGGAAGCCAGGGTTGATCGCCGGTCACTTCTGGTCCGCGCTTAGAAAACCAACGGTCCACCTAGGTCTCGCGTTGGGTTCGCACCAACGTGTTCGACACGCCGCTGCCAGTTTGAACCCAGGCGGTAGAAGCGCAGGCTATCAACCGTCGGATCCATCTCGGCAAGGAGTGTTGCGCGAAGGTTGGTCCACTGCGCGGGATCGACTTCAATCTCAAATACTGAAGCCTGCACCCTCTGTCCGTAGTCAAGGCACGCCCTGCTGATGCGTCGCAGGCGCCTTTGGCCACCCGGTGACGTGACAGCAACATCATAGCTCACGAGCATCATCATAGGCTCACCGGACCAGAAAGGGAGGGTAAGCGTCGAGCTCGCCGCGTATGTGCCTTGCCAAAAGCTGGGCTTGCAGGAACCACAGCAACCCAGTGGTCGTCTTCTCGCCGAGAAAGCTATGCGTCAGCTCGGCCCGTTTTTTCTCCTGATAGGCCGCCAACACTTCCTTTCGAGGTTCATCTTTAAGAACCACTGCACCGCCTGGCTTGGTCTCAAAGTCGGAAAGCTGAACCTGACGCCGGTTGATCAAGGAAAGGACGAAACGATCCGCAAACGAAGCACGGAACTCCTCGGCGAGGTCGAGAGCTAAACTTGGACGCCCGGGGCGGTCTCGGTGAAGAAACCCGGCTTGCGGATCCAAACCAACGCTCTCAAGCGCGGACCTGCAATCATGGGTGAGAAGAGCATAGGTCAGCGACAAAAGGGCGTTCACAGGATCAGTGGGTGGGCGCCTCGTCCGTCCTTGAAAATCGAAGTCTGGACGGCGGATCAAGAACCTGAACACCCCGAAGTAAGCTGCCGCTCCCTCTCCTTCGTGGCCCCTTAAGCCGTCCGTTGACTGGTGCTTTCCGCAAGCCCTGATCGCGGCCGCCAGCGCTCCGCGTGCGTTCTCAATGGCCCGCCGTTCTGTATCGGATGTATCGTCACGGTGCTCTCGTAGGAAACGTGTGAGAACCTGACGCTGGTTCGCCATCTTCGCGGTCACGAAGGAGCGGACAATCGAGCTACACTTGGCCTCTTCCTGGGTCGCAGCGTACTGGGCGCGACGCAAAAGGATATTGCCAGAGATCGGCCCATCAATTCGTGCCCTGAACTTACCCCAGCCCGTCATCAAGGAAATGGTCGTTCCTTGGTCAGCACAGTGACCGATCAACGGCGTCGACAGGCTCGCGCGGCCAAAAGCAACGATGCCGCCAAGATGATGAAGCGGGACCCGTCCCGCCACTTCGCCTTCGACCTCAACGACCACATTCTCTCCATCCTTGCGGAGCCACGCCTCATCGGAGGTCACATAGAGTGTGTTGAGGTGCCGCCTCATGCCAGAGATCTCTTCAGTTCCTTATCCAACCAGCTCGCCGCCGCTGTCGTCGCCTGCGGACGGCAAATCTGCAGGAGGGAGCAGTTGCCGCACTTGGATGGCTCATATTCTGGAGGTGGCGTGACACCGCCTAACACCATGCTTCGTGCCAATCTGGCCGTGCTTTCGGTCAGTTGGCGTAGCTCATTGTCGAAGACTACAGTCAGTCGACGGCGCGTTTTGCCGTAGAAGATCGCTCCTTCACTGAGCTCGACTCCATGCATCTCCTCAAGGCATATGGCCTGAGCACAAAGCTGGACCTCATCCGCACGGTGCGCTTTAGGTTTTCCGCGCTTGTACTCCACGGGATAGGGCTTTCCCTCGCGGTACTCGACCACGTCGCATACGCCGAAGGCACCCAAGATTTCGGACCGTACGGGAAGCGCCGACACTAACCTGACACCTGACCGCTTTTCTCCACGAGGCTTGTCCACCCGCTCATGGAGTAGGCGCCCTTCAGCAGTGGCCTCGCTCTCCGCCCACTGACACTCGACATGAATCAGTGCGCACTGCCTTGGACAGTAGAGATAGTGCTGCAGCGCAGAAAGCGGCAGGTCGTAGGCGTCTCGCTCGGCCATGGATCAGAGCATACGGATCGCTTCGATACCGTCCGGCAGGGCTGCCTCATCAAAGACAATTTCATAGTCCTCGAATGCCGTTGGCGGCGTGCCTTCCGCGTCCTTCTCCCAGCGCTTGACCGTGACGCTGTCAAAGAGCTTTCTCGCCGGAGCGCTACCAAGATCGTTCTGGTGCTTGAAGACGATCAAGCCGCGGGCTGTCATCTCTCCGCGTGCGGCAGAACGGTCATGATCGAACATGTTGAGAAGAGCTTGCCAGAAGAGCTCAAGGTCATCTTCGGTGAGGCCGGTGCCGATCTCGATTTCCTCACCGTCTTCGAGCTTGCGGGTCGCGTTCGCAAGGCGAGCATTGACGAAGCCATGACAGCGGTAAAGAGCGTAAGGGACCGTGTATTTGCGCCCCATTGTACGGATGCTGTCTTGGCGGTCAGCATCTTTCTGGTTGGTGACCGAGCTTCTGGTGATCGAATGCTCCATCGGCACAATCGGATGGAGACTTTCCGAGAAAGTGAGCTGCAGCGGACCTCGCACCTGACCAGCGTTGACCTCAGTGCTCATCACAGCGCCAAAGGCCCGAATATCCCAGAAATTGTCGCACATCCAGCGGGTGACTTGGCGGGCCTTCGCCTCCTCCTTGGGAAGCTTTTTCGCCACGGGCTTCTCACCGATCGCCTCATAAGCTTCGGCATGGGTATTGTTCAGTATGCCGCCATCACTCATATAGATGCGGTACCCCGGCGCCTCCTCCTTAGCCAGTGCCACATAGTTGCGCACCTTTCGTTTGAGACAAACATCGGTGACGAGGCCGTAGCTGGTATCAGGGTCGAGGCGCGGCATGTTTCCGGCGTCAGGGTCACCATTAGGATTGCCGTTCTCGACATCGAACAAAAAGACAAACTCATAGCGGTTAGCGATAGCGTTCATTGGTCGTCTGTCTCCTGATTATTGATATCCTTATCGGTCTCATCGGCTTCGCCGGCCGCCGTTCGGGCATAGCGCTGGTGGTAGTAGCCAACAGCAAAAGCACCCTGTTCTTCGATGGTGAGAGCGTTCGGCCAAACTGGCGGCAAACCCGCGATGATGAGCCCGATGCGTTTATCGATGCCACCTGCAATGGCCTTAGGATCGCCTTTGATATCCTTGTTACGGCCCTTTCGGACTGCGGAAACATGGTTCGCGGCGTTCGCCAGCAGACTTGGAAAGACCCGCGCTGGCGTCGTCGCCGCTGAGCCATAATATTTGTCGCGGATCGTCGCGTTCACGCCGCGCCCCATGGAAAGCACCTGCGCGCGCTCAAGCTCAGCAAACAGACGACCCAGATGGTAGCCCATGTTCCCTTCTCCGCCATAATTCTCATCAAGTCCCATGGGCAGCCACTCCTCTATTGGTTTTCCGTCCATCCGCGCCTCGCGCACGAGACACGCCCGCACCATAGCCACCCTGCGAGCCGTCATATGCCGATCAATCCGTAGGCGCATGACAATATTAGTGAGCAGTGTCCTTGGGTACCGCCCACCGGTCAGAAGTGCTCGCATAAGGTCGCCCGCGATACGAGGGCTGACGGTCTTCGTATTGATCTTCTCTTGCCCCGCTTCGCCCATATAGGCGCCGGTCTCATAGGCCAACTGCCAGACGGCGGGAGGCTTGTTCTTCCATGCGGGGGGTTCGATTCTCAGGTCATCCGCATGCTGCTTGAAGTGTTCGACAAGCTGGCCGAAGCTGGGGGTCTCCCAAAACCGCACCGACAGACGCGCAGCATTGGGAGCTAGGCCGAGAACGTAGAGCTTCGCCTCTTTAAGTTTGTCATCAATCGCCTCGATCGGGAGGCCCTGCGCCAATTGATCAGCAAGGGTGCCTGCGAGGTTCTCTACGTCGTCCCGGCTTCCTTCTTCATAGCCGCCGATCATCCCAGCCGTCTGGATTTCGGCTTCAGGATCATCGGCCCAGAAGACCATGGTGGCATCGCCGATCTGATGGCGTTGGAAGTTATCCTCGCCCCGGCGGAGCAGGTGGTTGAGGACGGTGGTGTAAGCTGCTGCGACCCTTTCACCGACAGGGGCGTTATCGCCCTGCTCTCGTCCGTAGGAAGAGAAAGCATCAAGATTGAAGGAGGACAGGCTAGCACCTGATGATTGAGCGCCATTGACCCCCTTCACCGCTGGATGCAGCCTTGCCACGGGGCGTGCGTCCCCTGTGACGAGGCATGTTGCTGGCGAGGCCGCTGCTTCCTCGAGCATTTCGGTGCGCAGCGCTTTCGCAGCCGGACGATCGTGGATAAACTCGTGTTCTGTCCCGAGCCGGAAGACAATGTTCTTGTCGAGTAGCGCGTCCGTCAGATCGTCTCGACCGTCCCAATCATCCGGAGACCAACGATCCAAAAACAGTCGGAAGGCCACCAATCCCTCATCATTGCTGCCCTCCAAGGCTTCGGCATGGAGCGCCTTGAACGCCTCATGGGCCTCCAGTGTGCGGTCTCGCTGGTTGATTTCGCGGCCCAGCACGTAGGCGCTCTTGTCAAACAGAAACCCAGGCGCAACGTTAGCGGACCGTTTTGGCGGTGTGGGTACAGCGAGCAGCCGATCCCTAACGGTCTCTTTCCCCTTCGCATCCGTCGTGGTTTGGGTCAGCGGTTCTGCCGAGAGAAGCTCGCCATCTGGTGAAAGGCTCAAACAGAGCCCCACCTGCTGGAGCGAATAGCCGAACGCTGGCACTGCAGCCTTTCCGTACGCATCAGGCTGCGAAAGGCGCGCATAGTGCTCGTTCAGTGCGGTGAGAATCACGCAGCGCCCTCCGGCCTCTGCGCCGCCACATCAATGACGCCATCCACCATCTGGGGACGGAAGAAGAGAGGCTCAGCACTGCCCGATCGCCAATCCATATCATAGAGCATCCATCCCAGGTCACGCGTACCTGCATGGCGCGACGTAGGGATCTCCCCTTCAACAGGACCGAAATCGCATGCGAATTCACGGCAACCAAGATAAGGCCGGTGGAAACACTGCCCGCGCTCAATGCGCCGGCGCGCCATATCCGCGAATTTACCAGGATTGTCGTCAGGACCCGCTCTATTTGTCATCTCGAAATGCGCTTCGATGACATAGGCCACATCCTTCAGGAGTGTCGCTGCCCGCTGCTGGCGTTCCTGCTCCACCACCAGACCAAGCCCCTCCGTCGAGCCAGCCTTCATAGCGGTCATTGCGGTACGAGCGGAGGCGACAGCGCCGACCTCATTCCGCCGAATTGTCTCAAAGCGCGGCTCGTTCAGGACGTGAATCTTGTCGACGACCCAGCGGATCGCTGGTTTCCAACAAATAGCTTCCAGAACGCCCCTTGCTGCCGATGGGGTCATCACGTCGTAGGAAACGCGCTCCACCTTCATTTCCGGGCGCGTGAAACAGGCCCGCCGACCCTCCACAAGAACTTTAATACCCACGTTCATATCCTTGATCCTGATTTGGAACTAGGAATAGAAAGCAATCACTTGCAAGAACGAGTTGCAGGCGAAGAGTTGGGGGCGCCTAAAAAAACTCCCCCGCCTGCGGAACTCGCGGCAAACTTACTCTTTAGTGAATTTTTGTATCCACGCCCCGTAAACGGAGCGACGGGATTGGGCTATAGCTTCAATCTCGTCCTCACTGAGTACCAATCGAAAGCGAGAACGCAAAACAGGGTGAAATGGGCTGACGAATGGGTCTCTTCGATCAAGCAATCACACCGGCCCCGGCGCGAAATGAGACGCTTGAACCTTCTACGGCCTTCATTCAATAAAGCGTGAGTTTGCACGAGTGCGCATGCCTCAGTTTCTATTGGCGATTAGGAGGTAAGTGTCACGAACGCCTTGGTCAAGGGTCCACCGCATCAGCACCGTTACAGAACTAGCCACGCCGCATTCAGTCCCATCGAGTCGACCGCCAAGCCGCGGCGCTCTGAGTAGAGCTCCGTCCGCAGCAGCGCGAACTGCTCGCCATAGAGGTCGGGCCTGATGAACTCGACCAAGCCTTGGCCTTCTCGAACAAGATGCGCAAACTGATTATTATAGACGGAAACGCTGTAGGGGCCGAGCTTTCGCGCTGCTTCGCCCACCCGGATGGAGCCGTTCCGAAGGCACTCAACGATCTCTTTTGGCTCGCTTTCGCGCGCAACAATCAGCGGCTTCTGCTCCTGGTCGATCAACTTGAACGCCCGCGCGATGGTTTCGAAGGGAATGTTGTCGATCTCGCGTTGGTGCAAAGCCATCATGGCCTGCCCCAGGTCTTTTTTGTTTCGCCAGTAGACACCTTCGAAATATTGTTTGATGGCTGACAAGCTGAAGGGATCGGCGTGATCGCGGAACACATCCTCGGCGGCCTTCACGCGCCTCTCCATGTCAGCGAACATCGAGTTGTTCGTTTTACCGTGAATATCACCATGCTCTTCCGCAGATCGGAACCAAACCACCTCGCCGCGCTCCAGCTTCCCTTCGCGGTTGCATCGGCCAGCAGCCTGAGCCAGCGGCTCAATCCCGCACTCCGCGCGGTAGACGACAGGAAAATCGAGATCGACGCCTGCCTCAATAAGGCTTGTACTGATCAAACGGCACGACTTTCCATCTCGGAGAGCCTGTCTGATCTCAGCCAGCCGCGCGGACCGGTGCCTGGGATAGAGATCGGTCGTCAGATAGTAGGCGCCCTCTACGTCTGCGACGCGCTCATAAAGAGCATCGGCATGACGTTTCGTGTTCACGATACAGAGCACCTGGTCACGACCGCGAAGCACCTCGCCTAGTTCGTCGTCGCTCAGGGGTTCATCCTCCCGCCGCACCTCGACGCGCTTGAAGCGCTCATAAAGAGCCTCAGGGTCAGGCGCGATTTCCACCGGCGCCTGGAACCCGCCCCTGAAACCCTTATCGCTGCCATCGTCGGTCAAGGCGGGCTGTGTCGCCGTGCACAGAACGACAGTGCTGCCGTAGCTATCAGACAGCTCTCTCAGCGCAGCCACGCAAGGCTGCAGCAACTTGAGAGGCAGGCTCTGAACCTCATCCAATATGATGACACTGTTGGTCATCCGGCGCAGCTTGCGCAGTTTGGACGGTCGATTGGCAAACAAGCTCTCAAAGAACTGTACAGTGGTGGTCACCACCACTGGCGCATCCCACCGCTCCATGACCCGCCGTAGCTTGCGCACCCGATCCGCTCCGTCGCGAACCACATCGACATCATCCGCCGCCGCCGCGTCTGGGGACGTATCCAGGTCGAAGTTTGAATGATGCTCAATAATGGCTGCCTCGCCATGGACACCGAATGCTTCTCGGAAGACGCTGGCATTTTGTTCGATGATGCTCGTGTAGGGGATGACATAGATCACACGGTCGAGGCCATGGGTGATCGCGTGATCAAGCGCGAAACTCATGGAACTGAGCGTCTTTCCCCCGCCCGTCGGCACGGTCATGGTGAACACTCCTGGCCGCGCCGAGGCCTTGCGCCTGGCTTCGCTCAAGATGTCATGACGCCACTCATGAATGGGCTTCGTTCTCGGGAAACCATTCATGTGGCCATCGAGGGCCTCTTTTAGCTGGTGCAAGCTGGGTCGCTGGACGTCATCATAGGGCCGTCCTAACGCCGCTGCTTCCGCCCGGCCGGTGTCTTCATAGTCAGCATCGACAAGGCAGGAGAGAAGATAGCGCACGAAGAACGGGAGAGAGAACCGCCCAAGGACAGGATGGAGTGAAATCCTGCGGAGGTCTGATAACTCTGGAACCTCATGACCGATCTCCTGCTTCCAAACATCGTCGAGCGCTCCAAGCAACGCTTCCCCGTGCCCACCCGCCAAGCGGCCTCCGTTCGCTTCGAACAGCGGTGCCAGGGAGGTACCATCCACACGCTTCCCATTAGCAAGACCTGTATGGTGCCCTGCCAGGGCGTAGGCCATCAGCTGACCCAAGAGACCATAGCGTTCACACGCGAGCTGCGCGCCTGCTGCCGAGTGGTCTACCTTTTTGGGATCGTCCCTGAGTCGAGCTTGGAAGCCTTCCGTATACTTACCTAGGTCGTGCAAGAGGCCCAGCGTATGACAGATACTGCTGTGGAAGGTCGCACGACCGGCCAAGGCAGCCACACCTTTCAAGTGTTCGCTGAGGGGCTGCCAACGCTCCTCCACCAGACCTTTATACGAATGAGCGTAGAACATCAGCGCTTCCTCTGTTTTCACAGAGTCGCTCAGAACATACTGTATGCACCATTGATAGCTTGACCTGCAGGCGCTCAGTGGTGCTTCTTGAAGTTACGATGAAAGGGGCGAGATCGGCTAAACAGCCCCATTCGCCTCATCAAACTGCGTCGTGTATCCATTTGGATAGGACCCGATGCCGGATACGCAACAAAGCACGTCCCAAGGCTCACCGCCCCAACTCCGGACCATCGCGGCCGCGATTTTGTTTTGAGCTTAGTCGAGCAAGGCGGTCATTGGTTTGAGACCGTTTTTGTCCTCTGAGTGCTGAGAGGCGGTCTTTGGGGTGAGCGCGTTCGATTGTCGGGTTTTGAATTCTCTCGTTTGGCAACGGCCTGGCTGGCCGCAGCAGCCGCTCATCGATACTCGGATGCTCGGCTCTCGTAGGCTTGAGTTTGGCCGGTGGTTTTTGTTCCGCATACCGCTGTTCCTGGCGGTCTTGTTCTAGCTTCCCTTCCCTCAGGTCTTTCAACTCTCTGTGCACATCGAACATGGCGCGTGCTTCTAGTGCTCGAAGGGTCTTCAGTTGGTCCTGAAGCAGCTGGCGTTCGTGAAGCTGTGCCTGGCGGAGACGGTCTCGTTGTTCGGTATCGCGTTGCTGAGCCTCTAGCGCCTCGGCGATGTTCGTCTGCTCGATCCTTTGGTGGCCGCCGCTCACCCGGTCCCAGAGGCCTCGCCAGCCTGATCGGAAGCGTTCGGATCTTTCGCGGCACTTTTCCTGCCAGCGCTGGTCTTGCTGAACCTTGAGCAGGTCGCGTTCTTGGCGATGGGCGTCGGTCATTTTCTGACGCTTGGCTTCGATCGGGACCTTCGCTTTTGCGTGTTGCTGGGCGACCTCCTCGAGATGACGCCGCGAGCGCTCTGTGAGTTCCTTCACGAACTGGGCTTTGGTCTCATCGATCGATGGAAGGTCAGTAGACGGCCCGAACCGCTCGCGTAGCTCTTTGGTCTTCACCCCGGCATAGCGGGCGGCGCTCAGGACCTCGCCCTGGTGGGTGACGATCACGTGGCTGCGGCGATCACCCTTGGCGAGGCGCATGCCGCGCTCTTCAAGCGCGTTGCAGAAGGCGGCCCGGCTATCGGACGCGGCCAAGCAGTCTTGGATCTCGCCCTTAAGGTCTCTCGCATGGAAGCCGACGCGTTTGGATTGCTGCCATTCGGCGAGCGTGAAGTTGCGGGGGTCCCTCTCCTGCCCTCGGATCATGCCCTTCGGCATAGTCCATCCGTGTTCGCGGTAAAGCTCCCGCGAGACGGTCATAATCTTCTCTTTGTAGAAGGACAGCTGCTTGGCCTTCATCGTCTCAGCGTCGATGCGGGACCAGACGCAGTGGGCATGCCGCCTCCCCTCTTTCTCGTGGAAGACGACAACGCGCGGCTGGCCGATCAGACCATTCGCTTCCTCAACGCGGTGAATGGCGTCTTCGAAGGCCTGGACGCTGGCATGTTCTTTCTCAGGCGGGTTGAAGGAGACCGAGAAGAGGAACTGCATGCACTTCGTCCCCTTACTGATGGCCTGGGCCTCTTTGAAGGCCCCGATGACATCGCTTGAGATGAAGCCGCGGATCTCGTGCAGCTCCACATGCTCGTTGTCGCGCGCATTCATCAGATGCTCACCGAGCTTTTTGGCTCCTCCGCGCTGTGAGGCGACGATGATCATCGCCTCAATGCTCCGTGGTGCGCAGCGCCATCATCAAAAGCGTCTTGATCTCTGCGATGTCCTGGCAAGCCATGGTGATCTCATGCTCGACGGCCTCGCTCATCGGCACGGTGCTGAGGACTACGGCTTCCGACAGCGCACCCAAGGCAGAGGCGACACCCGATTGTCCCAGAAGCGCCAGAGCCTGCGCGAGATGCACATCGCGCTCTTTGGGTGACGATGCCGTCTTCTTCGCCTTAATCTTCGCGCCAGCGAGCACCCTCGCCCGCGCATAGGCGCCGAGGGACTGCGACCCGGCTTTCTTGAGAAGCCAGTCCCGTTCGGCCTCATTCACCCGGAAGGAGATCGGCGGCAGACGCTTTGGTTTGGGAGCGGAGGCGACCTTGAACGCTGTTCTGGATGTCTCTCCCCCACTCATGAGAAAAACTCCTCAGCATCAAGATCAAAATCCTTTAACTGCTCTTCCCAATCTGCTAAGGTCCGAAAAAGACGATTTAATTCGTCTTCGGAGAACTCCACCATCCCGGAACTTCCGGCACAAGAATCCTCCAGAACCCTGAGAGCCTCTGCGATTGCGGCGGTTCGGCCAGGGCCATTGACGTCGCCTCTCAGTTGGCCAGTTTCGCGGTCAGATCGCGCTTCTTTTCATCAGGCTTTGCAAGCTGAGACTGGTGGGCGCGGACCACGGACGGGTTTGTCATCTGGCATCTCTCTACGGTGTCCTGGCCAACCCACCCGGTGGGAGCACCGCCTTTGCTGGCGCTTCGCCGCGCTCATAGCGTTCTGTCTTGGCAAGACGACGGGCAACGACGATCGCGATCCCGCACGACGCCATAAGGACAAGATCAGTCCCTGCAACAGCAGCGCTCCCCGCGAGCACTTGGCCCACCACAAAATCGCCGGTGGTCACCCAATTGAGGATAGGCGCGAGGCCAGCGATTGCTGCGATCAACCAGCACTCCTCTCGCCACGCCACCTTTCCCCGTAAAGCTCCGTGCGCGAACGTCAGACCCCAGACGCCAAAGAAGACCGTAACCTCCAACGCAGCACGATCAAGACCACCAAGACGAGCCTCCATTGGCAAGACGCGATTAGCAATCAGGAACGCACCGCTCGCGGCAATGATTCCAGGCATGATGCCGACGGAGAGCGCCCGGACAACGCGAACACTCGCGGGCTCCATCCCTTTTCGGATCCGCGCGCGCATCCAAAAGAGCATCCCTGTACCAATCATGGTGCATCCGCTGAGCCCAGCGAAAAAGAACATCCAGCGGATCGCCCAATGGTCATAGCGCATG
>JBCDLG010000091.1:0-12071 GCA_038745625.1 Pseudomonadota bacterium | reverse complement strand
GGGTCCTTCAGCGTCGTAAACTGACCTGTGCGCAGATACACACCCCCAGCGCTTTTCAAGACTTAAGAAAAACTTTCTTCTCCGATAATTTGAACTAAGGCGAGGTTGTGGAAGTGATCATCAATGCGGTGAAGTAACTAGCCTTACCTCGTATTGGGGTAGGGGGGAGAATTTATTGCGGTGTACTCAAATAAGATGATAACCTCAGGTTTAGCACTTGGTTTTGCTATGATGGGCTCGGCGGCGGGCCAGGCTGGCGGCGACGTTGATCCATTCGCGCCGCCGACCCGAAGTTGGGAGCAAGGTCCCATCTATGAAAATGTCATTCCAGAAGGCTACGAAACGCATATCATAGCGAACACGCCAGAAGATCGTGCGCGTGCAGAGCGACTTCTCGAGTTTTATGTTCTCTTGGCTGATAAGCCGACCATTGAAGCAGTGAGCGAGTATGTCTCGGATGGCTATATTCAGCATAGCTCCATGTTGCCCAATGGACGCGAGCCGCTCACCATGTTGTTCGCGGGCTCTGCGGCGGAGAACCCGACCTTCATCGACGTCCACAAAGTGATCGTGGTGGGCGATTGGGCCATGGCGCACGTGAACTTTCGGCAGATGGACGATACCGCTCCTGAGGATAAGGGCAGCGCCGCAGTCGACATGTATTTCTTCAATGAGGACGGTCTGATTACAGAGCACTGGGATGTGATTCAGCCGGTGCCCAGTCACCAACCGAACCCGAACGGTATGTTTGTCAAAGTCTATGAGGGGCAGTAGTCCAATGAGCTTAAAAGCACTCTCAGCGGGCACGATCCTCGCATCATTGACCATCTTTGTACAGATGGCAAAGGCTGATGCACCGCCGCCACCCGCGGCCGATCTCGAGATGCGGTTTTATGATCGGCACAAGATCGACATCAGCAATCTCTATGACTTCTACGAAGGCTTATTGATCGCGGATGCTATGATCCACGACAAGGCGCTCTTTGATGCTGAGACCAAGTGGCGTCTCACGCTTCGTCAAATGATCGGGGCGGGGAGCGGTCACCACACCGCACGTAGCGCCTACCAGCTGTCCTTGATGGGTGTGCCACTTGAAGAGATCCATGCGGCTTTCGCTCCTGACTTCGTCGAGAACTTGGAGGATGAGCGTCTCAAGGCTGCGGTCACCTATATCGATCTTGTCAGCAGCTATCCTTCGACTGCGTCTGGCGATATGCACGCGCTTCTCAGAACACACTACACGGACCGTCAAATCTCTGAGCTTATGCAGCTCGGCGCGGTCAATGCGGCAACAGCCACCCATGACGCAGTGGTTCCCATCGTGACTGACCAAGAAACCGTTGATTGGGCGACGGAGAACTTATCGGTGGTCGGATGGAGCATTGGTCACAATGCTGCCACCTCTCCGGAAGAACAACGTGCCCGTCCGTTCGTGGGAGCGGCTTTGGCGATGGCGCAGGAGGAGATCAAGGCCAATTGGTCCCCGGATGATCTCGGTGCCGTGGATCCTGTGTTTACCACCGACTGGGTCAATTACATCACGGGCTACAACATACCCCGAGTCACGTTTGATGGAGATTTTGACGGGATTGAACAACCGTTCGATGCTTTTCCTTTCGATAAGCTGAAATGGGCCGCGGAGGGGATTCGTGATGCGAATCTGCCGCCACGAGGCACGCCGCCTTTCGACGTGTCAGCCTACGACTATGACTATTTTATTCGGCCGCAAGAGATCACTTCAGAGGTGCCTTACAGCGACCGGCAACAGTTCGATACCCAATGGAATCGAGCCGTGACCATCGGAACCTTGACGATGGATGAGTATATTCTGCAGATGGAGCGAACCAAGAGCTTTAAAGAAATCTGGTCAATGTTCTTTGTGTTCCAGCTGGCGAGCGGCTGTGTCCACTGCCAGGCTCATGGTTCGTTCGGGATATGGGACTACACGGAAGATGACTACTTCCAAGATGAAATTCCACCGGAGGACAAGCCCGAGCTTGTGCAATACATCCGGTCCCTGATGGACTTTGAACGTTCAAGGTTTCTGGCGCCAGATCAAAAAGCGGCGCTGAGGGTTGCCCGCGATTCAGGACGGCTACCATCTAGAATCACAGCTGCTCATATCGAGGAGCTCCGACGCCACTTCTCTGATCGGGGCGTACAGGAAACGTTGGCGTTGCCCGTGCATCTGAGTTGGTTGTCCATCTCTATGCAGTCCATGGCAACAGTGACTGATCAGCTGAGTATGTCCTGGGCCATGACCAATCTCGGACCGATGGGTTGGTCGCCGGGCGTTCACACTGGATTGCCAATCGAGCAGCGGCCTTACCATATGAGCCAACTTTTCGATCGGATGGTTGCCGACATCTCGACCGGCAAAGTCCCCGACGCCGCGACCGCGTTCATCGGCAAGGATGTTCCGTTGGCGGTCGATAGCGATGGTGATGGTGTGGAAGACGCTTTTGACGGCTTTCCGAGAGACCCTTCGCGCTGGGCCGATACCGATGGCGATGGAACCGAGGATCGACGGGACCGTGATATCGATGGCGATGGCCTGTCCAACCGTAGAGAGGTTGAACAAGGAACATTTCCCTACAAGGCGGACTCTGATGGTGATGGCGTCGATGATCGGTCAGAGATCCGTGCGGGAACCGACCCCCTGGACCCCCGCGATCTTTAGCTAGGGTCCCATGCGAATGGAGCGAAGGCGGGTGCACAGATCACAGATGCCCGCTGTCGACTGCCGAGCCAGCATCTTGCCAACTCTCACGATGTGTGAGCGAGAAGCCGTGCACGGACCACAGGTACCACCCGAATGTAGAGCTCAATGATCGGTGTACACTATGCGAAGAACCCTGTCCTCTAAGGAGCCGACGTTGTTAGCATGTGCGCTGGCCTGCTCATTTGTTGTTCTGTTCTCTCCAGGATTTGCGCAGTCAACAAGCGAAGAGAGCATTGAAGAGCTCCGTGCAGAAATCGAGGAGCTGAGAGCCCTGGTCGACGCGTTGGCCCGATCTCAGGGTGTGGACGTCGTTATCGATGGCCGCCAAGTCTCAACAGACGACGACGCCGTTATTAGGGTTTCAGACACAAGGGGTCCGTCGAGCGGCGGCGTCGAAGCGGCATCTGGGCAAACCTCTGGCACGGGTATTCTATCGGCGCGCCAACCAATTGGGCGCTTCCCCGACGACGCGATTGTGACAGCGGGGGAGTTTGATCGCTCTGTTCGCGTTCCGGGTACAAACGGTGCTTTCCGCCTTGGCGGCGCAGTTCAGATCAACGCGAACTACGACACCGATAATCAGGGCTTTCAGCAGATCGGAACGCAGCCGACGATCCCGATCGACGGGGCCGTCGACGATGGCGACGAGCAGTTCAGCATTCACGCGCGCCACAGTCGGATCAACTTCGATTTCCGTGCACCAACACAATATGGTCAGTTGCGGACCTTTATCGAGTTTGATTTCTTCGGCGATGGTGACGAGTTCACCAATGACTATGACCTCCGCCTACGGCACGCCGCCGCCGAACTTGGGCCCTGGAAGTTTGGCCAGTTCTGGTCGGGCTTCGTCGACGTCTTCAACATTCCTGAAACTGCCGACCCTGGGGGACCAATGGCGCAACCAGTGCTCCGCAACCCAGGCATCCACTATGTTCGTGGGAAGTACGACGGCTCGAACTGGGGCATTGGGATCGAAAACCCAGCTGCTGATCTTGGTGGAAACACAGACCTGATCGCGTCCGAGTCGGTGCCCAGCGTTGTCGCTTTTGCCAAGCTACAAAGAGAATGGGGGTATATCCGCATCGCAGGGATGAGTGTCGAGTTGAAGTCGGACGAAGACAGCGTGATTACGGGCGGTGCGCACCTCTCAGGCCGGTTCAACAGCCCGCTCCCTGGATCCAATCGGAACAATTTTTCCTTCGGAGCGCAGGTTGGCGAGGGTTTCGTTCACTACTTTTCTTCATTCGTAGGCGAATTGGACGGCGTTGTTTTGGACAATGGCGACGTTGAGGCGACAGGTATCATTGGTGCTTTCGGCGCTTATCAGCACTTCTGGACTGAACGGTGGCGCTCGACATTCACAGCCAGCTTGTTCGAGCTCGATTCGCCGAACACGGCAGATCCGTTGCTCTATTCCGGCGGCGAACGGTACAGCGCGAACCTCTTCTTTTCGCCCCTCGATGGAGTCACGTTCGGTTTGGAGGGCAATTACAATACGATCGAGACGGTGGATGGCTCCGAAGGCGAGGGCACACGGGTCGAGTTCGTCGGGCGCTTTGACTTCTGAGTGGTGCATCGACGGAGCGACCGCATGAGTCTCCGTCAGTCAGTGAAGGACCATGCGCTCTGCACCCTCAGCACCATTCATCATCCCCTCGACGGTCGCCTTCAGGCATATCAAGAATTCTTGAATCTTCTTGGTCCGGTGGACGTCGACATGGGTCACCGTGAAGAATGTTGGTCCAGCTGGACACGGAATATCAGGCAGGACTCGGACAGCCGTGGGGTCAGGTTCGGCAATAAAGGCCGGGAGTATACCAATTCCCACACCATCAATCGTTGCACGAAACATCGTCGCACGGCAATTGCTGACCAGCGCTATGTTGCTTTCTGGAAAGTCGGCCTCACTCAGTAGCTTCCGAAGCCAGGTGCTTGGCGCAGACTGAACGGATGTCGACGCTGTCACGACCTTGTGGTCTCGCAGGTCATCCAACGTCTCAGGCATCCCATACTGATCAATATACCGCTGGCTGGCATAGAGCCCGGATACCGCTTCGAACAACGGAAGAACAACATAGCTGTCAACTTGCGGTCTATGTTGCGGCCAAATGGCAATGTCCACTTCGCCAAACTCAAGCCCTGGAAGCTCTTCGGTGATCTTCAGCTTGATCTGACAGTCGGGGTGTTTCTCTCGAAATTCGTCCGATGCCCGAATAGCAATCGGCGCGATGGGCCCGGGCAAAGACAGGCTGATCTCGCCCGAGAGTTCTGTACCGTGGGTTTTCAGCTGAGCGATGACCTCGTTGTACTTATGTTCGAGCTCTTCAGCCGACTGCAAAAGCGCTCGTCCGACCTCCGTCGGTGTGTAGCCCTTGGGATGGCGATGGAACAGCTTGCGTCCAAGCGTGTTCTCAAGTTCGTCGATCTTCCGCATCACCGTTGACCGATGAACGCCCAGTGTCTCCGCCGCGGCGGAGACACTTCCGTGCGACGCCACAAGGTAAGCGGCCCTTAGGGCGGCGAGTTGTTCCATGCCTCTAAGCCCTCCCGGGGCCGTTTGACGGTACTACGGACCGAACGCTATCGCCAAGGACATCGCAACGCCCTGCGCGGCAATTGAGCCCGTGGTGCTGGTCATTTGCGCAGCCTAGAACAATACGTGTGCATCGCGCGAACACACAGCTTGTTTGGTTCAAACGTGACCTCAGGGTTGCCGACAATGCCGTCTTGGCAAGGGCCGCCGAGCAGGGTCCCGTCCTTCCGCTTTTCGTTGCCGAGCCGGAGCTTTGGCAGCAGCCTGATGTCTCGGGACGTCAATGGGCGTTCGTTGCGGAGTGCCTGCGTACCCTGCGGGGGGAACTCGCCGCATTGGGTCAGCCTCTCGTGGTCCGAACGGGCGATGCCGTCCACGTGCTGAGCAGTTTATGCGATGCCAACGCTATCTCCAGGATCTGGTCCCATGAAGAGACAGGCAATGGCTGGACCTATGCGCGTGATCGCCGCGTCGCCGCTTGGGCTCAGTCGCGCGCGATCCAGTGGGTGGAGCTGAGCCAATCGGGTGTGATCCGTCGCCTGCGAAACCGAGATGGTTGGGCCAAGACATGGGACTCCTCTATGGCGACCCCGCTTGCGGAGGCTCCTTCTGCGCTGAGGCCGCTGGAGAACGTCGATGCTGGTGAGATACCATCGGTACACGCATTAGGAATGGAGCCGGACGCCTGTCCGCAACGGCAGGAGGGTGGTCGGCCGTCCGGGCTTGAATGTCTACGGAGCTTTTTCACCGCGCGAGGAGCGCCCTATCGCCGGGCTATGTCGAGCCCGGCGGCCGGTGCAGACCATTGCTCAAGGATCAGCCCGCATCTCGCTTGGGGCACGCTGTCGATGCGCGAGGTCGCACAAGCAACCTGGTCCAAACAGAATGAGCTGAAGGCGCAAGGAACAGGGCACGCGTGGAAAGGATCACTCTCGTCGTTCGAAGGACGGCTGCATTGGCGCGATCACTTCATACAGAAGCTCGAGGATGAACCGAGCCTCGAGTTTCGCAACCTCCATCGCGCCTATGATGGCTTACGACCACGCGAGCCAGACCAGGCCCGGCTCGTCGCGTGGATGCATGGCGAGACCGGGTTGCCTTTTGTTGATGCATGTATGCGAGCCTTGCGTAACACGGGATGGATGAATTTCCGTATGCGTGCGATGCTGATGGCCTTCGCCAGCTATCATCTCTGGCTCGATTGGCGCAAACCTGGCGAACATCTGGCGCGCATGTTCACGGACTATGAGCCTGGCATCCACTGGTCGCAGGCGCAGATGCAATCGGGTACGACCGGGATCAACACGGTACGGATCTACAACCCGGTCAAGCAGGGCTATGATCAAGACCCAGGCGGACGCTTCATCCGGCGATGGGTACCCCAGCTCGCAAAGGTTCCTGACCCATTCGTTCACGAACCATGGAACTGGGATGGCGCGAGCCAGATCCTGGATCGGTCCTATCCGCGGCCAATTATCGATCACCTGAAGGCTGCGAAGGACGCACGTGAGCGTGTCTGGGCTGTGCGAAGCAGCCCTGATTTTCGCCGCGAGGCACAGAGTATCCAGCACAAGCACGGCAGCAGGAAATCAGGCATCGTGATGCGAGGCCGGGGACGCAAACGAGAGGCTGCTTCCGCCCAACTGTCTCTGCCGCTGAGTATGGCGGATAGAGATCAATGATGCGGACGCCTGTTCCCCCCGCGTCACGTTCGCCGCTTGTCAACTGGGCGCCCAGCCAAGAGGCCGCAAACCAAAGGCTGCAGCACTTCTTGCCCAACGCGGGCGCGTCCTACGCGCAGCGCCGCAACTTTGATCTGGGTCCCGCCGACCGCGGCAACGTCTCGGCGTTGTCGCCGTGGTTGCGCCATCGCGCTCTTCTTGAGACGGAGGTGCTGCGTGCGGTCTTGCACAATCACACCCGATCATCAGCGGAAAAGTTCGTGCAAGAGGTGTTGTGGCGCGGCTACTTTAAAGGCTGGCTTGAACATTACCCGGACGTTTGGACACGCTACACGTCCAGGCTGGGCGAGCTCGCCGATCAATTGGATCAAGATCGTTCGCTGGCGCGGCGCTATGCTGATGCGGTCCATGGGAAGACGGGCTTTGATTGCTTCGATGCCTGGGCCTCTGAGCTCGTTGAGGTCGGCTATCTCCACAATCATGCGCGCATGTGGTTCGCCAGCATCTGGGTCTATACGCTCAGGCTGCCCTGGGAGCTGGGTGCAGACTTCTTTTTGCGGCATCTGCTCGACGCTGATCCAGCGTCCAACACATGTTCATGGCGCTGGGTCGGCGGTCTCCATACCAAAGGAAAGACCTATCTGGCGCGTGCGGAGAACATTGAAACGTTCACAGAGGGCCGCTTCCGCCTCGATGGTGATTTTGCCACTCTGGCGCCACCGCTCGACGAACCCGAATTGCCATCGCCGATCCCGATTGCTCCCACCCAGGCACAACCCCAAGAGGGGCGGGTCGGGCTTATCGTGACAGAAGAGGATTGCTCACCGGAGAGTTTGCCATTGCGACGCACACCGACCGCAGTGCTGGTCCTGAGGACGCCGACAAAGCGGTCCCTTTGGCCGATGGGCGATATCGCTCATTCATTTGTATCAGGTGTATTGGCTGACGCTGCGGCGCGAGCGGAGACCGCCTTTTCTGTGCCCGTTGAGGTCGGCGATGATGATCAATGGACAAAGGTCATCGCCGATTGGTCAAAAGCGCACGAGCTGGATGCGGCGGTGACAGCGCGTCTGACAATAGGCCCGGTACGCACGCGGCTTTTGAAGGCCATGGAGGGATACGGTCTTCCCTTGGTGGAGGTCGTACGACCCTACGATGAAATTGTCTGGCCACATACAAAACGGGGCTTCTTTGCTCTGAAGAAGCAAACTCCGTCGATCCTTGTTCAGCTCGAGGGTGGCAGAGGGGAATTTGCGCCGACGTCTGGGCTTCTGCTTTGACGACCCTTAAGGCATAAAACGCTTAGCGCATGTTGCCAGAAGTGAGGTCCAAGACCATGCCTCAAGCCTCGTCCGACGCGATCGATGTCGCCATTATTGGTGCGGGGATCACGGGTTTGACCATGGCCCGCTATGCCAAGGCGTCCGGATTGTCGGCCTTGGTCTTTGACAAAGCGGACACCGCTGGGGGGCTCTGGGCGCAACTTCCGAGTTGGCAGGACATTCAGTTTCGCGCGGAGGATTGGAGCCTGAACGGCATTCCCATCCGGGGCGTCACGCAGCCTCATATCTTGGAGAACATCAACGCGCTCATTCCCCACTATGAGCTCGAAGATATGCTGCGCTTAGGGCATGCCGTCACGGGCGTGCGCTGGGATGGAGAGACTTGGACATTGACCACACCGCGCGGCTCCTTTGTCGCGCGCAACATCGTGGTGGCCACGGGGCTGCACAACAAACCTCGAACGCCAGAGGTTGCCGATAGTGGGTTTGAAGGTGAGGCCCATCATTCGTTTTCCTTTCAACATCCCGAAACCCTCCGGGGACAGAATGTCACCGTGGTGGGCGGCAGCGCCTCGGCCTATGATCTCTTGGAGCTTGCACTTGAGCACCAGGCGGCTCGTATCGACTGGGTTTATCGCGGCCTCCACTGGATGGTGCCGAGCAGCCGGCAAAAGCATGAGAAATCGGTCCATCGGAGCTATGCGCTCTCGCAGATGTGGGGCCTGGAGCTTGAGAAGCTCAACGCTGCGACCAACAAGATGTTGAAAGATAAGTACGCGTACTTCTCGATCGAAGAGATTATGCCGTCCTATGATTTCGACTACCGGTACCATTCCATCATTCCGGGTCGACCCATCATGATCGAGCATTTCCAGTCCTTGCGCCGCTACCATGGGACCCTCCGTGCGCTGGATGGCAACCAGGCGACGGTCGCTCTGATTGATGGGGGGAAGGCACGTTTTGATACGGATGTTGTTCTCTACGGAACGGGCTATGATCTCGATCTCGATTTTCTTCAGCTACCGGAATATACGGGTATGCGAACGGGCCGGGAGCTGCGCGCCAGGTGCAGGCGGATGATCGCGTCTGTTGACTATCCTGGCCTCTATTTCCTTGGCGCGCCGCTGCTTGATGGTAACGGCACCACGCCGTGGGGCGTCTCCATCATGGCACGGACGATTACAATGCTCATTCAGTCAGGTACAACGTTGAGCGGGCAGCCGATTGTAGATAACGTCAACCACTGGGACTTGCTCGAGCTTTTTGCTCCGGTCGATCGTGTCCACTACAAGCCGCTCCTATGGAAACCGCAATATCTCGCGACGGCTTTTTGGTACTGGTGGCGAAACGATCAGCTGATCAACATCTGATCAGTCCATCAAGTTTGCGGATGTTCAGCGTGGGTGCTTGCTGGCATAACCACAACCACGAAGCTGTGGCTGAGTTGCACGCACGGCCGAACGGATCCGCAAAGCTGTCTTGGACATTGATCAGCGTGTCGATCCAGCGGTCAGTTTGCAGCCGCTTTCCCTGCAGTCAGCCAGACCCAGAAGGATAGGATGATGGCGCTCCCTGAAACGAAAGTCATTGACGTACCCGGAAAGAAGGTGCCGTAGCCGCCGAGGTCGATGAAGACGAAATAGCCAACGTCAAAGAGACCGCCGACCAGCCCCGTCACCCAGATCGCGGTGAGGTTCTTCCGCCAAATGAAGACGGCACCGACGATCGTCGTCGCGCCGGCCCAGAACAGGTTCCATCCATGCTGGTTGAGGACGGCTTCGACGGCTGGGTGGTAGTCAGCGACCAATTCATCCGGGTTCACTGCCGCGGCGATCCCTTGAAAACCGGTCGTCGCGTCGACGCTCATGGTGACCACACCGCCCAGAACATGGACAATGCCCCAAATCACCCAGAGTACGCTGGCGACTTTTAACGCTAAAACCTGTCTATCGGCCATCGAGTCTTCTCCTCTTGATGTGTCACGCATGCTGGCGACAGATTTGCTGAAACTGAAGCAAATACATCATTTAAAAGTCGTGGGGATCGATAGGGTCCGTTCCCTGATCGATTTCTGTAGGGTCGAGAACCCCGTCGCCGTCGGAGTCTGCTTTATAAGGGAACGTCCCGATGTCGAGCTCGCGGCTGTTGGAGAGGCCATCGCCGTCAATGTCTCGGTCCTTGGAGTCCTCGCGGCCGTCACGGTCCGTGTCCGCCCATCGGCTAGGATCGCGAGGGAAACCGTCATACCCATCCTCAACACCGTCACGGTCCGTATCGATACCAATGGGAACATCAGAGGCGAGCCACTCGGACACACCGTCGATCACTTCACCCGAACTCATTTTGGCAAAGGCAAAGTCAGCCATTTCCGTCATATGATAGGCACGCTGCTCATTGGGCCAACCCACATGGGAACCAGGCCGCCAGCCAAAGGGCGTCAAGTTCTTCAAGGCCCAAGACATGCTCAATTGATCCGTGACCGTCAGTTGAGACTGCATGTCGGAGGCGAGCCACGCGCCGGCGACGACGACTGTCATGATCTCTTGGATCTCTCGGTCAGAATAGTGGCGTCGCAGCTCTTCGATATGGGCCGCGGTGGTGCGGGCCGGCAGTTTGGCCGCGTCCCGAGCGAACCGGAACGCTGCCTTTTCCGCTTTGGTGAAGAGGTTTGAACGCTCGAAGTCAAAAAGCCCTTCGATCCGGGCCATCAACTTTTCACGCTCGTCATCGGGGATCTCGTCATACGGAAAGTCATCTTCGACGGCGTCGAAATAGCCGAATGACCCGTGGACCTGACAATGGCCGCAGCCGCTCGAGAGTTGGTAGACAAAGAAGATCGGCCATTTCTCTTCCATATCCAAGGCGCGGTCGACATAGGAAAAATAGGCTTCGATCTTGGCCGTTCCCATGGACGCCAAGCGCGTCCACTCGGTATCGAACTTGTTCCGATCACTGAGGGGATATCTTGTTTCCGCCAGAGCGGATGGCTGATAGAAATCAAAATCATAGGCTCGCACGTCAAAGCGCGGCGTCCCTCTCGGCGGGAGGTTCGCGTTATCGGCTTCTGGATCCTCCCAGCGCAGATAGTCCTCAGGGTAGTGATCAAACGGCTCTTCAATCCCGTCTTTGTCGCCGTCGAACGTGATCGGGGATATGTCGTACCCCGTCACATAGTTGATCCAGTCAGTCGAGAACTCAGGATCAATGGCGGCAAGGTCGTCCGGAGTCCACGACGCGACAACCTCCTGGTAGGCCATGCCCATCGCCTCCCCAATGAAAGCGTTGGCGCGCTGTTCCTCGGGGCTCGACGGCGCGTTCAGGTCGGGGGTCCAACCGACAGAAGAGAGATTGGCCATCGCCCAATTGAGTGTTTCTGCGTCCGTCGCAATCGGCAAGATGCTGTCATGCGCCACGTTCATCGCATTGATGCCTGCGAGTTCGAAAAGCTCGGCAATTTGACGATCCGTGTAGTGGCTACGAAGCGCAGCATGCGTATCACCCGTGACGCGGGCAGGGCGGTACGAGATTGCGTCGATATACTCGAACGCCACCCTCAGACGATCATCGGTCACGGAACTGACGTAGTCTGGTGACCAGATCGCGAGAATGCTGTCCAGCGGCACACCGGCCATCGCCAGATGCCGAGCGCTCCGTGCCATGTGATGATTGCTCTCTGTTCGTATCATTTGGCGAAGCGTAAGCTTCCACTTCGTTTCTGAATCAAACATCGCATCTGCATGAATGATAGCATCACCCATGAGCAGGCCATCATAGAAGTCTCGAAGGTTGCTGATGTCGATTTTGTGGCGGTCGTAGTAGGGCGTCGCGATGTCCTTGGCCGGAGGTTCGGG
>JBCDLG010000090.1:0-12152 GCA_038745625.1 Pseudomonadota bacterium | reverse complement strand
CGAGTGGTACCATCAGAATCGAAAAGGTGCTTTACATATGCGTTCACCTGCTGATTTGGATTGGGACCATGTCCGCTGCTTTCTGACGGCGGCGCGATGCGGTTCGCTGTCGGCTGCGGCTGGGGCGCTCGGCATGTCGATCCCGACCGTGGCGCGAAAGATCGAGCGCCTTGAGGCGGATCTGGGACTGCCGCTTCTCAAGCGCGGAGCAGGCGGGGTGGTGCCAACGCCCGCGGGCGAGGCTGTGCTCGAATATGCCGAACCCGGATCGCGATATCTTTCGCAGATCGTCCGTGTGGCGCGGGCGCTCCGCACAGGGAGCCAAGAGCGGCCGATTCGAATCTCGTCGACCGAACCGATGATCTCCGATGTTCTGACGCCGAAGCTGACAGAGCTCTACGCTGAGCATCCGGGCCTACGACTCGAGTTCGATGTCGACACCGCGATTTCCGATCTCACCAATGGGAGCGTCGATATCGCGGTCCGTTTAGCGCGCCCGAAATCAGAAACACTGATCGCGCGGAGGCTGCCGTCGCTGGGCCAGCAGCTGTTCTGCTCGCCGTCCTATCTTGCCGATCGTGATCCACGTGATCTTGATCTGCAGAAGGAGCATCTTCTCTGGGTTGATCTTAAATATGGGGATATTCCGGAGAATGTCTGGCTGAAAGATCGGGGGCTTGAGCATCGTACGCGCATCCGGTCGACGAGTGTGCGGTCGCTTTGCCGCGCAGCGGCGCAAGGTGCGGGTATTGCTCCGCTTCCGCACTTTCTTGCCGAGCCGGCCGGACTGGTTGTCTTGCCACATATTGAGTTGCCGCGACGGAGCCCTTGGCTTGTGTTCCACCGCGACAACCGCCCTAACAAAACGATGCAGATCGTCCGCAATTGGATCGCTGACGCCTGCCAGTCGGTCTACGCCGCCGCTTAGGCAGCTGGCCGCGGGCGGGATTATGCGTTAAGCTTTCGTTAGGCTTTTGGGGAGGGCCAGGGATGCTTCGCTTTATCAGAGGTTTGGGTCAGTGGGTCGTGCTCATCGGTGCGGTCATGTCGACCGTCTATGCGGTTGAGCCGGATGTGCGCCGGTGGGTTGAGACCGAACTCGTCGCCCGGGATGCGCACTACTACGTGGGTGCCTTCACCCTCGCGCCGGGGCTTCAACGCCCGAAGTTTCTCCAGTTCTACTCCAACCGTTGGGAGATGGATGATTTGATTTTCGATCGGCGGATCATGAAGGCCAATGAGGACGCATTCGATGTCTTTCGTGCGCTCGATAACGAAACGCTGATCGCTTATCCCGATACTGAGTATGGCCCCATGCCCGGGCGCGATGTGGTGCATCCAACTGCGCCCATTCGAACGCTGGCGCTCGCGAATGACTGCTATCTTGTGCGGGATATCGCCTGCCGCATGACCTTGCCGGATGGCGACAGCTATTCAGTCCAGACCGATCCTGGCTGCAAGATGTCTGAGGCGTATACGGATGCAAGGCCTAGTGAGACGCATACCGTGTATCTTTGGGTGCGCGCCGTTCGGTATACGTGCCACTAATCCAGGGCGCTACCGGCGCCAGATTTCGAGGCGAGCACTGTGGTCGTTGCCCTGGCCCTTGGCGATGCGCCCAGCGTTCTCTATCGTCCAACCAGTTTCGCTGAGTGCCGGGAACACGGTGTCCCCGGCGACGTCCTCTTCAATGGTTGTCAGATAGAGAAGATCGGCAAGCGGAAGGGCCGCTTTGTAGATCTCGCCGCCGCCGATCACGGCAATTTCTTCGCTCCCCAATCTCCTTGCCTCGTCCGCGGCTAGCGACAGCGCGTCTCCCAAGCTGCTGGCGAGCATGACCCCATCGGGATGAAGGCTTGTCTGCCGGGTAATGACGATATTGGTCCTTTGGGGCAGGGGGCGGCCGATGGATTGGTATGTCTTCCGACCCATGACCACGGGCTTGCCGACGGTGTTGGCTTTGAACCATTGAAGATCGCTCTTCATGCGCCAGGGAAGCTCTCCGCCGCGGCCGATGACGCCATTTTGGGCGCGCGCGACAACGAGCGCGACCTTGGGCGCGGTCATACGGCGATCGGCGCCTTAATCACCGGGTGTGGATCATAATTCTCAACCGCGATGTCGTCATAGGAAAAGCCAAGGACATCTTTGATGGCTGGGTTGAGCGTCAGGGTCGGCAGCGCGCGCGCTTCGCGGGAGAGCTGCTCCGTCGCTTGATCAACATGGTTGAGGTAGAGATGCGCATCCCCCAGCGTATGGACAAAGTCGCCGACCTCAAGTCCTGCGCCCTGGGCCATCATATGGGTCAGGAGCGCGTAGCTTGCGATATTGAACGGCACGCCAAGGAAAATATCTGCTGAGCGCTGATAAAGTTGGCAGGAGAGTTTTCCGTCGGCGACATAAAACTGGAAGAGACAGTGGCAAGGCGGTAGCGCCATCTCATCGACCAGCCCGGGGTTCCATGCGCTGACCACATGGCGGCGGGAATAGGGATTGGCGCGAAGAGCCTCTTGCACCTTGGCGATCTGATCGACCGCGCTGCCATCATAGTCCGGCCATGACCGCCACTGGGCGCCATAGACCGGCCCGAGCTCGCCCGCCTCGTCAGCCCATTCATCCCAGATGGAGACGCCGACCTCTTGCAGCGGTTTGACATTCGTCTCGCCACGGAGGAACCAAAGAAGCTCGTGAATGACAGACTTCCGGTGCACGCGCTTGGTGGTGAGAAGGGGGAAGCCCTCGTTGAGGTCAAACCGCATCTGGTGGCCGAACACCGATTTGGTGCCGGTGCCGGTCCGATCGTCCCGGGTGGCGCCTTCGTCCATCACGCGGCGCAGCAGGTCGAGATAGACCTCATCTGTCCGGTTCATCGGTTGCGGTTCGAGGTGGGCAATGTTCGCGATCATAGAATGACTGTCTGACGATTCGGGCTGCAGTCTCCTCCCTCAACGGACGCGACGCAACTGTGCGCAATTGGCCGGACTTCGTTGCCGTTCGGGGCGGCTTGGGTCAAACTCTCCCTGACATCTCAATGGGGAGAGACCTGATGCTCGCTGCCGCCCTCTTTCTTTCAGCTGCTTTGGCCCAAGGCCCATCGGACGAAGCGATCACGATCGCTCGCGAGGCGATCCTGCTCGATGGCCACGTCGACATGCCCTATCAGGTGGCCGATCATGGCGCTGACATCAGCACGTTCAGCGAGCGCATGAACTTTGACTATGACAAGGCGATGGAGGGCGGCCTCAATGCGCCGTTTATCGCGATCTATGTCGCGGCGCGTTTTCAAGAGACCGGCGGCGCGAAGGCGGAAGCGGACCGGATGATCGGTCTCGTCGAAGGCATCGCTTATCAGCATCCGGATAAGTTTGAGATTGCGAAATCGGTGCGCGATGTGCGCCGGATCACCCGGCAGGGGCGCATCGCCTTTCCCTTGGGCATGGAAAACGGCGCGCCGATCGAGGGCAGCATCGAGAATCTGGTGCACTTTTACGATCGCGGCATCCGTTACATCACCCTGACCCATGGCCGGGTCAATCACATCTCCGATTCAAGCTATGATGAAGAACGGCTTTGGGGCGGGCTGTCGCCGTTCGGCCATCTGCTCGTCAGTGCGATGAACGATGTTGGTATGATGGTTGATGTCAGCCACGTGACCGATGAGGCGTTTTTTGATGTGATGGAGGTGACGCGCACGCCCGTGATCGCCAGCCACTCCTCGTTGCGTCATTTCACGCCAGGGTTTGAGCGCAACATGTCGGATGAGATGCTGATGGCGCTGGCGGACAATGGCGGGGTCCTTCTCATCGCCTATGGCTCGGCTTTCCTGACAGAGGAGGCGAATCGCTACCGCATACGGAGACAAGAAGCCTTTGAGCGGCATAAGGAACGCTCCGGCCGCCGGGCGATGAGCGAAGATGACTTCATGGAAGAGTGGCGGGCGGACAATCCCTACCCCTACGCAAGTGTCAGCGATGTGGCTGATCATATCGACCGGGTCGTGGACCTTGTGGGCCTTGATCATGTTGGCCTTGGTTCGGACTTTGACGGCCTGGGCGATACGCTGCCGATAGGTCTGAAGGATGCCTCCGATATGCCCAATCTCATCCAGGAGCTTCTCGATCGGAACTATGACCGCGATGATATCGAGCTGATCATGGGCGGCAATTTCATGCGGGTCTGGCGCGAAGTGGAAAAAGCACGCCGTTAGTCTCAGGCCGATCATCCCTGCCGACGCCTTCCGGAGCCTCAACCAGGGCTCCGGAACAAACGCCGCCCTCTACATGCTCATGATGAAGGCATTGAGCTTGTTGCCGTCAGGGTCTCGGAAATAAGCGGCATAGAATTCATCGCTCCGCGCGCCGGGAGGGCCTTCGCAGGTGCCGCCATTGGCGAGGGCAATATCATACAGTTTATGGACCTGGTCCTTGTCCTTCGCTTGGAGCGCCACCATCACCCCATTGCCGATCGTGGCTGGCTCCCCATCAAAAGGCTTGGTGGCGGCAACCCCTGGGGCGCCGCCGGGATTGGCCCAAGCGATGAAATTCTCCTCTTCCATCATGCGGCCCACGCCCAATTCGGCGGCGATGGCGTCGTAGAATTTTGCGGCCCGCTCCATATTGTTGGTGCCGACGGTGACATAGCCGATCATGCTGATCTTCCCTTGCGTATGAGAACAAATTAAGAACATATTGAGGGGATCAACGGCGTCCCGCAAGCTCTTTCCGCAGAAAACCACGTAACAAAACGTCTTGAAGGATTGAGGGACCAGCCGGTCTATCTTCGTCAACCTAAGACGCCTATATACTGTCTCTGATGCTTCGGCATCTATGGCGATAAAAGGCGCTCGTAATAAGCGGACCGGACCCGGGGGCGGTACCCGGCGGCTCCACCAGAGGCCATTCCTGACCAAGGGAGTGGCTTGCGGCGGGGCCGACATAGCATCGACGGACGTGTAAAGGTTCTGCTTTCGCTCGGATGGTCTCCGTTATGGGACCGCTTAAACTAGTTGCAAATGACAACTATGATGAAGGTTTCGCTCTCGCTGCGTAACGCAGTGCGAAAGAAATCGCTTTAAAGCCCTCGTTCCTTATCAGAGCGAGGCGGGGCCGCCGGGGGCCTGGCAACAGAACCCCGGCATTTTCCCACCACCCTGTCCACTGCTCCTTTGCTGGCGGATGGCAGCGCTCGCTCTAAATCTTGGTGCATGGCAGAGCTTCCCAACGACCCCGCTTTCCGCGCACGATTGAATGCCCACCGCGCCAGCTGGGCAAAAGCGCCCCGGCCGCCGGGGATAGAGGTGCCGGGTCCCGGTCAGGAAAGTGTTTGGGACTATCCGCGGCCGCCCGAGGTTCGGGACGCTGGCGTGGCTCTCAAGGTCATCTTTGCAGGTGAAGTGATTGCTGAAACGATCCGTGGTGTGAAGGTTGTCGAGACCGCTAGCGCTCCGGTCTATCACTTTCCGAAGGAGGATGTCCGTACGGACGTCTTGCGCCCGGTTCCAGGAACAACCTTTTGTGAATGGAAGGGTGAGGCGGCCTATTTCGACGTTGCGCTGGGTGAGCGCGTCAGCGCACAGGCGGCGTACACCTATCCTGATCCTTTGGATGATCTTGGCCAGGGCTTCTCGCGCATCGCCGGATCGATCGTCTTTTATGCTGGCCGGGTTGATGAGGCCTGGGTTGGCGACGAGCGGGCGACGCCCCAACCGGGCGGGTACTACGCCGGTTGGATCACGTCCAACATCACCGGTCCCGTCAAGGGTGGTCCGGGATCGGAAGGGTGGTAGAGGCGACGCCCTCCGCTTCGTCCGCGTGCCCATGATTGCTGGAGACGAAGCAGTTCAGGTGCCTGAACCTCACCGGGCTCGGCGGGGGAGGAGGCTTTCTGCGAAGCTCATCATGGCGTCGGCCGCCTGCGTCTCGGCATCCCGCTCAGCGGCCACCGAGCTGCCACGACCTTGTCTCGTCCGAGGTCGCGGAGCGAGCCCGCCAATATCGATGCCGAGATCGGCACCGAAATCCGCAGCGAGCTGCTCAAAGTGCTCAGCGACATCTTCGATATCGACTTTGATTTTCCTGCCGCGCGCCATCAGGCAATCCCTCCTTTGGTCGCTCGATCGGTGGACTCGATATGCGGTGTGCTGTTGATAGGCAGGCGGTTTTCCCTTGTGCGCTTATGCTCAAGACGCTGGTTGCAAGCGCCGATGCCGATTTCAGGCAAGTGGTCGGTGACGCTGTCGGACTCCGATGTCAGCGGCCAGACTTCGTCCCCCCAGTAATACTCCTCATCGGACACCGATGCTTGGTGGTCGAGGACGGTGATGTCCGGGCAACCATCCGCACCGGGACAGGCTTGCAGCTTGATAAGCCATTCGAGCTTTTGACCGGAATAGCCCGGCGAATAGTTGAGCGACAGGCCAGACCCGCCCGAGGGGCTTCCGGGTATACTGCTTCCCGATAACGAGGTGGACAGAGAAATGCTTGGCGGTTTGCCTTCGGTAAGGCTGACGCATGCAATCATGATCCGAAGACCCATCTTGTCGCTATCGGCGCAAGGGTAGTCGACATGCCCCTCGGTCAGTGTCGAAGTAAAATTGTACCAGCCGTCGCTCCACCGGCCATTGTGCCCGGCAAGTGGCGTAAAATCCGCGTGCAGCTTGTCTTTTCGTTGCGCCACTTCCAGACGCCAGCGGAACACGCCGCAGGCGTCATCCGCGCCGCTGTCCTTCTCCCAGACAGAGCCAAATCCCAGAACCTGCCGAAAACCCATCGATCCCTCCCCAGGGGTGTAGGCGCGACTGATTTCGCGCCATGATTGCTATGGTCATAGCCCAGGGCGTGCGAGCGCCAACGAAAGAAAGCAGTTGTGGAAATGGCGATGACCGCGCGCGATTGCCGGCGGCGATTTGTGGCTCGGGCATGACATGCCTCGCCCCAGCCGAGCCACAATCGGGACAGCACGACCGCTCCCTACGTCGCTGAGCCGATCAAGGATGTCCCGAGGCGCAAGATGTCGCCCTGCAACTGGCAACAGAAACCCGGCATTTTTCCTGGGCAAGGCTCGCGGTCGTCAGTAACGATTTTGAAGGACTGGTGCACCCTGTCTGATGGTTGGGGATACACCGATAACCTGACCGAAAATGTCCGCCTACGGCCTCGTCACACTTCACACGCCTCATGATGAACATTGCAGCGCCTGCTGACGAGAATGGTCCTGTTTGGGTGAGTGAGTTCGCACACAACGGTCCCTTGCAGCCGACAAAAAAGGGCATAACGCGCCGAATAGATCTTAGAATATGAAGTTGCAGTTAGATCTATTCGAGGTGAATTTTCCCCTGATGCTGTATCGCTATTCATTGCACACTTGGTGTGCATATAGCAGCATCTGTTATGTCTTATTTTGTCCTTTATAGGAAAGAAAAATGAATATATCTGACTGAGCAGCGTCTGTTATTTGATAAGTGATAGGTAAAAGTGGAAGAGCTGCACTATGAAAACTGTATCTTTGACTCTTGCGGGGGCACTGATGATGGTGCCTGCTGCTCAAGCACAAGACAACATATTTGGCTTACATATCGGGGCCTTTGAACAAACATCGGATACCTTTGATTTGGATGGAATACTCAATGGTGCCGATGTCGACCTCGATGCCGAGTTGGATTACTCCGTAGGCTTTGTTGTTGGCGCAACCTATGATCGTGTGGTGTATACCACGCCGGCGGTAGCTTTCTTGGTTGGTGGGGAGTTCACCTTTCGCACCAGCGAGTTTGACGAGTTCGATCTCGAAGGCGAGGTTCTTGGCGATGCGGTGAGCATCGATAACATCTCAATCTCCGAAGAAAATGCCCATTCCCTCGCCTTCATGGCAAATTTCACAGCCAGTCGTGCGCTGGATAAGCCAGTCCGGCCCTACCTCACCGCAGGTATCGGTTATATCACGCCGACGAATGATGATCTTGATGGCGGGGGCGCCTATCAGATCAAAGGCGGTGTCGACTATGCGGTGATGCCAACGACCCGTGTGGGCATTGAGGTGGGTTACCTTGATGCCTTCGACGAGTTCGAAATCGATGACGACGAGGTCATTGGTTTCGATAGAGTCGATACGGAGATTGGCTACGCCGGTGTGAGTATGCTCTTCACGGTCAAGCTCGTGCGCTAGCGTTGGCCCATGGAAGCGGACCAGAGGGGCAGTGTTGGCGTCTGCCCCTCGGACCTGGTGGCATGAGCCCGCTGCACTTGATGTCTTTTAGTCGTCTGTTTTGTCCTGCTCGAGGGTTACGTCATATCCCCAGAGATATTTGAGGTGGGTGAGCACCTGCTCCTTGGTCTTGGTCTCGAGCACACGGTCCTTATACACCGTGTGACGAACCTTCAGGGTGCGGTCGCCTTCGAGATCGGCGCCGGTGACCTGCAGGTTCGGCTCATGGGTGCCAAGATCATACATCGCCGCGAGGGAGTCGCGAACGCTGCGATAACCGCGCTCGTCATGGATCGCTTCAACGCGATAATAGGGCTTTCGGCCGTCATCACCAAGGGCGAAGAGGCCGAAATCGCGGATCACTTTCGGCGAGAGATATTGCTGGATGAAGCTCTCATCACGGAAGTTCGCCCAGGCATCTTTGAGCTCACCGCGCCAGTCGCCATGGCCCGCCATGGCAGGGAACCAGTCGCGGTCCTCATCGGTCGGATTGGTAACGATACGGACAATATCTTCCATCATCGCAAAACCGAGCGCATAGGGGTTGATGCCGGAATAGCGGCGGTCATCAAACTCTGGCTGGAACACCACGGCGGAATGGGAGTGCAGGAACTCAAGAATCGCGCCGTCGGTGATCTGGCCGCGGCGATGCAGCTCATTCATGATGTAGTGGTGGGTGAAGGTCGCGCAGCCCTCGTTCATCACCTTGGTCTGCTTTTGCGGATAGAAATACTGGTTGACATTCCGCACGATACGAATGAGCTCCCGCTGCCACGGTTTGAGGCTGGGGGAGGCCTTCTCCACGAAATAGAGGATGTTCTCCTCCGGCAGTTTGATGTTCCGGACCTCACCTAGGCGCGCCTCTTGGGTTTCCTCATCCTCCTCACGCTGAGGAAGGGTACGCCAGAGGTCGTTGAAATTCTCGCGCTCATGCTCCAGGCGTTTCATCACCTTTTCGCGGCGCTCCGTCTCGGATAGTTTCGGCGGCCTGTTGTAGCGAAAGACACCGTGATCCTGGAGGGAATGCGCGGCATCCAAGGTCATCTCGACCTCTTCCCAGCCATACTCGTCCTCACACCGATTGATGTATTTCTTGGCGAAGTCGAGATAGGTGAGGATCGAGCCAGCATCGGTCCACTGACGGAAGAGATAGTTGTTCTTGAAGAAGTGGTTGTGGCCAAAGCAGGCATGCGCCATCACCAGGGCTTGCATCGTCATGGAGTTTTCTTCCATGAGATAGGCGATACACGGATCAGAATTGATCACGATCTCATAGGCGAGGCCTGCATAGCCTTTTTGGTAGTTCATTTGATCGCGGGCAAACGCCTTGCCGAACGACCAGTGGCGGTACATCAGCGGCATGCCATGGGAGGAATAGGCATCGAGCATCTGCTCGGAGGTGATGATCTCGATCTGATTTTTGTAGACGTCGAGGCCTAGATCATTGAGGCCGATATCCTCGATCGCATCAAACGTGCGCTGAAGATCTTCGAACGTCCAGGCGCCGTCTTTGTAAAGCGGTTCTGATTTGGGCGTCGCGCTCATGGCGTTGCCTCCTCTTGAACGACAGGGAGCCCAGCGGCTTGCCAGGCATTGAGGCCCCCATCGAGATGATAAATCGTATCGATGCCAACCTCGCGAAGGACGCGCACGGCCCGGCCTGACCTGTTGCCGCTGCGGCAATGCACAAGATAGGCGACGTCGTTCGGAAGCGCCATGACCTGTGCACGGAAGTTCGGTGCGTAGTAGCTAACCTGCGCCGCCCCTTCGATATGGGTTGCGTCGAACTCCCGGCGCGTTCGGACATCGAGCACCTGTACGTCGGCGTCGCTCGCAAGAAGGCTCGCTGCTTCCTCCGCTGTCAGATGAATGACGCCGTCGCGTTCAGTGCCAATATCCGACACGGCCGCAACGACAAAGAGGTAAAGGGCGAAAATGCTCATGGCCGGTTCCTTCCGAGCTCGTCATGGGATGTCACCCAGTCGCCATGGACCACCGCGGCGCCCAGAGAGATTTCGCCAGCCAGCACGGTCGCGGCGCAGATTTCGATGAACTTCTCCACCTGGCCCTTGCCGTAGCAGCCGAGCATTTCAAGGCATTCCCGCTGGGTCGGTAGGCCCGTACCGCCGCCATAGGTGGCGACGATCAGAGAGGGGATGGTGATCGACCAATAATAGTCGCCACTGGGAAGAATTTCGACGAAGGTGATCGCCGCATGGCTTTCGGCGATGTTCGCCACATCCTGGCCGGTGGCGATGAAGAGAGCGGTGAGGCCATTGGCCGAGTGCATGCCGTTGTTCACGGTCCCGGCGAGCATGCCGCCAGTGTTCGAGACAAGCCGTGCCCGGAAGAGAGTTGCGACCGATGGGCCCATGATGTCCTGCATCAGCTCATCGGGGATCACAGCCTCCGCCACGACACGCGCGCCGCGGGAGTGGAGCATGTTCATGTGGCTGTGCTTTTTGTCCGTGTCCGTTGCGCCGGAGAGGGTGAAACGCGGGTTGCCGGGCGCGTGCTCCCGGATCCACTCACAGGCGGCGAGGGTGGCTTTCCCGCACATGTTCTGGCCCGCCGCGTCACCGGTCGTGTAGTTGAAGCGCAAATAGCACATATGCGCGACGTGGAACTTTTGGATGTGGGAGAGTTGGCCCACGGAGGTTGTCGCCTCCGCCGCTTCCCGCACGGCGTCCTCGACATGGTCGAGCCAGCCTGCGAACTCCCGTGCCTCGCGTGCGTCCCTGAAATGGAAGACCGGTGCACGCTGCATATACCGTTCGACCACGGTGGTTTTGACCCCGCCTGCCTCCGAGAGGAGGCGCATGCCGCGGGAATAGCTCGCAACCAGTGTGCCCTCGGATGTCGCCATGGGGATATAGAACTGGCCCTGGGCATGCTCCCCCTTGATGGTCAGGGGGCCAGCGAGCCCCATCGGCACCTGCGCCACGCCAAAGAAGTTCTCGATATTCCCAGGGAGCACTGACGGGTCGATTGATCCTTGCCGGACGTGATGAAGCTCCGCCCCCGTCCGTTCCGAGACAAACCGCGCCCGCTCCTCCGCCATCTCTGGCGTGTAGTCATGCGCCTTATCGCGAGGAATCCGGCCGGGGCGGTTGGTCTGGGTCATTACGCTAATCCCACTTCCTATAATGGCAGCGGACTTTGCTCACCCAGTTTTGAACAGAGTAGACCACCGATTCCAGTTTATCGCCGAAGCCGCCTCTCGGCAGTTTTTGAAGAAACACGTCGGTGACACCGTCGTCGAAAACGCCGCCTTTGATGCCGTCTTCTCTGAAGACTAATAGCGGCAGTTTGAGCCCAAAGAGTATTCCAGCCTCAAGATTGTTCCACGGCGTCGCGAAGTGAAACGACTTTTTCTTATCCGTTTTTTTTGTGGAAGGAGCTACCCAGCCGAGCGCGACTTTGCCCGATTCTGCACTAACAATCGTCTGAGCAAAGCCCAATATAACGGCTCCGGAGCATTTTTGGGAAATAATTGCGACTTCCTTTAGCGGATAGTCGGACGGATAGTCGCTATCCCCTAGTCTTCTGAGCTCAAGGTTTTCAGAGGTCAGTATATCGACCAACTCATTGTACGTCGCTTGTTGGTCATCAGCGAGTTCACTGGGCCTTGAGATGAAGATGGGTACTTTGGCCCCCATCACGCCGCCTTTCCCTTCTTCTCCTTACTGAAGAGTTCGCGGAAGACGGGGAAGATGTCGCGCGGGTGGGCGATCCTTGTTTGGGCGAAGCGGTCATCATCAATGGAGCGGTAGGCGCGCCAGAGCTCAGCCCCCGCATCGGGGTCAGAGAAGACGTCCATCTCCCGCTCATCGAGGATCTCGATATAGGCGTAGTACTGAAGGATCGGCAGGACCTCTTCATTGAGGAGTTGCACACAGCGCTGGGCATCGCCGCTCTGCGTATACCCGTCCGAGGCCTGGGCCACATAGATG
>JBCDLG010000089.1:0-12818 GCA_038745625.1 Pseudomonadota bacterium | reverse complement strand
GATCTGGGCTTTCGACGACAGCGCATCGACCAGGCCCTCAAGACCGCCCACCTCAATGAACTTCGACGAGGTGATGATGTGCTTGATGTCAGCCGTCTCAAGCGCGGAAAACAGCGCTTTCTCGCCAGCTGTGAAATTGAGCATCGCTGGCACGCGGCCACCGACATGCAGCGCAAGCAGGGTGATCACACCGCCAGCGCTGGTCGGCAACAAAACGCCGACATTCTCTTTGCGCTTGGTGAATTTGCCAAAGGCGCTGGCCAGCGCAAACGCGCCGCGCACGACATCCTTGTAGGAGATCTCCCGGCCATCGGGCTCCACAAAGGCCAACGCCTTACCGCCAATCCGGCCCTTGGTTTCAATGACCTTAGCAATCACGGTCGAGCGCGAGCGGGCCCAAACCCGGCGCCGAGACCGCTTAGCCGCTGCCTTTCTGGCCTTTTCGGCTGCTACGATTTCGCGCTGTTCGGCGGCGGCCACGAGCTTTTCATCGCCGTCCGGCGCAGCTTCGTTAACCTTGCTCTGCTTTGTTTCGATCGCGGCGTCCACGAAACCCCTCCCGGATTCTAAACTGATCCGCTGAGGCTTAGGCGTTCTGGACGAACCCTTCAATGAGGCACACAGCTGACCGATGGCCAAGACTGCAATGAGGCACGTTTCGTTTCAAATTAAGACGCTGAAGGCCGCGATCTCGCCGATCGCAGCGGCCCTCGCGTTGATGGTGATGGCCGCGGCACTGCCGCTTCTTCTGATCACCGGGCGGGAACCGACCGTGGAGACCATCCCTTACATCGTCATCGATATCGATGGAGAGGCTGAACGCTACGCACCCATCGAGGCCGATCGGAGCTTGCCGCGCCCCGGCAGATCGTGAACAGACGCGGGAATGAAGGAACTTCCCACACTCGATGAGTACCGCCCGAATGTTGGCATTTGCGTTTTCAACAAAGATGGCCAGGTCTGGCTCGGCGAACGCCTCACTGCCCCCGGCACCCGGGAGGTGAACCCCTATCGCTGGCAGATGCCGCAAGGGGGCATCGACAAGGGTGAAAATGTGACCGAGGCAGCCTTCCGCGAGCTGGAAGAAGAGACCGGTATCACATCGGCCCGCCTTTTGATGAGCACACCTGGCTGGCTCGCCTATGACTTCCCACCGCAATATCGCCAGCGCGGCAACAAAACGTGGCGCGGCCAGCGGCAGAAATGGGTTGCGATGCTGTTCGAGGGCGAGGACAGCGAGGTGAACCTCAACGTTCATCTGCCGGCTGAGTTTGAGCGCTGGCGCTGGGCTGATCTTGATGAGCTGGAAGAGCTGATCGTGCCGTTCAAACGCGAAGTCTACGCCGCCATCGTCGAAGCATTTCGTCCGCTGTCGGCCTTTATCCGTGAGACATCTCGCTAGGTTAAGGATAAGTCACAAGCCGGCATCTCCGTAGACACACTAGAGCAGTCATGCCACGCCAAGTTCATGTGCCTCTCTTTTACAAAAAAGTTGCCTACAGATTGTATTTGGCCGAGACTGGCCAGCCTCTTCCTTTCCCTTAGTCTCCTTGGGCTCTTCGAAAGCAGCCAAGCCGGTGTTGCAACACAGCCACATGGCGCCCTTCATACGCACACGTTACAATCTACCTATCCGGACCAAGAACGTATGATCAGTGTGCAGTTACCGCCCAGCTATCAGGACGCTCCGGACCGCAACTATCCAGTCATTTACATTCTCGATGGCCAGAACAACACGGAGATGGCAACGGCAATTGTCGGTGATCTCGTCGCATCGAACAGCATGCCCGAGATCATCATCGTCGGCCTTCACGCCGGCGAGACCAGGCAGAGGGACTATTTGCCGAAGAACTCAGAGGCGCGCCGCGACGGCATGGCCAGTCAGTTCCTCAAATCAATTGAGCATGAGGTTCTGCCGTTCATCGAGAGTGAGTATCGAACATCCTCCTACAGAGTTTTCTCAGGCCACTCCTTTGGCGGGCTCTTCACGCTCTTTGCTTTCACAGAAAAACCCGAACTTTTCGACGGGTACATGGCGCAGAGCCCCGGCCTTGATCCAGAGTGGGTCGAATACTTCTTTCCACGCATCAAACAGACCTTTGAGGATCATCCCACCCTGGATACTTCTCTTTTTGTGGTCATGGGGAATGAGCCTTGGTGGCAGGACACATTTGATGAGCTGCTCGTCCTCTTGTCGGAAGAGGCGCCGGATACGTTCCAGTGGGGTTCGGACAAACACCCAGAAGCGGATCACATGGAGACACGCGCGCCCGGAATGCGTGGTGGGCTTGGGTACATTTTTTCAGGCCAGTAACGACCCTACACCCTCATTCGGCAGCGCGTCGGCTAGTTCGGATAACTGCCCGAAGCGATCGCCTTCAAAAGGCGCAGCGCTTCGGGTGAGCCCCAGTCAGCGGCGCCCGTTAGTCGTGCCACTTCTCGTCCGCGTCCATCGTAAAGGATCGTGAGGGGCAGCTGCAGATCCCGTCCGTATTCCCCCATCAGGGATAGCGTGGGGTCCTGAATAAAGGTGAGCTTCTCTGCGCCAACTTTGGCGAGCATCGCCCGCTGCGCCGAACCGTCACCGCCCTCCAGAGCGACGGCCACCACCTTCACCCGGCCGCCCAGCTCCTGTTCCATCTTTTGGAGCGCTGGCAGCTCCTCCAAGCATGGCGCACACCAGGTCGCCCAAAGGTTGACCACGAGGGGAACACCTTGGGCGTAGTCGCCCAGACGCACCGTGTCGTCCCCCCGCTTCAAACGCACCCCCGGCATCTTCGGGGCGGGATAGATCCGCTCAAGCTTTGCCATCTCGCCCACCGCGTAGACCGGCGCCGAGCTCTCCCACGGCTTGGGCGGCGCATAGGTCGCCGACAGCAAAGCATAGGTCGCCCAAAGCCCACCGATGATGAGCATCAGCCGCATCAGCCCCATGGGCTGCCGCAACGCCGCGAACTGCGCCTTGATCCAAGCCATGCTGATGGCCTCCTTATCTTAAGCGCCATTATGCTGTCTTGGGAGCCGACTGACCACGTGCTAGGGCGCCGCAATGATCAGTCGTCTTTCTGCCCTCCTCTTCGCCCTTGTGATGGCCGTTTCTTGCGGGAAGCGCGCGCCCCTCGACGTGCCCCCGCCCCCGCCAGAGAACGACGCTGCCAGCGCCCAGGCGAACTAGAGACTGCTATGCACCATTTTGCTCTCCGTGATGGCGCTCTTTATGCTGAAGAGGTGCCAGTCAGCCGCATCGCCGATGAGGTTGGCACCCCCTGCTACATCTATTCCGTGGCAACCCTGCGGCGCCACGCCCGCGTCTTCAAAGAACCTTTTCCTGATGGCACGGTGGTCGCCTATTCGGTCAAAGCGCTGAGCAATCTCTCCGTTCTCACCCTTTTGCAAGAGCAGGGCCTCGGCGCCGACGTCGTTTCTGGCGGTGAGCTGACGCGTGCCTTGCGCGCTGGGATCGATCCGCAGAAGATCGTTTTCTCCGGCGTTGGCAAGACCAGCGAGGAACTCAAAGCTGCGCTTGAGGCCGGTATTCTTCAGTTCAACGTCGAAAGCGAAGCAGAACTCCGTATGCTGTCGGCTGTTGCCGAGGCGGTGGGCAAAACGGCGCCTGTCGCCTTACGCATCAATCCTGACGTGGATGCCGAAACCCACCCGAGTATTTCAACGGGCAAGGCGGATGATAAGTTCGGTATTCCTTGGGACCGGGCGCTGGAAAGCTATGCGCTCGCGCGCGATCTTCCCGGCATCGACCCCTCGGGCCTTGATCTTCATATCGGCTCGCAGATCACCTCGCTCGACCCGTTTGAGCGCGCGGCGGAACGGGCCGTGGGCTTGGTCGAAGAGCTTCGTGCGGAGGGTTTCGCCATCAGCCGCCTTGATCTTGGTGGCGGCCTCGGTGTTCCTTATAAGGATGGAGAGGTCCCGCCCTTGCCCTCCGCTTATGCTGAGCGCCTGACCAAGGTCACAGCGCCGCTCGGTGTGCAGCTGATCCTAGAGCCCGGCCGGGTGATCGCAGGGAATGCGGGCATTCTCCTGACGCGCATCACCCTAACAAAAAAGCAGACAACCAAGAGCTTTGCCGTGGTCGATGCGGCAATGAATGATCTCATCCGCCCAGCGCTCTACGGCGCGCAACATATGATTTTACCGGGTGCGGAAAAAGATGGCCAGGATGAGACGATAACGATCGTCGGACCGGTCTGCGAGAGCACGGACCAGTTCACCGCTGATGCGTCGCTTCGAGCGCCAGAGGCTGGCGATCTTCTCGCCTTTGGAACAGCTGGCGCCTACGGCGCGGTGCAAGCATCGCAATACAACTCGCGCCCTTTGGTACCCGAAGTGCTGGTCGACGGGGATCAGTACAAGATCATCCGCCGACGGCCGAGTTATGAAGAGATGCTCGCCCTGGAGACAGATCTGGCCTAGGGACCGCCCCCACTCATGGTATGAAATATAAGCGACACGAACGGCTGCTTCGCGCACTTTACTGCCGGCGTGCCGTACCGTCACGAGCGACCTAAACCGCCCCCAAACGGACCAGAACTGTATCGCGAGTGAGGCAAGTCGGCCCGACGCATGGACCGGGCTGACCCAGGTCAGCGCAGCTTGCGCCTGCGGGAGGCCGCCAAAGCTGCGACAGGAGCAAACAGCAGCGCCGCCCCAGGTACAGGTATTGCCGACGTGTCTCCGGCGATAAATGAGATATCATCAAACGCAAAGTCGTTCCCGCCAAAGGCCGTCCCGAGGTTAATTATTTCGATAAGGGCGGTGCTGCTCAGTCCAGAACTCCACGATCTGGTGATCTCGAGCCAATCGCTCACATCGCCGTCGAGAAATGCGTCGCCAATGGTCTCCCCGTTGATCCGCAACTGACTGTCACCGCTTCCTGAGAATGCGGATCGCACGAACATGCTGAAGTCATAGCTCGTTCCGGGGTTGACGGCGATGGACTGGCGCCAAACGACGTCTCCGGCGGACTGGCTGCCATTGACAATCATCATATTGCCGCTGCCTGTTGTGTTATCACCGAAGGAGCGAAGGTTACGGTTCCAAGCCCGCGGATTGGTGCCGACAGTATACTGGGCCGGAAGACTATTGCTGGTCGTGAACAAAAAGTCTGAGCTGAAGCCGCTGTTCCCAGACTCGAAGTCGCCGTTGACAACCAAGTTGGCCGCTAGAGCGGAGCTCCCGAAAGCGAAAACACCGAGGACGGCCGAGGTTAAACATCTAAGAAGCATCGAATTGGTCCCCCAAAATGACGTTACTGGGCTCTTCGGTGCGAAGGTGCCCTAATAACGAACTCGGAAAACCGGCGGAATTTGGTTCAAACTCGTTTTAAAATATCGAGACGAGCCCCATTAGACTCTCTTGAACCAAGAAGCGGATCGATGCCCACGTTCCAACTTCGGGCGACTACCTTCGCCCCATAACGGTCTCTGGGCGACTGGCGGGAATTCGCCTAAAACAGAGCCTCGGCGACTTAAAGCCAATGACAATTCCTAGCGACTGAGAGACTTTCGCCGCACCGGAACGCGATGTGACCCAAGGGCCGATGTGTTCCTGTCGGCTGATGGCCTCGCCGCGACCGTCATTTACTGGTTATGAGTCTGGAGCCTAGCGCAGATCGTCGTCGCGATCGTCACGGAATGCCGCGCGCGGATCGCCTTCGACGACATCGCGGCCTTCGTCGAGATCGAAGGCAAAACGCTCAAGCCTCGTCTCGAAATCATCGCTTGGCGAACGGCGTGCTGACGGCTCTTGGCGATAGCGGCGGGTGCTCGTCTGGCCCGCACCACGTGCCCGCTCGAGCTCATCGGAAATCGCCTGCTCCTGCTCGCGGAGTTGGCGCAGACGGCGCTCAAGCGCGGCCTCTTCGCTCGAGAGACCTCGTGAACGCGCCCGCTCTTGCGGCCCAGCATAGAAGGGGCCGTCGGACGCATCATCGAACTCCTGGTCGAGTATGTCATCACGAGACAGTCCGTAGTCATCACCTGCCGGCAGAACGTTGTGCAGAAGATTGAGTGTGCCCATCAACGTCGACGGCGAGGTCAACCAGACCCGCGCGCGGTGACTGTCACGCACGAGATCGGGGAAGCGATCATGAAGGATCGTGTACGCAGCTTCTGACGGCATGAACAGAATCGCGCTGTCGGTGGTCTCACCGTGCACGATGCAGCGGTCCGCACAGCTAAAGATCGCGCGCAGAACCGTGCGGCGGAACTCATCCTCACCCGCTTTGGCTTGCGGCAGATTCTTTCGCACCGAGTCGCGCGACGGTAGACGGTTGAAGGTCTCAATCGGGAAGCGGCCATCGATCGCGACCTTGCTGCGTCCGTTCTGCAGATAAATCACACAGTCAGCGGTATGGCCATTCGAAAGCTTCGTGCCGAGATCATAGGCATCATCATCAAGCGTGCCGCGCACCACATCACTCAGACGCATGCTGACAGGGCTGGTGTCCGCCTCGGCACGTTCAAGGAAGTTGCGCTCGAGCCGACCGAAATCCTCTTGCAGGCCCTCAAGCTGATTGCGCAGCTCACTGATCGCCGCGTTGCTGACATCGGCGTCCTCTTTGAAGCCGCGGATATCTTCATGCAGCAGGCGCACATCGGTGCGCAGCGGCGTGACGTCCGCCATGCGGCTATCGAAGGATTGGCTGAGCTCTGCCAGACGCTCGCCTTGGCGTTCGAGGCTCTGGGTAATCCGCTCGATCGATGTGGACAGACCTTCAAACCGGCGACGGCTGGAGACGCCGTCGTCATAGTCTCCGCCAAAGCTCGCCACTGGGCGGTTCTCAAGCTTGCGGTCCATCGACGAGAGGAAGAGGTCAAGGCGGCTCGACTGCTCATCCTTCATCATGCTCAGCTGACGGCGCACATCATTGCGCAGTTCGTCAATCCGCAGCGACTGGCGCCCCTCCGCTGCGTTGATGTAATCCCGAATGAAGGGAGCAACGTAGGGCGCATCGTCGTCCGAACCGGACGAGAACTGCGCCTCTGGCTGGGTGAACCCTTCAGCAGGCGTCCAACCGCTGTCAGGCGCCGAAGGGCTGCGATCAAACGGAGCACCCGCGACACTGCCATAATCATAGTCGGCGGCGGCCTGGCTCACTTGCTCCTGCGGCAAGTCTTGTTCCTCAACGTGATGAGCGGCGACCAGCGGCTCGCGCGCGGCTTCAGCGGCGCGAAGCGGCACAACATTGGCCGGTTCATCGATAAAGGGCTCGTCGTCGAAATCAGCGCCATTGGCAGAAACGAGGGGCCCAGGTTCGCGCGCGATGGTCGTTGTGTCCTCATCTTTGTCTTCCCGCGAGATGCGGATGGACGAGAACTCATCCTTCACATCGACATGGTCGCCGGGCCGCTGGTCGAACTCATCGTCGTCCTCAAAGAGATCACGCTTCCTATCGAAGTCCTCAGGATCACGATTGCTTCGCCCGTAAAGAACGGCAAGCGCCGCGATCACAAGAAGAATTGCCGCGGCAATAATCAGCCATATTGTCAGGTCGCTGTTGTCCATGAACGGGCCCGTCCTCACCAATTGCTGCTCGGCATCAGCCATCATCTCATCAATGATGGAGTCCACCTGCAAATGAGCAGGCTTCCAAAATCGTGCCATACTCCACCACCACATCCCACTCAGACGCCCTGAGCAGCAAAAACTATACCCCTGGCCGAGTGCGACCTGTCTTTTTATGACATTAAAACAGAGGCGTGGCGAGAGACGTTCGCAACGGCACCAATCGTATAGGTTGTGTTACGGCTTATGACCGTCCTTAGGCAGGTCAAAAGCACTGGCGGATTGACCGGCGTGGCCGCTGTACTTAGTTCAAAAACATGGCTGTTCGTGAGATTCTGACCGTTCCCGACCCGCGGCTGCGCGAGGTGTCGAAAGACGTGGCTGAGGTCACCGATGAGACCCGTGCGCTCATGGATGACATGCTGGAGACGATGTATGCCGCGCCGGGAATTGGTCTCGCTGCGATCCAGGTGGGTGTCCCGCTTCGGATCATTGTGATGGATCTCGCTGGTGCGGATGACGAGCCCCAGCCCCGTTATTTTGTGAATCCCAAGATCCTCGATCCGGCCGATGAGGTGGCGCCCTATGAAGAGGGCTGCCTCTCAGTGCCAGAGGCGTTTGAGGAGATCGACCGGCCCGCGCGCTGCGTTGTCGAGTATCTCGACTATGAGGGCGAGCCGCGGCGGCTTGAGGCAGAGGGACTTCTCGCCACCTGTATCCAACACGAGATGGACCATCTCGAAGGCATCCTCTTCATCGACCATCTCTCCCGGCTGAAACGAGAGCGGATCCTCAAGCGGCTTAAGAAAGAGGCGAAAGAGAAAGCGGCCTCTATGGCGGCGGAGTAAGACCCTTGCGCGTTGTCTTTATGGGTACGCCGGACTTCGCGGTCCCGGCGCTTTCTGAACTCGTGGCGAATGGCCACGATGTCGCGGCGGTCTATACCCAGCCGCCGCGCCCGCGAGGCCGGGGGCACAAGCTCAAGCCCTCACCCGTTGGCGCGTTGGCTGAGGAGTATGGTCTTGAGGTCCGGACCCCGGCGAGCATGAAGGCGCCGGAAGAGGCTGCGGCCTTGGCAGAGCTTGCCCCCGAGGTCGCGATTGTCGTCGCCTACGGTCAAATCCTGCCGCAGGCCGTGCTCGATGTGCCGACCTATGGGTGCCTGAACCTCCATGGCTCCCTTCTGCCCAGGTGGCGCGGCGCAGCGCCGATCCAGCGCGCCATTATGGCTGGTGACAAAGCGACCGGCGTGCAGGTCATGCAGATGGAAGCAGGCCTCGATACCGGTCCAGTGCTGCTTTCCGAAACGGTGCCAATTGCGGATGACGAGACCTATCAATCCTTGCACGACAAATTGGCGCCGATCGGCGCGAGCCTTTTGCCGCGCGCCCTCGCCGCTTTGTCCCGCGGCGGGCTTGAGCCGACGCTGCAGCCTGACGATGGCGTGACCTACGCCAAGAAGATCACGGCCAACGAAGCGAAGATCGACTGGTCCCGCCCGGCCTATGAGATTGACTGGCAGATCCGCGGCCTCTCTCCCTTCCCTGGCGCCTACGCCATGCTGGAGGATCAGCGCCTCAAACTGCTGTTGAGCCGCGTCGGCGCCCGCGTTGATGCCGCGCCCGGCACGGTCGCCGCTCTAGGCGATGAGGCAGTTTCGATTGCAGCAGGCGATGGCAAGGCGGTGGATGTCCTAAGGCTGCAACGCTCCGGCAAAGCGCCGCAAACCGCCGCCGACTTCCTGCGCGGCACACCGCTCCCTCCGGGTACGGTTCTTCAGTGAGCGGCCCGCTCAGCATCCGTCACCGGATCGAGGTGGAGTATGACGGTGGCCCCTTTGCCGGTTGGCAACGGCAAGACACAGCGCTTTCGGTCCAGCAGGTGCTGGAAGAGGCTGGCGAGCAGCTCTCCGGCGGCAAGGCCCCTTGTTATGGCGCTGGGCGCACCGATGCGGGTGTCCACGCCATCGCGATGACCGCGCATATCGATCTTGCCAAACCGATGGACAGCTGGGCGGTGATGAACGCGCTGAACGCGATCGCCCGGCCTCACCCCATCGCGGTGCTCCATGCGGAGCCGGTGGATGACAGCTTCCACGCCCGGTTTTCCTGCATCGAGCGTCGCTACGTTTATAAAGTGATCCAACGACGAGCACCGCTCGCACTCGAAGCCCGTCGGTTTTGGCAAGTGCCCCGCGATCTGAACGTGGCCGCCATGCAGGAGGCGGCCAATCACCTCGTGGGCCACCATGACTTTACGACCTTTCGCTCCGCCCACTGCCAGTCAAAAAGCCCAGTCAAGAGCATCAACGAGATCACCTTGGTTGAGAGTGGAGCCGTGATCGAGGTGCAGCTCCGCGCGCAATCCTTCCTCCACAACCAGGTCCGCTCCATCGTCGGTACGCTGGAACGCGTGGGCTCGGGCCGTTGGCAGCCGAACGATGTGAAAGAGGCGCTGGAGGCCAAAGATCGAAGCCGCTGCGGCCCGGTGGCGCCCGCCCATGGCCTCTACTTCGAAAAAGCCATCTACGACGAAGGCGCCTGAAACGACGGTAGAATGCCGATTGCGACAAAGAGCGAGCCAAGCAGAATCGATACGGCCAGGACAGCAACTGTCAAAAGCCCCAAGACACCCACTGTTCCGAGGGCCGACGTTTCCAGAGTCCGCTTGATCACACCCCACTCAAGCCAAATAGAAAAGCCAAAGACAAAGAGCGCGGCGATCTGCGCCACGACGTCGAGGCCGCTGATCAAGGATAGGCCCAACAGCAATCCAAAAGCCAAACGGCTCAAGAACACAGCCCAGTTGAAGCCGATGATCAGTGGACTGATCCTCCAGCCCGCTCCGCGGCGCCTCGCAAGCGACGCAAGAAGCGCAAGCTGCAGCCCCCAAGCGATCAAGAAGACGACGGTCTCCGAGATGCCGTAGGCCACTGGGGAGATGCCCGCGAGATTGTACTGACCAGCCTCGACTGAAATGCGCCGCGCGCCTTCCGCTGCGAGCAAATGCGGCGGCAGCGCCAGCGGGATGGCCCAGAAGCTACGAAAAACAGCATCAGCGCTCATGTCGAACCGATCGGCCCACCGTTCATCAGCACGCGCCATCGCCACTGTGCCCGAAATCGCGCTTGAGATATCCCGGCCAGAAATCACGATGCGTTCTGCCCGTAAAGCCTCAGAACCTCGCTGTAGATCTGCGTTAGGTTCTCAATATCGTCTGTACCCACCGCTTCATCGACTTGGTGCATGGTGGCGCCAGGGAGGCCAAACTCCACTGTGGGGCAGACTTTGGCGATAAAGCGCGCATCCGACGTGCCGCCGGTCGTTGATGCCTCTGGTTTCCTGCCGGTCACCTGGCTCACAGCATCCGTAATCAGCACGGTGAGCGCCCGGTCGTCATTGAGGAACGCCTCGCCGGAGACCCGGGTCGTCCACGTCCAACGCGCGCCTTCGGCGGCCTCCTCGACCAGGGTGGAGAGATGCTCGAGCAACGCCTCGCCGGTCCAGTTGGGATTGAAACGGACGTTGAAGCGGATCCAGGCGTCAGCCGGGATGACATTCTCGGCCGTTTCCGCGCTGCCCCACCCGGTCACCTCCAGGTTGGAGGGCTGGAACGCCTCATAACCCTGATCAAGCTCTGCCGTGGCGAGTGCGGCGGCGATACGGGCGGCGGGCGTCATCGGGTTTTGCGCACGGTGAGGATAGGCGACGTGACCCTGCCGCCCTTCGACGGTGATGATCACATTGCAGGAGCCCCGGCGGCCGACCTTCATCATATCGCCAAGCACTTCGCGGCTCGACGGCTCGCCCACCAGGCAATGATCGAAACTGAAACCCTTCTCCTCCAGCCAAACGAGCATGCGCTTGGTGCCATCGATGCCAGGGCCCTCTTCATCGCCGGTGATGAGGAGCGCGAGCGGCGCCGTCTCATCGGCCCTGGCGATCGCTGCGATGAAGGCCGCAATCGCACCCTTCATATCCGAAGCGCCGCGCCCGCGGATCAGCCCATCCGTCTCCGTTGGCTCGAACGGTGGGCTGGTCCAGGCGGCTTCATCGCCAGGAGGAACCACGTCGGTATGACCAGCAAAACAAAGCCGCGGGCCACCCTCGCCACGCACAGCGTAGAGATTGGGCACCTCGCCAAAGGTCTCGCGGTGGACCGTGAAACCGAGCGCTGTCAGCCACTCCTCGAGCAGGTCTTGCGCGCCCGCATCCACCGGCGTGACCGAAGGGCGAGCGATCAAAGCGCGGGTGAGAGCGACGGGGTCTTGGAGGGATGGTCTAAGCATTGGTGTCAAGATGGGCGATGCGGCGCGGCCCTGCAACGCTCAATGCGCGGAGGAGAGGCCGTATGCCTCACCCATGCGCCGTATGCGGCTGATTTTCGCATCGAAGGCGTCCCACCGGTTGTGCGGCTCAAGCTCGTCCCACAACGACTCCACTTCTTCATACAGAAGGGTCTGGGGGCCCTCGGCGAGGACGGCATGGTCCAGCCGCTCAGGCCTCTCCGGCTCGAGCTGATCGAGCTCTTTGACGACAGCCGCTTCCGCATAAAGATCAGCATGCGGCGATGCCTTGCGTTTGTCCGCGCCAAGACGCCCGCCGAAGAGATCGAAGAAGGCCCGCTCAAACGGTATCTGGGTATCATAGAGAAAGGTAAAATAGGCCTGCGCAAAGTCCTGATCGGCTTTGCCGCCGCGTTTTGCCACCCCAAGGCGCCGGAGGATCGCGTTGGCGAAGGCGTCGGCATAGTGATCGGGGAAACGGTCGAGCTTGGCCTGAAGCGCTTTGTGATTAGCGATCGGGCGCAAGGCGTCCGCTAATGCACAGAGGTTCCAGTAGATCGCCTCGGGCTGCCGCCCAAAGGCATAAAGCCCGCCATGGTCGAAATAAGCGGCAATCGCGCCAGGTTTCAGCGTCGGCAAGAACCGCCAGGGCCCATAGTCAAAACACTCGCCCGTGATGTTCATATTATCCGTATTGAGAACACCGTGGACGAAGCCAGCGGCCATGAGGCGCGCTGTCATCACCGCCATGCGCTTGGCAACGGCGGCCAACAGCCCCTCGGCGTCCCGGGTCTCAACCTCGGGGTAGAACTGGGTGATGACGTAGTCGAGAAGCTGGGCCGCTGCCTCTTGGTCGCCGAGATAGTCGAGGCGCTGAAAACTCCCAAAGCGGACATGGCCATGGGAAAGGCGGACGAGAACCGCCGAGCGCGTCGGGGACGGCTCATCATGGCGCTCAAGCTCTTCCCCGGTTTCGATAATGCTCAGTGTCCGTGATGTGGGCACGCCG
>JBCDLG010000088.1:0-13025 GCA_038745625.1 Pseudomonadota bacterium | reverse complement strand
TCACTGAGACTGTGAAGGGGTCCACGACCACACCTTCCCAGGCATCTCGATAGTCCCGTCTCAGGACGATCACATCAGGGCGCAGCTTGATCTGCACATCCTGTGCCGCATCGCCTTGGGCGGATTTCAGGACGACAAAGACCTCCTGTTCATCTGGGTTTTCATGGATCGACGCGCGCCCGTTCTTGGGCGGCCAGACATGCGGCTCTTTGCGCTCCCTCCCTTTGGGATCACGGTGAAACCCGATGTAAAGCTGAGCGGACTTCCAGACCCGGTGCAGCGACTTGGTGAGCCTCGTCATCTTGAACGTCCTTCTCGATCGGTGAACGGCTTTGAGACCGAGGTCGGTCTTTCGCGCGGCGTTTCGGTTCCGGATTTTGGATCGGGGGCGGTGCAGCACCGCCCCCAACCACCGCTCAGCCGAAGTAGTCGGGCACCCAGGTATCGATGCGGGCCCTTTGTGCCTCCGTCACGCCAAGCAGCTTCTGCTTGGTCGGGTCGGAGAACAGGTCCTCCAGAGTTTCCGCCTTCTCGCCTTTCTTCATCTTGGCGAAAGCCTTGGCCCGCTCGTCAGTGGGATTGAGGTCTAGAAGCCCGCAATAGATGCCTTCCATCATCGGGCCGGACACCCGCTTGAAAAGGTTTTCTGCCGTCGGCGTCCAGACCTTGCGGATCGCCGCACCTGATTTCTGTTCGAGGAAGTCGGAGAAGGCGGCATCGCCTCCAGTCAGGAGTTTCGCCAGCAAGCTGAACAGTTCCGCATCGCGGTGCTTCTTGCCCTTCTTCTTGAACGTCGCAAAGGCTTTCTTGAGGTCCACATCCCAGCGATCCGCAGGTGTGGCATCTGGCTTGCTCAACCGCTTATCTACAGCGAAACCATCAGCACAGGACGGTGCATTGCTCGGCTGTCCCGTGGTGATCCCCAGCACATCCCGGAACCCGGTCAGGCCGCTCAACTGGAACGTCAGCAGATCGAGCAACAGGTCCGGTTGGTCCAGCATCGCGTTTTGTAGCGCCGCCAGTCTGATCGCATCCAGATCATCGCGAAGCTTCTGCGAGTACGGGTTCTTTGGGGCCTTCTCGGCAGTGCCATGTTGCGAGGCAGCAAGAATGCCCGCCTCAATCGCGGCCTTCTTGTCTTCGGGGCGGATCAAGCCGCCTGTTATTTGCAACTCACCGCTTTGACCCACATGGATGACGCATCCGGCCAGCGCCTTCTGGTCCTCGGTGAAGTCGCCATCAAGGATGGCTTGCAGTTTCTCCAGTTCCGCTTGACCCACCTCGTTCAGCACATCGCCCTCGGCAAGCTCCGCGAGTTCGTCGTAGCGCTCTGCGAGGTCATCCGAAAGAACACCCTCGACCGGATAGACCCGCTCGAACTTGTGCTCCTCCATGAAGTTCCAAGACAGATAGGCATCTTCATGGGTCATAACCCACGCCCAACCTTCGTCTTGCGCGGCGGCCTCGGCTGACACACCCAACCGTTCTGCGAAGACCTCCTCCAGTACCTCCCGATCTTCGAAGAAGACATCATCCGAGAAGAGATCACGCGCGATCTTGCCGCCCGCCGCCTCATAGGCCTCCGCCCCAACAAACATGGCGCGGCGATCCGAGGCTTTCACGGCCTTCGGATGCAGAACCCCATCGATCTGGTTGGTGTGCGTGATCCGCCCGTCTGCAATGAGTTCGAGCACCTCAAGGATCAGCTTCTCGTCATCCGCCGTCGTCAGCTTCTGTGCCACCGTCAGGTTGATCGTCTTGGCCTTGAGCGCGTCCAAGGCGGCGTCGGGCAGATGGGCGAGTTTCAACCGACCTTTCACATGAGCGACCGTGACGCCGAATGCAGTGGCGATGTCGTCCGCGCTCGCTTGTGATTGCGCCATCCGGCCATAGGCGCGGATTTCATCTGCCGGGTCGAGATCGGCGCGGGCAGAGTTTTCAGCATTTGCCCAGACCTCGGCTTGCGCCGCGTCTTTGGCCAGTAGGACCGGGATGGACTTGCTGGTCTCCTGCGCAAGATCGCTTTCCGCCAGATAGGCCAGCGCTCGAAGACGGCGGCCACCGGCGACAATGCCAATTTTGCCGCTCTGGTCCTGCAATCCGCCGAGGTTTTGCAGCAGTCCGCAGGTCTTGATGCTCTCGGCCAGAGCTTCCACGGCCTCCTGCGCCACTTCTTGGCGGGGGTTCAGTTCGTGCAGGTAAAGCTGGTCGAGTGACGCGTAGATGATGGTCGCGTCAGTGGCGTGTTTGGATTGGTTCGTCATGGAAGTCATCCTTCTCGGTTGGTTGGAAAAGTGGATTGGTTGGGGTTCGCCGGGACGCGCACGCATCGCGCAGACGCATGCGTTCCACCCGCCCCGGCGGCTGCTCGATGGTCAGTATTCGGAGGCATGCATGATGGTGAGGACGCGGCGGGTCACTTGCGTGTTGCCCGGGTCGTCACTGCCCATGCTGTACTCGGTGTCGTAGAGATCGATCTTCCAGAAGATATGGTAGCTGTTGCCAGCAACCTCGAACTCGAACGCGCCGAAACTGTGATCACCGTAAGGGTCGTTGTCTTCGGTGAAGACGTCGAAGCCTTGGACCCGTTGCATGATGATGGCTTTGGCCGCAGGGGACAGGTCCGCAACGCCGCGTGTCATCACGATTTGACCCGGCACGGTGAAATCCGCACCCCACGTCCGCCGAAACCTGTCATTCTGCTCCGCGATCTTGGCCGCCAAAGCGGTCTCTTCCTGAACCTCATTTGAGGTATCTGTCTCTTTCTCCATCCGGTTGCTCCTTTGTGGTTGCATGGGGTCCTTGCCCCTTGCTGTCTGGTTTTGAGCCAAGCCCCTTGAGGGGCGTCGTCTCTAAAACCTGACCCACTGGCGAAGTGCCGGAGTGAGCAAACGCCACCAAAATCGATGGGACTGGAGCGGCCCGCAGCGGCCACGCCGCGAGGACACGGGTCCTGTCTATTTTGGTTGCGTGCGCGAGAACCCAGCGGGTTCTAAAGCAACGTCTCCTTGGACCGAGCGCAAAGCGCGACCGACAAGGAGACTAGAAAGACCCAAGGAACGCAGTTCCGCTGCCCCAGGGATCGAAACCCGTGAGGGCGGATCATCGGCCCGAGGCAGACCCATGCGAACGGCCCTAACGGCGGCTCCGAAGGAGACGGTGAAAGGGCCAATCGTGAGCAAGGTCTGACTGGGCCGCATGTTCCGGGCGGAGGGCGGCATTGCCGACCAGAGCCTGAAGAGCGCGGTGGCGTACCCGCAAGGGTGCGGCATGGGTCATCAACTAAAAAACAAGGAACGATAATCCCGGGAATCATCGTTGCAGTCTTTACCTAGTAGCGACCATTAAAGGGCAACGCGGAGAACGGCAGCTTTGGATCCGACCTAGCAATTATCTTCGTTCTGACGAACGTTCGTTTTGGCGAGGCGATAATGCCTTCGAACTGCGCCAAGCGTGGCAGGCGCGATGCAAGCTGCCGAGAGGAGCGCAATGACCGAAAAGCCAAACGCTTCGAAAACCACTTTGAAAACCGTCGTGCCAACGAACATCGCGGCATAGGTCACCGCGCTATACAGACCGAGAATAGTCGCACGCTGTTCAGGGGACAGCCCCGTCAATTGGCCAACAAGAATGTTCAACCCCAAATGGTTTGCTGCGCCCCATACGACACAGAACACAATGAGAGCCAACCCGAACGGTGCCAGCAGCGAAAGCCCGATATATGCGCAAAGCAGTGCGACGAAGACGACAGGAGCGGCTTTGGTTGCTCCATGCCGGTCAATCAAGCGATCGAGGGGCGCGACAACGCCAAAGCCCACACCGTAGGAGAGCGCAGCCAGACCCGCGATACCGGTCGCGATCCCCAATACTTGAGTAAGATGTGTGCCTAGGTAGGCATAGAGCCCATAGAAGGCTGCCATGTAGCAGGCCACAGCGAATAGGATCGGTGGCAGCCCCTTTATTCGTATGGCTTCAAGCGGCGAGGTGGCCCTGCCAGTCGGTCGCGTTTCCGAAATCTCAGCCCGCGTAAGTGCGATAAGCAAACCTAAACCGGTCGCGCCAAGTATCACAAAAACGATGCGCCAGTGAAGGACATTCGTGAGAATAGCCGACAAGCTCACACCCGCGACGAGACTGAGTGTCCAGCCCGTCAGAACCTTGCCAAGGATTTCGCTTTCGCGTCCCTTTGGTGCGATCTCGGCCGCCAGCCCATAGACTGCAGGCAATGCAAGGCCCGCTGCCAATCCGGCCAAGGCTTGGCCCACGATCAGGAACCACAGCACGGTTGCCGATGCGCAGATCGCCATCGCCAGGCACACTCCCATAAGCGCCAAGGTCAAGGCACGCCTCAGCCCGATCCGATCCGCCTTGGGGGCAAGCGTCAGCGCGCTGATGGCCGTTGCGGCGCCGTAGATGGCCGAGGCAAACATCACGTCTGTTGCGGAGCCGCGCGGCAAGGAGGCCGCAACGTCCGTTGCGATTGGGCTGAGCACCAAGGAGTTTGATCCGACAATACTGATACCAAGCATCAGTAGCCAAACGGGATTCATCGCACACCTCTTTTGAGGACAAGCCAGTAGATTAATTTATATGAATACGTTACAAAATTCTGAGCTTAGACAAAAAATCGAATGAGGTTCTGTAGATGCCCAAGGACAGACACGGTTTGGATGAGATCGACAGAAACCTGTTAGGCCTGCTGACGAAGGATGCAGAACAAAGCTACAGCGATTTGGGGAAAGCGGTTGGTCTGTCTGCACCTGCAGTTCATGAACGTGTGAAACGCTACAAATCCAGTGGTCGGATCAGATTCGTATCGGCACAGCTAGACCCAAAAATGACTGGGAAGCAGTTCTTGGCATTTGTTCACATCAATACGACAGGCTGGGGAAAAAGTGCGGCTCTCATGGAGATCGAAGAGCTTCCTGAAGTCGAGGAGATTCATTCTGTCACGGGTGACACGTGCATGATCCTGAAAGTCCGGATGGAAAGCACGGAAGCCATGGAGGCGCTGCTTGCGCGGCTCTATTCGCTGCCTGAAGTCATTTCGACTAAGAGCTACGTGGCTCTGTCGACCTATTTGGAGCGCCCGGTTCAAGCTGGCATCACAGCCTTGTGACGCAGGCACGTCACACAGGAGGCCATTCAGTTGAATGGGCAGACGTTTTGAATGTGACACGGAAACGAGTGGGAGGGGATTAGCATGACAGACTGGCCGGACATTCCGTTTGAGCCGTGGAAGGGGACGTGCGAGGCCTTGCACTTGTGGTGTCAAATCGTGGGCAAGTATCGCCTGAAGCATGCTTTTTGGGTAAACCATTCGTGGCACGCCACGCTCTACGTGACCTCGCGGGGTCTCACGACAGGACCGATACCGGATCCTAAGGTTCCAATAACGGTCAGCTTTGACTTTTGCGATCACAAGCTCCTCGTTGAAGCCCCGGCGGACAGGTTGAGAGTTTCGATCTCGAGCCGATGAGTATCGCAAACTTTCGCACTCAGTTTGGTGCGGCCGTCGAAGCTCTGGGAGGGAATTGCGACATCCACGGACGCCCGAATGAACTGCCTGAGCCTGTGCCCTTTCTTGAAGATCTAGCTGAACGGCCATATGACGCGGATGCTGTGCGGCGCTTTCACCAGACCCTCTTGCGTGTGCATGACGTCTTCACACGGTTTCGGACAGGGTTTCACGGGAAGGTTTCACCGGCGCACCTGTTCTGCGGTCATTCGATCTGGCGGTGACACGTTTTTCAGGTCGCGACGCACCGCCACATCCGGGCGGCATCCTCTTCCTGCCCGACGAAATCACCCGCGAAGCATACAGCCACGAAGTGTCTTCTGCTGGTTTTTGGCCAGGAAATGGCTACGGCGAGCCGATGTTTTATTCCTACGCCTATCCGGTGCCTGACGGTATGTCGGAGGCAAAAGTCGCGCCGGACGGAGCGTTTTGGCACAAAGAGCTCGGAGAGTTCTTGCTGCCTTACGATGCAGTCCGCACCGCCGACGATCCTGCTGGGACTCTGATGACGTTCCTGCAATCGACTTATGAGGTGGCGGCGAACGAGGCCTCGTGGGACCGGAGCGCGATGGAACGGCCTTGGGGGGAATGCGGCCGACCACCTGCCGAGCGCAAAGGCGTGTAACCTGTGTCCTGAAACCTTGGTCCCCGATCGGATCCCAAGAGAACCGTGAGTCAGTCAATGTGATTGAGAGGCTCACCATTTCGCGCACTGGCTAGCTTTCAATTTGCACCCATTTCACCGGCGGAGCCGATCGGAGCTGATCGAAGAGGTGTCTTTGCTGCCAGGATCCCAGGCCTGAAAATCACCGCGCGGCGAGTTCGCTGTATTCGTCGACGGCAATGTCGTTAGGCGGGTCGTTATTCGACAAGTGGGCGTTCAGACGATTTGCCGTGCAGGCCTGGAATGGTCGAAAACCGCTTAATCAGGTCGCCGCGCAGGACCTGTTTAGTGGTTTGCGGGGTTGATCGGCGTTGGTGCAAGGTTACCTTGCATGGTGAACACCGCATGGCTGGTGCAAAGCATCTCTTATCGAGGGTCAGGGCCAGGGACTCTTGACGAGGTGTTTTTGTGACTTCTGAAACCATCCACATCAACGAACCACCTGCTGGACCAAATCTTTGGTCTGAAGTAAAGGCTTTGACCGCGCTCGGGTTCCCAATCGTCATTTCTCTCGCCGCTGCAACGCTCATAGGTGTGGTCGATACGATCATGATCGCACCCCTCGGCACAGTGCCGCTCGCGGCTGCTTCGATCACAGCGTCTGTCATCCTGATTTTCTACTCGGCACTTTATGGGTTTGTCTCAGTAATCGGAGTGCGCATGGCAGAGGCGCAAGGACGTGGCAGCTCGGAGGCCCTGTCCAACGCGACCTCGACGGGTGTCGTCGTAGCAACGGTGACTGGTGTCATCGGAGCCGGGCTGATGCTTGCAACCAGGCCAGCTCTCGGCCTAATAGGCCAGCCGGAAGAGGTCATAGCCGTTGTCGGCGGCTACTGGACCGCCATGAGCCTCCTGCTAATCCCCTACTCGATGTTCTACGCCCTAAAGGCACTCTTCGATGCCGTAGACCGTCCATGGCTTGGGGTTGGATTGGCGTTTGTGGCGGTCGTCGTGAATGTCCCTGCAAACCTCGTGTTGATCCAGGGCATCGGCGGATGGCCCGGCCTGGGTTTGCTCGGAGCCGGTGTCGCCAGTCTTTTATCGCAAACGGTGCCTTTGATCCTCGCATGGGTGATCTGGAAACGTGCGAAATCGACATACGTTTCAAGGCAACCCAAGCAACACACGCGCAAAGAGCTGTCCGTTCAGTTCAAGGAAGGGTCTGCCATTGCCATCGGCTATGTTGGTGAAGGCGGAGCCTATGCTGTCGCTGGTCTGATGATGGGATGGTTCGGAGCGGTGGCGCTTGCCGCGAACCAAATCGTCGCCTCGATTGGTGGTGTCCTCTACATGGTCCCCCTCGGCATCTCCATTGCGGTCTCGATCCGGATTGGACAGGCTATTGGAGCGGAAGAACGGGCCCGTCTGGTGACCATCGGCAAAGCGGCTCTGCTTGTGATCGTCACATGGATGACGTTGGTGATGATCGGGATACTCTTGGGCAGGCGCGGAATAGCCGACCTGCTTTCCGATGATCCCGAGGTTGTAGCGCTTGCAGCCAGCATGTTCCTAGTCGTTGCCGCAATGCAGATCGCCGACGGCGTACAAGGCACGATGCTAGGTGCTGCGCGCGGAATGATGGACAATCGTGTGCCTGTTGCCATCACTCTTGTTTGCTATTGGGTTTTGGCCTTGCCGCTCGGCTACGTCTTAGGTTTCGTGCTCGATCTTGGGCCGAATGGTGTGTGGATCGGCTATGGGGTCGGTTTGGCCATCGCCGCCATATCACTGACGCGGCGATACTTCGTGATGGCAAGCTGACCCATAAAAGCGAAGCGGACCTGCGTGGTGGGTCCGCTCCGTCCCGCATGGCTACTATTCGCCTTATGCTCCTTTGGGTCGTGTTGCTGCTGCACCGCCGCACCTGATGCTGCAAGGTCAGCTTCGAGCCCTAAGTCACCGCTGCTGCAAATTGCACAAATGACCGCATTGGCGCGTTCACAAATGCACTTCGAAAACCTCAGTACGGCTCCCATCACTTTCTATTCGGCCGTCAGAGTGCCGAAATCCGGATTTCAGCAGGACACGTTGCGAAGCCAGGTTTTTGGGAGCAACAGTTGCGATTACGTGGGACAGGCGACCGGCGGACTTTGCCCATCTCAGCAAGCCTTGTAAAAACTCAGTCGCAAATCCATGACCCCAGACGTTGGGCAAGAACGCGTACTTAACCTCGGCTTCGCTCTGCCCACCAGGATGGACAAGTCCACCAAAACCGATGGTTTTTGCGCCAGAGTATTCTTCAACTACGAACATGCCATAGCCACGTTTTTGGTAGTTCGAGAAGGTGACATCCATCCAACGACTTGCTTCAGCAGGCGAGAGAGCTTGTCCGTCGTCAACCCAGCGAACAACTCTTTCGATGCTGTAGAGACTCAATAGATCGGGTTCATCGGTCGGTCGCCATCTGCGCACAGAAAGCCTGGCCGTGCGAAACACGGCACTGTCACTGATCGACGTTTCAGAACGAGGGTCCTTCGAATTCATACGCCCCACTTACCCCAGCGGTATTCGGATGCAAACGGGGCCTTCAAAACAACACCCATACCTGAGTTTAGGATGCGAGACACGAGGACCATCCGATTGCTCCCAGGGCGAAGAGGCCAGGCCTGGGATTTTGAATCCGATGCGTTCCCTTTACCCGATGCTGAGCAAAGTGCGCACCAGCGCCGTCTGAGAGTTCACGCCCGTTTTTTCGAACACTCGTGATAGGTGCGTTCTCGCCGTGTTGATGCTTATTCCGAGAAACTCGGCTGCAAGTGTAAGGCTGTCGCCAGAAACGATATGATGTGCCAGTGCGACTTGGGCGTCGGACAGTCCAAAGATCGCCCTCGCCATTGCCATGCGATCGTCGAGATCGTTGCCGTTGCTCAGGTCGATCAATGTCCGGCCATCGCGCACGAACAGCGTGCAAATGGCGAGCCCTCCGTCGTCGGTTTCGCCCAGCACCAGCGGCAATCGAAAGCTTTTGCCGGTCCGGGACGTGTGCCGATAATGCTGACAAAACCCGTGGTGTTCGGCAGCGGAGTTCAGGCCGGCCTGCAGAACCTTGTCCCAGGTGGGTCGGCTAGCTCTCAAACGACCGTGAGATATCCGTAGGAATCGATGGCCTGCAATCTGCGAGACGGCTGCGCTTTGGTTCGAGACAACGAAGCCCCGCTCGTCGACGGCAATCCTACCGTCATCATCCCGTTGTAAACCGCGGAGGACGAATGAAGCATAATGAATGCGCCACTTGCCATCCCTAAGGGTAAGAACGCGTGTTTCGGACGTGTTCTCGGCGCGGCCATCCGCATGCAGCGAGTGTCCTTCAAACACGACAAAGGCTAAGCTGCCCTCGACCGAGATTTCGACACCAGTGCGGTCGAAACTCACGATCTCACAGCTCATACCCTCTTTGAATACCTGCCGCATATAGGCTTCCAGCCGCGGCCATCCTTCAATGACTGTAGAACCCAGCACGGCAGACACCGATACAAGGCGCGTCCGATCATCTTGCACCCAACACTGCGACCATCCGTCGAAGTCGCGATCTACGAAGGTATAAGTTTCCCTTTCGATAACCTCCATGATCGCGGCGGCCTCAGTGCTAGACCTGTCCAATAGTGTCATCACAAGGTCTCCTTGCAGTTCGCGCACGCTCGAAACAGCTGATCACTTGGGTAGAGAGCGCGTGTAGCAATCGGCGCATGTTATACCACATCGCACAGCTGTGAGTTTCATAGAATGCATCGTCGTCTCGCGTGCGCTGTAGGTTCAAGTCCGAGAAGGCTTTCGCAAGCATTGGGTCCATCGAGGTTTACTCCGGTTTTCAATGCCGCTTGGTCTCGCACGGATCCCGATATTGGTTTGTCATATGATCCGACCACGCGCTGCCGTTTCGATGGGTTCGTTAGAGAAGGCTCTCTAGCGCTCCTGGTTTGAACGACGTCGCCTAAATGACTGCGGGCGAAAGCTGCGGGCAAACTGAGTTCGTGCACCAAGGCCTGTTTTCGCCACACGGGAGGTGTTGGTTTAGAAATGCCAGTGCGATCCTCAGCAAACATTGAACTTTTTCCAAACTCTTGCCACTGCACGCGTGTCCGCTGTGAGGGTCGCGGCCGCAGCAACTCGGTAAGTGGTCAAGGCCCACTTTCGCGGAAGAACCTCTCAAAGGCGCCGTCTAGGCCTTTTCGAATGCAAGTCTCGCGCCAAGCATCAGGAAAGCCACCGAAAAACCCCGCTTGAGCCATGCAATGGCGGACGGGCTGCGCTGAACATAGAGCCGAGTTTTATAGGCGAATGCACCGTAGCAGATGAAGACGGCAAGGGTCATCGCCATGAATATCCCGCTCAAGACAAACATGTGTGGGAATGGCGAGGCGGTGTTAGCTGGGACGAATTGGGGTAGAAACGTCAGAAAGAAGATCGAGAGCTTGGGGTTCAGGATGTTGATCAGAAAGCCCGTCAGAGCGACGTTGCGAAGTGGGCCCGCATCGCCCTCCGCTTTGAACTGGATCGGTCCATCGTCCTTCAGGATCGACCAGGCGAGATAGAGCAGGTAGAGAATACCCGCCCATTTGAAGGTCTGGAATAGGGCCGCGCTGGTGTGCAGCAGGGCCGCAAGTCCGGCGATGGCCGCTGCCATGTGCGGTATGATCCCGCACGTGCAGCCCATAGCTGCCGCGAAGCTCGCAGCCGCACCTCTCGCCAGGCCAACACCGACGGTGTAGATCACTCCGGTACCAGGCGCGATGACGACGATGAGCGATGTGATCAGGAATTCAAGCCACATGATCAGCGCCTCCAAGGCTCCCCGACACGTAAACTGCATCTGGAGACAGCAGCAGCGCAGCCTCGCCTGAGATGCCGAACGTGTCGGACAGCATCGTTGAAAGTTCGTGTGTGAGCTTCGTCACACTCTCCGCGCCGCCTTCATGCAGCGCTTCCGCGACGATCAGCGCAGTTGTCGTCTCAGCAGACACAGCCGATTTGCGGCTCTGACGGTTCGCCCACCGTCTTGCGTGGGCGTAGCCGTCTTCATCCGCAAAGATGATCTCATCGGGGTCGGGCGTTTCGCTCTCGCCGGAAAAGGCGATGTACGTTTCGTCACCGCGGGCTTGTCTGACCTGAAGATCACCAGCGACATGATCGAGATCGAACACTGCGATGGGCGTGGCATAGGCCACGGAGGCGGCGTTGCACAGGTCGATCAGAGGATGCAGGTGGGGCAGCGCGCCATCCTTGCGCAATCGCCTCAGCAGAGCCTCAGACGCACAACGATACTGCGTCGGCTTCAGACCCATTTTGGAATAGGCGCGCCGCCAAGCCTGTATCTCAGGAAAACTGCCCTCTGTTTCGGTTTGCAGCCGTTTAAGAGCCCGCAGGGTCAGCTCTGCAACCTCGGCCGAGACCGTGACATCGGGCCGGATGCCGTCGACTCTGATGATCCCCGTCACCCTGTCAGGGAACGTGTGTTGCATGTATCGAGAATAGAGAAAGTGCATTTTGCCCCCGTTTTGGAGGGCACCCTATGCGTCTAACATGCCTTGGTATTGAATAATATTGCGGATCATTGGCTGGCTGGCCGGGAAAAGCATCCCGGCGTCAGGCCAATCTGGCGGGAGAAGGTCCGCGTCAGATGGCTCTGATCCGAGAACCCGCAGGCAATGGCCGTGTCTGCAAGCGACGATCCGGCCATGATCATGTCCTTCGCCCGCTTGACTCGGTGTTGGGTGAGATAGGCGTGTGGGGGTGCGCCCACCTCGTGCGAAAACCTCCGAAGAATCTGGAATTTGCTCGTGCCCGTAGCCCTGGCAAAATCTGTAAGCGACAAAGGCGCAGCCCAGTCCTGGTAAATCATGTCGAGGACGGTCTGGACTTCCTTCGAGCGGTTAGACGTCTGCGAAAGGCGACCGCTGCACCTCGGCTCAAGCTGAGCGGCAAGAGCCAGCACTACTAGCTGCTCTGCATGTTCCCGGTCGGGCTGGTCAAGCGACACGGCTTTGATCGCGTCCACGGCCAGCCTCAATGCCCGTCTGGACCTGTTGACGGGACGGGAGAATTCAGCGTTCTCGATTGGAACATCACTGAATTCTGCAAGCGCGGTGGGAGAGAGATACAGCATACGCCAATGGCGCGGGTGCCCTTCGTGACCAGTCCCGTCATGCAATTCGGCCGGGTTCACTGTGATCGTGTCGCCTGCGCTAGCCTCCACCAGACCACGGCCACTCCAGCTTTCCTGTCCTCCATCGACTACGTATCCGAACCCGAATTCATCGTGAGAATGTCGTGGAAATGTGCGATCCGACTTAATGGAGATAGCGTCAATTCCAGGAAAAATGGTTCGGTGGCGTGCTGATTTGTGCATGATGCTCAATAGCATGGATGCGATGCAAAGGTCTATTTGCAACCCAACGAGAGGATCATAAAGAGGACATCCCAACGGACACACCGAACGGCAGCAAAGTCCGCTTTGCTGGCACTAGCTTTCGTAACTTGAGTGGCCGTTCTTGATGATAATGGGTCCCATTATCGTTACCGCTTCCGCAGACAATTTCAGAGCCACGAACCGCCTGTGCTGAACTGCTGAAGTCAACCAAAGGAGTTCAGCATGCCCCATGTCGATCACACTGCTTTCGTCAATTCCCGCCGCGATGAGCGCAGCCTCGTTCATCACACGCTCCGGACCTACGCCCAAGACTTGAGGACTTTCGCGCGCTTCAACAATGCGCACCAACTCAGAGACCCGCTGTCGAAAGACGACATCCTCGCCTACCACCGCCATTTGCGCGACGAGTTGGGCGCCACGCTCACGACCATCGAGCGGCGTCTTGTGACCCTCAAGTCGTACTTTGCCTGCCGCGC
>JBCDLG010000087.1:0-13041 GCA_038745625.1 Pseudomonadota bacterium | reverse complement strand
AGACGAATGGCCCATCGTTCGTGGTCGTCGAAACGCTTATAAATCGCGGCGGGAACAGCCAGTGCGGCAAATGTCAGTATCAAGAGGCCGTTCACGCTGGTCCCAAGCTCACTGGTGCTTGTCGGCTGCGATCCGCGCGCCCATGTCAGGTAGTATCCGGAGAGTGTGAGCGCGACGACCAACAGCACAAACAGGCGGCCATTCCAGCGATGAAATGTCGGCATGCGGTGACGGAGCAAAGGCAACAATTGCAAGCCGCCCATGACAGAAATGAGGCCAGCCCCAAGTGCATGCAATCCGAATGCGAATGTATCCGCATACTTCCCCTCTTCCACCGGCGGCTGGTTGAGAAGCACGTTGTCGTTCCAGGCTTCAAGATTTCCTGCCACGGCTGGAAAGGCATAGAAGACCAGAATATAAATGAAAAATCCAAACTGCCCCAAAAGTGCAGTCACCAACCAGCCGCCCGCGGCATAGTCCGTCACGGTGGGATTTGGTAAGGCATCAGGAAAAGTGTTGGGCGCTTGAAACTCTGACATGCTGACGGGTTGGCAAACTGCTAGTGTTGTTCCATCAGTTAACGCCGTTTATCGATAAACATCCATGACGTCTGCACACACCACTATGACCTTTGGTAACATCCCCGATGACACTGACCTGCCCGGCACCGTATCATCGCAGTTTTTCAAGTCCTTCCTGACCTACGCATCGTCCCATGGCGCTCCCTACACCGACCTTTTGCAGAAACTCGGCTTGACCAGGGACGAGCTAGAGGATGACGAGAAAAGGCTGCCCTTCGCCCGCTACGCTGCGGCGATGCGAGCCGCCAAAGAAATGACCGGCCAGCCGGGCCTTCCGCTCTACTTTGCACAGCATGCCGACTTTTCTGAGGTCTCCATCGCCGGTTTGATCGCTAATGCCTCCGAGACGATGATGGATGCTCTCATTCAGCTTAACCGCTACGGCCGCCTTGCAACGGACACGCCTTTTGAGGACGAGACGCCGCTGGCTTTCGAAAGGACCACGGATGCCGACTGGATCGTCGACAAGCGCGGCGTCACGCGCTTCTTCCCAGAACTGACAGAGACCACATTCACCTATCTGATCACGGGCCCCAGGCGGTTCTTACCCCGGCCTCATGTGATCGAGGCCCATGTGATCTACGAGCCGCCCGACCACCGCTCGGTCTACGAAGAGGTTTGGCAATGCCCGATCGTCTTTGGGGCTCCGCGCAACGCCTTGAAGCTTCCCACTTGGGTTGCCGATCACACGGTGCGCTTGGAACCAGCCTACGCTTTTGGCATCTTCACTGCGCATGCAGACCGTATGCTGGAGGACCTTCAAGCCGGTGACAGTTTCGCAGATAAACTCGAAGCACTGATCATCCCCTCGCTTCATACCGGTGATGTTTCGATTGAATGGGCCGCATCACAGCTCAGTATGTCGCGCCAAACGATCTACCGCCATCTGAAAGCCGAGGGCACAACGTTCGAGGAACGTCTTGACAGTCTACGGTACAAATTGGCGCTTCAATATCTCGAGGCTGGCAAAGTGACCGTCGCTGAGACCGCCTATTTGCTAGGCTACGCCGATGCGAGCCCGTTCACGCGGGCCTTTAAGAGATGGACCGGCTCATCTCCCCGCGCCCACCAACCAAAATGAGCCGACGGCTTGCTGTGGCGGCGCAGTTCGGCCTTGCACGCCGAGGCGAGACCGCGTCGAATGCCAAAAAATTGGAGGCCGGCAATGGCGGGAAGAACAACATGGTTGGCGGCGATCGCCGCAACACTCAGCCTGGGAACACATGGGCCCCTGATGGCCGATGATGGCCAAGAGATCGGCCCCGGCGGGCGGCCCGTTGGCGCGGAGTGGTCCCGCAGCCCGGTTTATGCCGCCAACGGCATGGCCGCCACGGCGCATCCTTTGGCGAGCCAGGTGGCGATCGACATTTTGAAAGCAGGCGGCTCGGCCGTGGACGCAGCAATCGCAGCCAATGCGACGCTCGGGCTCATGGAGCCCACCGGCAACGGCATTGGCGGCGATCTTTTCGCGATCGTCTGGGATCCCGAGACGGAGATGCTCTACGGGCTCAATGCCTCGGGACGAGCACCCCTGGGCCAGACGCTGGAAGAGCTGACAGCCAAGATCGGCGATGCTGACGGCATCCCCCCCCTGGGCCCCCTCCCCGTCAGCGTCCCCGGCGCCGTTGACGGCTGGTTCGAGCTGCATGAGCGGTTCGGTAAACTGCGCATGCGGAGGGTCCTCGCTCCGGCCATCGCTTATGCAGAAGACGGTTTTCCCGTCTCCCCGGTGATCGCCTACTATTTCCAGCGCAACTTCGCGGCATTTGAGCGAAACCTCGACATGATCGGCGAATTCGACAATGCGCGCGCCACCTATTTCGCCGCCGGCGCACCGCAGGAAGGAGCGATCTTTAAAAATCCAGACCTTGCCAACACCTACAGCCTCATCGCCCGGAAAGGCCGCGACGCCTTCTACAGGGGCGAGATTGCTGAGACGATTGATGCGTATATGGAACGCATCGGTGGAGCTCTGCGCTATGAAGATTTCGAAGGCCACGAAAGCGAATGGGTAGAACCGGGCTGTGCTGATTATCGTGGTACAGAACTGTGCGAGTTGCCGCCCAATGGGCAAGGCTTCGCGGCGCTCCAGATGGTCAACATCTTGAAAAACGTCGATCTCAGCCAGTGGTCCCGCGGCTCGTCCGAGGCCATCCACTACATGACCGAGGCGAAGCGCTTGGCGTTCGAGGACCTCGCGCGATACTACGCCGACCCTGCATTCTCCGACGTCCCCGTTGAAGCGCTGTTGTCGGAAGAGTATGGTCGCGAGCGTTTTGCCCTCATTGATGCCAACGCTGCGACACCGGACTTCGGCCCGGGTGAACCCAAGCTCGAGGGCGAAGGCGATACGACCTATCTCACTGTCGCCGATGGAAACGGCATGATGGTGTCGCTGATCCAGTCGAACTATCGCGGCATGGGGTCCGGTCTTGTACCCGACGGGCTCGGCTTCATGCTGCAAGATCGCGGCGAGTTATTCTCTCTCGATACGGATCATCCGAATGCCTACGAACCAGGCAAGCGCCCCTTCCACACCATCATCCCGGCTTTCTTGATGCGTGACGGCAAGCCGCTGATGAGCTTTGGCCTGATGGGTGGCGGGATGCAGCCGCAGGGCCATGTCCAGATCCTAGTCAATATGGTCGACTACGGCATGAACATCCAAGAGGCCGGCGACGCGGCACGCTTCAACCATGATGGCGGCCGTCAACCCACCGACACGCTCGCGCCGGAGGGCGTCGACACCCTCGGGGTCTTGAACCTTGAGCCCGGTGTGCCGGCCGAGACCGTCGAGCGCCTCCAAGCCATGGGCCACAATGTCCGGATCGTCGACAACGGCGTGATGTTCGGGGGCTATCAAGCAATCCTGCGTGATCCCGAAACCGGGGTCTATTCCGGCGCCACCGAGATGCGCAAAGACGGCACCGTCGCGGGGTATTGATGGCGACGTGACGGGTGGCACACTGCGTGCCATCCGGTCGCGCGGCGGGCCGCTTTGATCCCCTTCAGATCGTCTCTATAGTCGCGCCACGACGTTACGAGGCACGCCATGTTCACGCATTTCTTCCACGAGCTCAAAGCCAGAGAGGTGCCGGTGAGCCTGCGCGAGTACCTCACCTTGCTCGAAGCGATGGAGGAGGACCTGGCGGACCAGAAGGTCGAGCACTTTTACTACCTCTCCCGTAGCCTCCTGGTGAAGGACGAGCGCCATCTCGACAAGTTTGACCGCGTCTTTGGTGAGGTTTTCAAAGGTATCGAAGCTCTCGCCGACCTACCCGAGCATGAACGGGAAATCCCTGAGGACTGGCTCCGCGCCCTCAACGAGAAGTTCCTGACAGAAGAGGAGAAGGCCGAGATCGAAAAGCTCGGCGGCTGGGACGAGCTGATGAAGACGCTCGAAGAGCGCCTCAATGAGCAGAAGAAACGCCATGAGGGCGGCAACAAATGGATCGGTACGGGTGGCACCTCTCCCTTCGGCCATTCCGGCTACCACCCCGAAGGCGTCCGCATTGGCGGTCAGTCCAAAAACAAAAAAGCAGTCAAAGTCTGGGAGAAGCGTGACTATAAGAACCTCGACGGCGACATTGAAATCGGTACGCGGAATATCAAGGTGGCACTGCGTAAACTGCGCCGCTTTGCTCGTCAGGGCGCAGCCGACGAGTTCGATCTTGATGGTACGATCGATGCCACTGCACGGCACGGATTTCTCGACGTGCAAATGCGTCCTGAGCGGAGGAACGCGGTCAAGCTGCTTGTCTTTTTCGACATTGGCGGCTCGATGGATCCTTACGTGAAGCTCTGTGAAGAGCTTTTCTCCGCGGTCAAATCAGAGTTCAAGCACTTGGAGTACTTCTACTTCCACAATTTCCTCTACGACTTTGTGTGGAAGGACAACGCGCGGCGGTGGTCAGAGAAAACGCCGACCTGGGATGTTCTGCACACCTATGGTTCAGACTATATGGTGCTGTTCGTCGGTGACGCGTCGATGAGCCCCTATGAGATCACCATGCCTGGCGGCTCGGTCGAGTATTTCAACGAAGAAGCTGGCGCGATCTGGATGAAACGTCTTCTCCAGATCTACGAAAAAGCCGTGTGGCTCAATCCGATCCCTGACGACCGCTGGCGCTACTCTCCCTCCATCGACCTCACAGAGCAGATCATGGACGGCCGCATGTTTCCTCTGACGCTCGAGGGCCTGGAGAACGCGATCCGTGAGTTGAAGCGGTAGACCGGCTCTATCGTTTCCCTTTCGCCTTATCGGCGTAAGGGTTGTCGCCAGCCTTGAGCTGCACGCGTATGGGTGTCCCGCCGAGCTCAAAGGCATCGCGCAAAGAGTTGATTAGGTAACGCCGATAGGTCTCCGGCACATCGGCCGCGCGAGCGCATTTGATGACGAAGGTTGGCGGACGCGATTTGATCTGCGCCGCATAGCGCATTTTGATCCTCCTGCCCCCAACCGCCGGCGGCGGGTGATGGGCCTGGACCTCGGAAAGCCAATCATTGAGGTCCGAGGTTTTCACCTTGGCGTTCCAGTCGATATACGCCTCTTTGATCGCGGGCATCAGCTTATCAGTATGCCGCCCGGTGAGCGCAGAGAGAAAGACGATCCGGACACCGCCGAATTGCGGCATAGCCCGCAAGGCATCAAGGCGCAGCTCTTTGGCCGCAAGGTCAGTATCCTCGACAAGATCCCATTTGTTGACCGCGATGATCGCTGCGCGGCCCTCATTGGACATAAAGTCCGCGATCTGGAGGTCCTGCTTCTCAAACGGCATCGTCGCATCGATCATCAAGACCGTGACTTCCGAGAACCGGATCGCCCGGAGCGTATCACCGACAGAGAGTTTTTCGAGCTTGTCCTGGACCTTGGCTTTCTTCCGCATGCCCGCGGTGTCCCACAGACTCACGGGCCATTCGCGCTCGCCATCATGCCACGTCCAGTCGACGGAGATCGAATCCCGGGTAATCCCAGCCTCGGGACCCGTCAGCATACGCTCTTCTTCTAAAAGCCGGTTGATCAGCGTCGACTTACCCGCATTCGGCCGTCCGACAATCGCAACGCGGAGGGGTTTGAGCTCTCCCTCTTCGTCGGGGTCCTTGTCAGGATCGATCCCATGCTCCTCCACAATGTCGCAAAGAGACCGGTAGAGATCCGCCATGCCCTCGCCGTGCTCGGCGGAAATGGCGACGGGCTCACCGAGACCTAGCTCGAACGCCTCATAGGCGCCTTCTTCGCCCCGCCCCTCGGTCTTGTTCGCGACCACCAAGACGGGGGTCGGCGAGAGGCGCAGGATCTCCGCCAGATTGTGGTCCTGCGCCGTGAGCCCCGAGCGGGCGTCGACGAGGAAAAAGGCCACATCGGCCTCGGCCACGGCGCGCTCAGTCCCAGCCCGCATCCGCGCCTGGAGCGAACCATCGGCCGCATCCTCAAGACCAGCCGTGTCCATCAGGCGAACCTCGAAGTCGCCAAATTGGATATCGAGATCGCGCCGATCGCGGGTGACACCAGGGCGATCATCCACAATCGCCAGTTTCCGACCCGCGAGGCGGTTGAAAAGCGTGGACTTGCCGACATTGGGCCGACCGATGATCGCGAGTTTGAGCATGGCCGCGCGCGCTAGCAGAGCGGGGCGCTGCTGTCATGGCCTTCTTTAGGTGAAGAGCACCCCGAGCAGCACCGCCGCAAGCACAACCGCGGTCGTCAGCGCGGTGTAACCCACCGCCCAGTTCTTGGCGATCACGCCCGCTGGCCCATGGGTAGCGTAGAGCCATCGCAAAACACTCGCGACCATGTTCTGCAGGGCGTACCAAAGCACATGCCACACAGCCGCCGTGCCATGCACCGCGCCCATCAGCGCCTTGCGGCCCGGCACCCGCCAGAACCAGTCAACATCGAGGTTCACCGAACGCACCTCATCAGGATAGAGCTTGAAGCGGACGAGCAACATGAAAGCGAGGATCGCGAAAAGCAGAAGCTGCATCTGCGTCGCCACATGCTCTGACGTATACGCATGATAGTCCGTCTCATAGGGCAAAAGCCCATAGAGCACGGGCGGATAGATACCGATAAAGATGCAGAGGAACGCAGCGAGCCCCATCGCGATCAGCATAGGCCGCGGCGCTTCTTCGGGACGCTGCTTGCCCGTATTGGACGGGGCGAACCGGTCATGGGCGAAAAATGCGAAATACGGAATTTTGATGCCTGAATGCTCAAGCACACCGGCGCTCGCGAACAACAGCACCAGATAGGCGAACAGCATATGCGCCTCTGCGGCAGCCAAGGTGATCATCGACTTCGCAACAAAACCAGAGAAGAGCGGGAAAGCGGAGATCGACGCAGCACCGATGACGGTGAAGACTGTGGTCCACGGCATGGATTTATGGAGACCGCCAAGCTCCGTCGCCTTGGTCGTCCCCACACGGACGAGGACCGCGCCCATCCCCATGAAGAGAAGAGCCTTATAGATGATATGAACAAAAGCGTGGGCCGACGCCCCATTGATCGCCAATGGTGTGCCGATTCCGATGGCGCAGACCATGAACCCAAGCTGGTTGTTGAGGCTATAGGCCAGGACTTTCCGCAGATCGTTTTCAATCAGGGCAAAGAAGACCGGGAACGCCGTCATGATGCAGCCGATGGGGATGAGGATATCGGTCCCCGCAAAGCCGCGGGCCAGCGTGTAAATCGCAAGCTTGGTCGTGAAGGCGGAGAGCAACACCGCTCCCACTGCAGTCGCTTTTGGATAGCTGTCCTGGAGCCAGGTGTGGAGTAGCGGGAACGCCGCTTTGATCGCGAACGCCAAGAGGATCAGAAGCGCCGCAAGATCGACACCGTTCTCGTCGGAGAGTTGGAACAGATCGAACGCTGTGCTGCCGCCGCCCATGAGATGCACGGTGATCCCGGACAGCAGCAACAGACCAGAAAGAACTTGGATGACGAGATAGCGCATCCCGGCCTTGAACGCCGCATGGCCGCCGCCTGCCCAAACAATGAACACGGACGATAAGGCCGCAATTTCCCAATAGACAAAGAGGGTGATGAGGTCGCCGGCAAGCGCCCCGCCGATCGCCGACCCTGCATAGATCAGACCCATCGACGCCTCGATGCGTTTGGCGTGAGACCAGCCATAAATCACGTTGATCAAGGCTGCGACATGGAAGATCGTGGCAAAAATCACCGATAGCTTATCCATCCGCAAGGGGATGATTTCAAAGCCCGCGATTGAGGTGTCGCCGTAGATCACCGGCGCTTCCATCGTACCGACGCCCAAAGCGTAAAGCTGCAGCGCGCTGAGGGCGACCGCCACCAGGCCTATGACGCCTCGCGCCACCGGTCCAACACCTGCGGCCAAGATACCGGCGACGATAAGCAGCAATGCCGGGCTGATATCAGACGGCAGAAACGGGATCATCGCTCGCCCTCCTCGCCGTCATAATAGCCCTCGGGCCGCATCAGAATTTTGCGCAGATGCTGACCCGCCAGGACGATGAAGGAGAAGCTGACAAAACCCACCACGCCGTAGAAAACGGGGAAGGCATCAATCGTGAAATGCGGATGCGTTTTGTGAAGGATCGCCAGCACAATGTTCATCAGCGCAAAGAACGCACAAGCCGCGGGGACGCCTCGCCAGATCCACTTGAGCGTGCTTGGCTGCTCAAAAACAGAACGCTCCTGGGGGAGAATTTTCGGCGCATAGTCGCTCATAAGCCCGCCACCAAAGGTTCGAGATACCGGACGAGATCGCCCATGAAGAGGAAGAGGATCACAGTGCCGATCGCGGTTGTCCAGGCGGGCACAAGGCAGAAGGCTGGCGCCTCAGCAATCTCGGTGCCCTGATGCGCCGACGGCGGATCCATAAAGCCGCGCACGGCCGGAGCCATCAGATAGACAATATTCATCAGGCTCGAGACGATCAAAACGCCGAGCAGGATGAGCTCTCCGCGATCCACCGACCCCAGCATCAGGAAAAATTTCGGCCAACTCCCCGCCATTGGCGGGAGACCGATGATCGAACAAGCGCCGATGATATAGGCGATGAAGGTGTAAGGCATCACCCGCGCAAGGCCGCGCATTTCCGAAATCAGGCTCTTATGCGCAGCCGTGTAGATCGCCCCGGCGCACATGAAGAGCGTCATCTTCCCCAGCGCGTGAGCGGCGATCTGGGTCGAGCCGCCGATGATCCCCAGCCGGTTCGCGAGCATCGCACCGAGAGTGATATAGCTCAGCTGACTGACGGTCGAGTAGGCGAGCCGCGCCTTTAAATTGTCCTGCGTCATAGCGATGGCGGACGCGATCAGGATCGACGCCGCGGCGATATAGAGAATGATGTCGGACGCGATCGTGCCCTGCAGCGTCTCCGCACCGAACGTGTAAAGACTGATCTTCATGATGCCGAAGACCCCCGCTTTCACCACGGCCACCGCGTGCAGGAAAGCAGAAACCGGTGTGGGCGCCACCATTGCATTGGGTAGCCATGGATGGGTCGGCATCAGGGCGGCTTTCGCCGTACCAAAGGCGAAGAGACAGAGAAGAATGGCCGTCCAAGCCGATGTTGGGCGAATGTGTTCAGCAATGATCCCGCCCAAGACGAAATCCGTCGTTCCCGTCAGCCAATAGGTGCAGATCACCGCGGGCAACAGAAGACCAATCGAGGTGCCCATCAGGATCCCGATATAAATGCGGCCACCCGCCCTCGCCTTTTCGTCGCGCTTATGCGCGACCAGCGGGAAGGTCGAAATCGTCAGTGTCTCGTAGAACAGGAAGAAGGTCAGAAGATTGCCCGAATAAGCAATGCCAAGCGCCGCGGTGATGGCGATCGCGAAGCTCATATAAAACCGCGTCTGCGCTTTCTCGTTGTTCCCGCGCATATAGCCGATCGAATAGACCGAATTGACGAGCCAGAGACCTGAAGCGATCAGTCCAAAGAGCGCTCCTAAAGGCTCCACCGAAAAAGTGACCGAAAGGCCGGGCAGCATCTCGAACAAGGTCAGCGTTGGCCGCGCGCCCTCACCCACTGCAACGAAAATAGTGGCGGAAAAGAGAAGCGTGATGAGCCCCGTAGCCAGCGTACTCGCCTCACGCGCGTCCGGCGAGCGGTCAAGGGCGCTGATGAAAACGAGGCCGATCAGCGGCGTGATCAATGCGCCCGCCAGCGCTGCATCCGCGGAGACCATATGCAGGAGAGCTCCCATCAGAACGCTCCTCCCGTGCCAAGCCCGGTATCGAGCAGCTGCCGCGCCGCTGCTTCAGCGAGATTGATCAGCCCCTCGGCGTTGACGCCGAGATAGACAGTCAAGGCCGTCACGATCAGCATCGGGACCATCATCGCCAGCGGCACGCGCTTTATCTCCACCTGGCCTTCAGGATCGCGCAGCGTCATTTCCCAAACGAGGCGCCCCACATAGCCAACGGCGAGGAGTGTCGTGGAGACGATGAACAGTACCAGGAAAAGGCTGGAGACCGGCAATGTTGCCTCAAAGGCAGCCTGGATGAGGAGCCATTTCGAAATGAACCCGGCGGTCATCGGCACACCAACCAATGCCAGCCCCGCAACGATCAGCGCACCGGCGGTCACCGGCATGCGCTTCGCAAGGCCTCTGAAAGCAGGCAAGCGATGCCCCCCGATCGAATAGACGACCGCGCCGATCGCCATGAACAGCGCCGCTTTGGTAACAGCGTGGTTCACGACGTAGACAAGCGCTGCCCCAACACCTTCGGGCGTCGCGAAGCTGATGCCTAGGAGCATGTAGCCGATCTGCGCCACCGAGGAGTAAGCGAAGATCATCTTCACATCCTCACGGAAGACGGCGATGAGGCTCGCCACGAACATGCCCAGCATCCCCAGGAGCAGGAAGAACGCGAAGGCGACATCCATAAACCCGAACTGAAATCCGTACACGGTGAAGAGGAAACGAAGCATCGCATAGATCGCGACTTTGGTAGCCGTCGACGCCAAAAACGCGGTCACTGATGACGGCGCAAAGGTGTAGGCATTGGGCAGCCACTGATGCAGCGGGAACATTGCGAGCTTGAGCGCGAGGCCTGTGAAGATAAACGCGAATGCGGCTCGCACGACACGGTTGTCCTGGCCCAGCAGCCGCTCATGGATATCGAGCATGTTGAGCGTACCAGTGGCCTGATAAAGAAGACCCAGCCCGATGACGAAGAACGTCGCGCCAATCGTACCCAGGACCAGGTAGGTGAAGGCCGCCGTCAGCGCGCGCCGATCCCGCTTCGCGCCCATCGCCACCAGCGTATAGGTTGAGAGCGAGCTGATCTCGAGAAAGACGAAAACGTTGAACGCATCGCCCGTCGCGACCACGCCGATAAGGCCCGCAAAGCATATAAGAAACATCGCAAAGAAGGCGCTCGTCTGTGATTTAACGATCTCCATCTCAACACTTCGGATGGCATACGGAATGGTCACCGCCGCCATGCTGGCAACGAGGGTCATCACGAGGGCGCCGACGATGTCGACCCGGTAGACGATGCCCAGCGGCGCGGCCCACCCGCCGAGATCGTAGTTGGCGGGCCCGTTCGTCACCACGTCGGCAAGGAGCATCGCGGAAAAGACTGCGGAAAGACCTGCGATCACGGACGCAAATGTGCCCGGAAGCCGGTTGTTTGGCAGCAGCAAACAGATGGGCGCGGCGACCAGCGGCAAGATCACCGGCAGGACAGGAAGGTCATTAAGCAGCATCTACGCCATGACCTCCGCGAGCTGCGTCTTGTTGTCGATCGCTTCGATATCGTCCTCTTCTACCGTTCCGTAGGCCTCACGAATGCGAACAGCGAGGGAGAGGCCGACCGCCGTGGTGGCGACCCCGACAACAATCGCGGTGAGGATCAGAACGTGGGGCAACGGGTTCGAATAGAGCGTATCAAGCGCTGCCTCAGCCGCATGGACGTCCGCATGGGGAACCTCGGCCGCGCCGCCGCGGGTGATGAGATCCGGCATATTCTCGCCGGGTGATCCGGTGAAGAGCGAGTTGGATGTTGCACCTTCAGGACCGTCATGCAGGCTCTCATGCCCTGTGACATGGCCTTGATCAGCGGCGCGTGAGCCCAGCCGGTTGACGAGATCGCCTTGCGCCGCAGCCGCGGCATCTTCAGCGCTGAGCGAAGCGTCCTGATGCGTCTCACCGTTAGCATCGCTGTGACCCGCGCCGTGCTCGTCACCATGGCTGCCCTCACTGTGCCCACCGAGCAGGATCGGCGCGGTCCCGCCAACGACCTTGCCCACCGTGATATAGAAAATGAACACCGAGGTCTGGAACAGGTTCAAACCGATCAAGGTCTTCACCAGGTTGCCGCGTGAGAACACAATGTAGAGCCCGATCATCATCAGGATAATGACGATCCAGTAGTTGTAGCGTTCTAAAGCAAACTCGAGCATCACCAAGCGTCGTCCGATGGTTCGGGCTCACGCCCCGCGAAGGCATAGTAGATCTGCAGCATGGTGGTCGCGACAGCGAGCCCCACACCGAGCTCGACCGCGATGATGCCGATATGCTGACCGGCATGGTGGTGGCTATCAGGCTGGATCAGATCATAATCGAGGAAATTGCCGCCAAGCAGCATCGTATAGATACCCGTCCCGGCATAAATCAGCACACCAATCGCCATGCCGACCGGCAACCAGCTGGGCGGGATCACCCGGTTGCACTGCTTCAGGCCAAAACCCAGCGCATAGAGAATAAAGGCGGCTGCCAAAATCACACCGGCCTGAAATCCGCCGCCAGGGCCATAGTCGCCATGGAACTGGACGTAGAGAGCGAAAACAATAATCGGTGCGAACAAGGTCTTGATCGTCACCCGGAGGATCAGGTGGCCCATCAGCTTTCCTCCTCGTCATGGTTGCGCCCATCACCGCCTCCGCCCCGGATCGCAGCCGATCCGAGAAGCAGAATGCAGGCAAGCCCAGCGGTGAAGACGACCACCGTCTCGCCGAGCGTGTCAAAACCCCTGTAGCTTGCGAGAACCGCGGTCACGATATTGGGCACTTCCACATCGGCGGGGGTTTGCACGAGATACTCCCGACCGACATAGGCATTGGCCGGTGCATTCGGATCGCCAAAGGCTGGCATATCAACCGTCGCATAAACGAGTGCAGCACCGGTGATCCCCGTCACGAGGAGCGGCACCCAGGGGCTACGCTGCTCCACCCGTTTTTCTCGCTTCGAGGTCATGGCAATGCCCGAGAGCACGAGGACCGTCGAAATTCCTGCACCAACGGCTGCTTCGGTAAAAGCAACGTCCACGGCATCCAAGGCAACGAAGAACGCCGCTGACAACAGCGAATAGATACCCGAGAGCATCGCCACAGCAAAAAGCTGCCGCATACGGATCATAGCGATGGCGCATGTTGCAAGCAAGGTGAGGATAGCAATTTCAGCCAGCACCGACGCGGTGGCGGGGGTGTGATAAACAGCCTCAACGGGTGCGTCAGCGATCATT
>JBCDLG010000086.1:0-13133 GCA_038745625.1 Pseudomonadota bacterium | reverse complement strand
TAGTCGAGCCGGTCCACTTTGTAGACGACGCCGTCGATGTCGTAATCGAGGCTCGCGCGTTGCTCTTCGATCGAGCGGTAATGCGCCAGCGCCTCTTCGACGGAATCGCATCGCTTCGCCAAAGGGTTGGGCGGAAAACCAAGCTTTTCAAGGGCAGCGGATTTGCCGGAAAAGGTCGCGGCAATCGGCGCAGACATTTCACCCGTGCCATGGGTGAAAAAGCGCAAAGGTCGGCTTGCGGTGACCGTGTGATCCTTCTGACGAAGCGAGCCAGCAGCGGCATTCCGCGGGTTGGCGAAGGTCTTCTCGCCCGCTCGCTCAAAGCCCTCATTCATCTCGGCAAAAGCGGCCTTGGAGATGTAGACCTCGCCGCGCACTTCCAAAACATCTGGCGCCTTTTTGACCGCCTCCGGAATATCATTGAGAGTACGGAGGTTGCGGGTCACATCCTCGCCCACCGTGCCGTCGCCGCGGGTGGCGCCGATGATCAGCTGGCCATTCTCATAGCGAAGACTGGCGGAGAGACCATCGATCTTCGGCTCGGCCATCAAAGCAATAGCGTCATCGTCTGTAAGACCAAGAAACCGGCGCACTTTCGCGACAAAGTCGTGGACATCCTCATCTGTGAACGCATTATCGAGGGACAGCATCGGCCGCGCGTGGCGCACCTTGGCAAACCGGCCCGTTGGCGCGGAGCCGACCTTGTCAGACGGACTATCGGCGCGTTTGAGATGCGGGAACTGCTCTTCGAGTTCTTTATTCTCAGCACGGAGCGCATCATACGCCGCATCCGTCATAATCGGGTCGGCGTCTTCGTAGGCCCGATCGGCTTCCGCCATGGTTTGCGCGATCTCTTGAAGCCGCGCCTTCGCCGCTGTTTCACTCAACACTTTGCTGGCCACTACGCAGCCTCACCCCGAACATCGGCGCCCTCGGCGAGGAGCTTGCGCGATGCTGCCCGCGCCTCTTCTGTGATGGTTGCGCCGGAGAGCATGCGCGCGATCTCTTCAATCCGTTCGTCATTGGAAAGCTCTCGCACATCAGTACGAACCTTGGTCTTGCCCGACTTCGTGACCTGAAAATGCACCCGCGACCGCGCTGCGACCTGCGGCGAGTGGGTGACCACCAAGGTCTGCGCATCCGACGCGATCTTAGCGAGACGCTCACCGATCGCGTCGGCGACGGCTCCGCCAACGCCGCTATCGACCTCATCAAAGACGATCACGGATTTCTCATCCTTCGCCGTGAGCACTGTTTTCAGGGCCAAAACAAAGCGGGAGAGCTCACCACCCGACGCGATCACTTTCAGCGGTCCAAACGGCGCGCCCGGGTTGGTCGAGACTTCAAACGCCACACGATCAATACCGTGGGGCGCGAGCATGTCCTTGTCTTGCTCGACAACGACCTGGAACTTGGCCTTGTCGAGCTTGAGCGGCGCCAGCTGAGCCATCACGGCTTTCGCAAACTTGGCGCCCGCCTTGGTGCGCCGCGCTGAGAGACCTTCCGCCGCAGAAAGATAGGCAAGCGCTTTTTGGCTTTCCTCCTTACGGAGAGCGTCAAAGCTCGCTTCGCCTTCATCCAGCAGCGACAAATGATGGTCCACCTCATCACGATAGGCGTGGAGCGCATCGGGCGCACGGCCATATTTGCGGGCCGCCGCCCGGAGCGCGAAGAGGCGTTCTTCGGTTTCCTCAAGTTCCGTCTCATCACGGACGAAGGCTTCGGCTGCATCGAGAAGTGCGCCACGCGCCTCAGCAAACTCGCTCAGCGCTGCATCGAGCCGCTGGGTGGCAAGCCGCAGCGGCTCGCCAGCCTCAGCATCGAGCCGTCCCGCCGCCCGGTCGATGCGCGCCGCAGCAGCTGAGACCTTCGCCTCGAGCCCATCATCACCCAAGGCTGTGATAGCGGAAGAGAGATCTTCAGACACCTTTTCCGCAGCCATCAAATGAGCACGGCGTTCGGCGAGTTCGACTTCCTCCCCAGGCTGAGGGTTCAGGCTCTCAAGCTCACTGGAGACATGGCGGAGGTAGTCTGCCTCGCGCTCGGCGGCGGCCTGCTGGGCTTCCCGCGCCTCGATGTCTGCCCGCACCTCGCGCAGCGCCTCATAGCTAGCTGCCACCTCGTCACCATGTTTGCCAAGGCCGGCGAAATCATCAAGCAATGATCGGTGAACCGATTGATCAAGGAAACCCTGGCTCTCATGCTGGCCATGAACCTCGATCAAGCTTGCGCCCACCCGGCGTAAGGTGGCGACTGGCACGGTCTGGTCATTGATGAAGGCGCGCGACTTGCCGTCGGCATTCTGGACACGGCGCAAAATCACCAAGTCCTCATCGCTCGGCACGCCCGCCTCTGCCAGAAGAGGCCAGACGGGGTGATGCGCCGCAGCGTCGAACACGGCCTGCACCATGCCGCGCTCAGCCCCCTGGCGAACGAGGCCTTTATCGGCCTTCCCGCCGGTTGCGAGCCCGAGGCTGTCCAGGAGGATCGATTTGCCCGCGCCTGTCTCCCCGGTGAGGGCGCTCAGCCCGCCGCCAAGGCGCAATGTGAGCCGCTCAATCAGCACAATATCTTGGATGGTGAGCTCGATCAGCATAGCGCTAGCGATGTTGATCGAAGCGCTGCGCTGGTCAAGCGCGCTGCGCGATCGTTGCCTTCATGGTGCAAAAACAGCGCCTTCGTTCCAGGTCGGTGCCTCAGGCGCATCTGCGATTCGCCGCACCAGGTCCTCCGAGAGATCGGTAAAGCGCGCTGCATCCTGCCAGCGAATGGGTAAGTCCGCCTGGTCACTTGGCCGGTGGTAGTGCTCATCCATGAAGGCATCAAAGCCTGCGCGGCCACTACCTGACATTCCGTTGAAGAGAAAAACTGACGGCACGCCCCGCTGCACGAAGCGGTAGTGATCAGACCGCACGAACAGCGACATGCTGGGCACAGGGTCTGGCGTTGCTACCACGCCGACCGCTGCCGCCGCGGCATCAAGCGGCGCCTTGATCGATGAATACTCGACGCCGAAGCCGATCACGTCCGCAAACGGATAGGTCATGATCGGCATGTCGACATTGACGTTCGCCACCGGGTCAAAGCCCAACCCTTCGATGCTCTCTGCAAGATATTGCGAGCCAAGAAGCCCCGCTTCCTCCGCCGTGACCGCCGCGAAGATCACCGTGCGCGCCGTGCCGCCGCTATCCGATAGCCGCTTTGCGACATCCAAGATGATGGCAACACCAAGAGCATTATCGATGGCCCCATTGAAGATCTCATCGACGCCCTCATTCTCAGGGCGATCAAAGAAGAAACGGCGCTGCGTACCCAGATGATCAAGATGCGCGGTGACCACGACAGCCTCGCGGCTGAGGCTGGGGTCTTGACCCGGCAGCATACCGACAATGTTGAAGGCATCCATGCGCTGCGCCGAAGCGGTGACAGAGAGCGCTGCGCTTGCCGCAAGAGGAAAGCTCTCACCGCGGCCATCTCTTGCTTCATCCAGCACGTGATCGGCGTCCCGGCCAGTACTGGAGATCAGCTGCGTCAGCAGGTCATGGCTCATCGCAGCAGCTGGAATGGCTTGGTCCGGCAGGGTCTCAATCACCAGCGCGCGATCGCCCGCATAGCGCCGCAGACGCGTCAGCCGACTGACCGAACGCGGCGAAGGATCAGCAAAGATGATCCCGGCAGCGCCGCGCGCTGCTGCCTCCATCCGCTTGGTATCGAGCCTAACGAGATGAAAGCGTGCTGCCGGATCTGGGATGGACGGTGTCCCGGTGATGACGACGACGATTTTTCCTTCAACATCGACCTCCGCGTAATTGTCATAGCCGAGGGACGGCGCCGAGAGACCTTGGCCGACAAAGATGAGCTCGCCTGAAGCGCTTATAGTTCCCTCTGTATCAAGACCAATGAGCGGTGGGAAATAGGACACATCCTCATTCATCTCAAGAACGCGCTCCATACCCCCCGTCGTCAGCGTCATCGATCCTGTAACGCCGCCGGGGTTCACCGAGTAAAGAGGAACGTCTTGCGGATAGCCTCCACCAACCGCCACCAACCCCGCTGCTGCAAAGTTGTCAGCCACATAGCTCGCCGCACGGGCATAACCGTCCGTCCCCGTCTCTCTTCCGCCAAAAGCATCGGAGGCTAAGATCTCCACATGCGCCTTGAGGGTGTCAGCAGCGCTGGGAGCTGCGCGACCGGGGCGGCTTCCCGTTTGCGCACAGGACGCAACCAGCAGCGCGAGCGCCATCAAGCCAATGATATAGACACGCGGCTGGTCACAAGACGGCGTTTGCCGACGGAACATGACATCGAACTCCCAAGCTGCGCCTGCCTACCCTGGCCAAGACACCTCGCGCAACGCATAGCACGACCCACAAGAAGGCTGCTCGCCCGCTGGCCCTCAGGCCCTACATCGCAGGTTCAGAGGGTCTTGTGAAAGGCGACCAGCGCGACGGGCCCACCCGGCGCCAAAGCAAAAAAAATCCTAAGGCGGACCATTTCCCAAAACACCTCAGTGGGCATTCTGGACTTCCTTCTCTTCAAAGCCGACAGCAATGACTTGGAAGCCCTCATCTTCAAACGTATAACTGATTTGGAATTGCATTAATTAGAGCACATCTTATTTTGCCCGATGAGTCTTAGAGTTGACATAGACTTAGTTATCATTTTCCTTTGATGCAGATCGAGGGCGTGATTATGCACATTCTTCAGAAATGCTTGCTTGGAGCCTGGACGAGCTTTGTTCTCTTTTCCGTTTCGCATGCGGCCGTCTACTCGGAGGCGATCTCAGGTGATCTATCCAACAATCAACTGATGCCCACGGAAATTGATCCGTTCTCGGCGGGCCTCAATACCATCTCCGGCTCGTTGTCGGGTGAGTGCGCACTCGTTACGGAGTCGCCTTTGTTGTCGCCTATTTCTGAATGCCTAATTGGCGACTTCGCCGACTACTTCATTGCGGACATCGACCCTTCTCTCGAGCTCGCAAGTGCCACCGCGACCATCAGCAATTTGACCTATGATGGGGATTTAGATGCCTTCGGCGCGGTCGAAATTTTCGTGCAGGACACCGGGTCCGAAGCATATCTGCTGGTGACCGAAACGGGCATAGGACCCATGGACCTTGATGGCATGCTGACGATTTTCCCCGACCCCTTTTTCCCTCCGAGTGGGTTTGTGCCCGGCAGTGGTATCCAAGCGTTCACGTTCATCCTTCCGCCCTTTTTGGACCGAGACGTTGGCTTTGGAAACTTCGCGCTGGATTACACTTTGGACCTGACGTTCAACGATGCCGCAGGTGACCCGATCCCGCTGCCGGCAGGCTTTGTGCTGTTGGCCACCGGACTGGCTGGTTTCGCAAGTCTCCGCCGTTTCACAAGTCGCGTAGGGTGACATCGAACTCCCAAGCTGCGCCTGCCTACCCTGGCCAAGACACCTCGCGCAACGCATAGCACGACCCACAAGAAGGCTGCTCGCCCGCTGGCCCTCAGGCCCTACATCGCAGGGATTGGAGGGCTTTGTGAAACGCGGCGGTAGGACAGTGGCGAAGGCGAACCTTCCGCAAAAGACTTGTAAGCGCTGCGGCCTGCCCTTCACCTGGCGCAAGAAATGGGAGCGCGTCTGGGACGAGGTGCAATATTGCTCGGACCGCTGCCGCAAGCAGAGGTGACGACGACACTATGGCACTGACGAGTTTTCCTGACGGCATGCGCGCGGCGGTCTGGGGCGCATCAGGCGGTATCGGGCGCGCTTTTGTCGATCATCTCGCCGCGGATGAGAGCGTCGGTGAGGTCATTGCCGTCTCGCGACAGCCCGTCGACGCCGGGCCGAAGGTCCGGGCACTGACCTATGACAACAGCGACGAGCGGTCGATCGCCGAAGCCGCCAGTGCTGCTGCGGAGGCTGGGCCGCTGAGCCTGATCATCGTCGCCACGGGTACGCTGCATGGGGGCGGCTATCAGCCAGAAAAAGCCCTGCGCCAGTTGGAGCCCGGCGCCTTCGCCGAGGTGATGCGCATCAACGCCCTTCTGCCGGCGCTGATCGCGAAAGCCTCCCTCCCGCACCTGCCCCCAGGCCGAGGCGTCTTCGCCGCCCTCTCCGCCCGAGTGGGCAGCATTTCGGACAACCGGCTTGGCGGCTGGCATAGCTACCGAGCATCGAAAGCGGCGCTTAACATGCTCCTGCGCAACATCGCGATCGAAACCGCACGGCGGAACAAGGGCGCGTTGATCGTTGGGCTTCATCCGGGCACGGTGGATACGGCTCTATCCGAGCCATTCCAGGGCAATGTCGCGGAGGGCAAGCTCTTCCCGCCACGCCATTCGGCGGCCGCGATGCTTGAGGTGATCGATGGATTGACCCCGGAGAACTCGGGGCATTGCTTCGACTATGCAGGGAAGCTTGTGCCAAGCTGAGGCCAGGCCGGACGGCGCGCTCTTCACGGAAACCCTGCGATCATCTAGTCTTCCAAAGGGTTGGAGCGGGGCGGCACGTGAGACGACTGATCACCGGTAAGGGGTTCGGGGCCCTCTTGATGATCCTGACGCTCTACAGCTTGGGGCAGAGCGGCGGCGTCTTTGAACTCACCACATGGATGGAACGGGCCCTCGCTGCCTATCAAGGCGTTCGCGATCTTATCTTCGATCTTGTTGAGGGCCTCGTGCCGATACCGGACTGGTCGCTCAGCGGGATGTCGCGGGACTGGATCACCGCTTGGTTGGTCATACTGCTGCCAATGATCAGTGTCGGTTTTAAAGACGACTTCGGACGCCCCTTGGTCCTGTCGATAACCGGCCTCTTCATGCTGTTGGCGATGGTCGTGACTGCCATCCGCCAAAACAATCCGTCGTCGACCGGTCTTGCGCTTATTCAGATCGAAATGCTGCTGATGCTGGCTTTTGGCTTTGTGCTTGTCTTCCCGCTTGTTTTCGCTAGAGAAAACCGGGTACGCGCGACCGTTTTTGCGGCCTCAGAGCTGGCCCTCGCCATGGCAGTTATCGCAAGCCTAGCGCTGACAGGCATTTCGCCGATCGCAACCTAGCAGACGGGAAATGGTGCGCGTACCAAGGTTCGAACTTGGGACCCCTTCGATGTCAACGAAGTGCTCTACCACTGAGCTATACGCGCAAGGTCCATCGGAGCGGCAGCGCATAGCGGAGGCGGAGCCCAGGCTCAAGCCTTCATTTGCCCTCTTGTGGGGGGCGGTAGCGCATCAAACCTTCTTGCACCGTGCTCGCCACCAAACGCCCGTCGCGGCTGAAGATTTGCCCGGTGGAATGGCCCCGCGAGCCGCCTGACCAGCCTGAACGCATGGTGTGAAGATGCCACTCGCCCATATCGACGGGCCCGTGGAACCACACCGCATGGTCGATGCTCGCTGACTTCACCCCAGCATTCGACCAATGCACCCCGTGCGGCAGCATGGCGGTGCCGAGGAGGGAAAAGTCCGAGGAGTAGGCCAAGATGGCGCGGTGAGCGCCCTGTTGCTCCGGCGGCTGACCATTGAAGCGGAACCAGACATGTTGCTCCGGCGCCGCTGGCTCACCACCAAAGACGTCGATCGATGTACGCTTCAAATCCACGCCCCGCGGGCGGCGCATAAACCAGCGGAACATCTCCGGCAGCTCGGTCAACTCGTCGGCGAGCTCCGCATCGGTTTTGAGGTCCTCTGGCATCGGAACATCCGGCATCGCATCCTGATGGCTGAGGCCCTCTTCCTCGGCATGAAACGACGTGATCATGTTGAGGATCGTCTCGCCGTTTTGCTGGGCGATCACCCGGCGGTTGGAAAAACTGCCGCCGTCCCGGTCACGCTCCACCCGGTAGATGATAGGAAGCGCGTCATCCCCCGCACGGACGAAATAGGCATGCAGCGAGTGCGCCGCCCGGTCGTCTGGCACCGTCCGCTCAGCCGCCGCCAGCGCTTGGCCGATGACCTGCCCGCCAAACACGCGGCCCCGCGCCTCAGGATCCCGCGCGCCGCGGTACAGATTGATGTCGAGCGTTTCGAGCTCGAACAGCGAGAGCATTGTTTCAGCGGGCGACAAAGAACTGCCGGTGTCGGGGGGATCGTTACGCATCCCCCTCAACTTAGCGCGCTCGCGCTCTGACGCTAGGCCTTAACCATCCGCCGACGACGCATGACACGGCGAGCAGCTGACAGACCGATTCTGGCGCGCTAGCCGATGCGAGAGGTTGGAAAGAGGGGTCGCGATGCGTTGGATTTTTGTTGCGGCGGTGCTGCTTACGGGGTGCGCAGGCACATTCGAGGGGCGCTCAGACAAACCCACTTATGCTGCCACGCTCGATACCATTGTGCCGCGGTTGATCGCGGAGAACAGCATCGCCGGTGTCGGCATCGCAGTTATCAAGCAGGGCCGTGTCACGTGGGAGGGCTATTACGGCGAACAGGCACCGGGCGTGCCCGTGACGCGCGAGACGGCCTTCAACACAGCGTCCGTCGCCAAGACGATCACGGCCGAAACCATGCTGTCGCTCGCCGCGCGAGGCCAGATCGATCTTGATGAGCCCATCGCACCTTATGTACAGCACCCTGATCTTTCAAAGGATGACCGGTATTTCGGGCTCACGCCCGGCCTGCTGCTCTCGCACCGCGGCGGTCTTTTGAACTGGGCCTACGCGTATGATGACGCGATCCTCGCGTTCGATCATGACCCCGGCACGCGCACGAGCTATTCAGGCGCCGGCATGGAACTCGTGGCCCAGTATGCCGCCGCAAAAACCGGGCGTCCTCTATCAGAGCTTGCCGACGAAGCTGTGTTTGCGCCTTTGGGCATAAAGAACGCGGCGCTGGGCGTGATACCTCCTTGGGCAGAAGGCCACATGTCCCAGCCCATGGATGGGGAAGGACGCTTCCGGACGATTGGTGAGCTCAACCCGGGCCTCGAGGGGTCAAGCGCCAACTCCGCTGCCGACGATTTCGTTGTCACGGTGCCCGCCTATGCAAAGCTCGTGGCCAGCCTCACAACCGGCGGATCGAAGCTTGCGGGCCACGCCGCCGAGCGGGAAACGCTGCTCGCCAGCCTTGCCGATGACGCGATCTATGCCTGCGAACCCCTGGATTGGCTGACATGTCCTGACGCTTACGGACATTCGATCGGCTGGCAGGTCTATCAGTGGGGTGATCATACCCTTTTGAAACACACGGGAAGCGACGCTGGTGAGGTCGCTTTCGTCTATGCGTCTCCCGATATGGGACACGGCGCGGTGATTTTTGTGAATGGCGCTAACGGATGGCCTGTCGTTGTACGGATTATTGAGGCGATTGGTCAGGAGCCGCTGGTCGCCGATTACTATCAGGGCCTGTTCGCAACCCGGTTAGGCATTGAACTCGCGCCGCTTGAGGTTTGGATGTCGGAGGAATGATCCGCATGTTCTGCATCTGGGCCATCCCAAAGACGCGCCGCTGGGTTCGGAAGGCCGCGACGGCGGCCCGGCCATAGGCCGCCCCGCCGGAGGCGCCATGCGCCGCGAGGCAATAGAACGTAGCCGGAACGATGTCGACACAATGAGAGGTCTCGGCCCCTACCGGGGCATTCTCCGCCTTAGAAACCTCCCCAAAAACGCGCCGCTGGACCCAGAAGGCCGTGACTGCGGCCCGGCCATGGGCCGCCCCGCCGGAGGCGCCACACGCCGTGAGGCAAAAAAAAACGAGACGACGTAGGAAAGATCGGTCCAGCTTCCGAGCGGCTGCCGCCGCATTCTCGACTTTCAAAACCTCCCCCGAGAGAAGGTCGCTAGGCCAAGAAGCGCCTGACTGGGCGTCGAGCGAAGCTCGCCCCGCCGGAGGCGCCGCGCGCCGCGAGGCAATAGAACGTAGCCGGAACGATGTCGACACAATGAGAGGTCTCGGCCCCTACCGGGGCATTCTCCGCCTTCGAAACCTCCCCCCGGGAGGTTTCGATCCGCTGGTGCGGACCGGCTACGAATGGTGGTCGCGGCTGGGATCGAACCAGCGACCACTCGCGTGTGAAGCGAGTGCTCTACCGCTGAGCTACGCGACCGGAGCTGGCGCGCTTAGACGCACGCGCTCCGGCCTGCAAGCAGTCTTGGATGACTATTCGTCTTTGCAGGAGAAGCCCTCTTTCGTGACGGACTTCACATTGCCTGGGCCACAGGCCTCCGTGGCGAGCTTGCTGCGCGTCTCCAGCGACATGTCGTCGTGCCAGTCGTCGCTCGCATTGATGATGCAGCCCGACAGCGCCACGCTCGCGACCGCCAGAGGGATGATAAATTTGGTCATGGAATACGCCTTGTTGTTTCTTACTGATAAACAATAAGAACGGTCCTCGACCGCTTCAAGGCTACGCAGCGACCAAACGATCAACTTCGTCGACAAGATCACGCAGGTGGAACGGTTTGGAGAGCACCTTGGCATCCTGCGGCGTGCGATTCGCCGGGTTCAGTGCCACCGCCGCAAAGCCGGTGATGAACATGATCTTCATTGCAGGATCAATGTCAGCCGCGCGGCGCGCAAGCTCAATGCCATCCATCACGGGCATGACAATGTCAGTCAGAAGAAGATCGAACTCGCGAAGCTGGAGCTCATTGAGCGCATCATCGCCCTGCCCCGCATCGACCACCACGTGGCCCGCTCGCTCAAGCGCGCGTTTCAAAAACGCCCGCATCGATTCGTCATCTTCGGCCAAAAGGATCGCGGCCATTGCCGGGCTCCCCCAATCTGATTTTTATGTCACGTAACAGTGTACGTAGCTGGCTCTTAATACCCCGTGAAGCAACGTGATCTCTTCAACCATTGTGAAGCGTCACGATAACGACATAAAGGTGTTCTCCAAATAGCATTCGCCCTCTATGAGACGAGCAACGACGGGGTGGCATGGTCGCGCGCATCATCAAAGAGAATTATCCAGCGCATGAGGTGACGCGGCCTTCGCTGTGGCAAACCCCGCTGATCTTCACATGCCCCCATGCCGGCCGGGACTATCCGCGCCGCTTGTTGCAGCAAGCCCTTCTGCCGCTTGAGACATTGAGGCGATCAGAAGACGCCTATGTCGATCAGCTGATACCAGCAGCGGCCAGCGAATCAGTGCCGGTGGTGACAGCCAAGTTCCCGCGCGTTTTTGTCGACCTCAACCGGTCCCCGCGCGAGCTTGATCCGCTTCTTTTTCATGGCCCGCTTGATGATGCGGAGGAGAGCCGAAGCAATCGCGTGATCGCAGGGTTTGGCGTGATCCCCAAACTCGCGGCCGATGGGCGGCAGATTTACCCCGCGCGCCTTCCAAGCACAGAGGCCAAATCGCGTCTTAAAAACTGCTTCACGCCCTACCACAAATCGATCAGCTCCCTGATTGATGAGGCCAAGGCGCGCTTCTCCCAAGCGCTGATCGTCGATTGGCATTCGATGCCCTCGACGGCGGGGGGTGCATCGAAGCTCCCGGACATTGTCCTCGGGGACCTTTTCGGTGCCGCCTGCCGGAACGAAGACGCTGCGCTGTGGGAGGAGGCCTTCCGCGCAGAAGGCTTCGATGTTGCGCGCAACACACCTTATGCGGGCGGATATGTGGCCTCGCATTACGGCAATCCAGGCGACGGGGTGGGCGTCCTTCAGATTGAAATCAATCGGGGTCTCTACCTTGATGAGAATCGAGTCGCGCGGAGCCGTCACTTCAAGGGATTCGCAGCGCAGCTCGCTAAGGTTGTGGACCACGTGCTGAACGCGCACCGCCCGGCTGTCCTCGCCGCCGAATAAGCAACAATCAGCTGGCCTTTGTCGAAATATTCTGCAACGCAAGGCGAAAAAAAGGCCGCGACGGATGTCGCGGCCAGTCTAGGGAGGAAACGCCCGGAAGGGCTCGCTGGCCAAAACCAGCGAGTCCGAAGGTGGCATCGACTCTAGCGAGACGCAAGGTTTTTTTGCGCCGCACAACAAAATGGCCTGATGTATCGTGAAGAGAGGTCCACACCGCTGATGTCTGCGGCACTCGCCGGGTGACACGACTGGCAGAGACCTCTATTCCCCAGCCCATGACTGATTTGCCGACAGAAGCAGCCGAAGGCGGTGAGCAGACACGCCTTCATGGGATCAGCGGACGTGTGCGGAAGCTGACCCGGCCCAAGCAGAAATTCCAAATGCCAAATTCGGAGAGCGGTTTGAAAATCGTCATCGCCACCGATGCGTGGAAGCCCCAGCTTAATGGCGTTGTGACCACGCTCGACACGCTGGGCCGCATCCTCACCAAGTTCGGCAATGAGGTCCTCTATATCACGCCGCAAGACTTCCACTCTGTCCCAATGCCGAGCTACGCGGAGATCAGGCTGTCTCTGTTCCCCAATCGCAAAGTCGCATCGATGATCAACGCGTTCCAACCGGACGCGATCCACATTGCGACCGAGGGACCCATCGGGCGGGCGACGCGCCGTTTCTGCCGTCGGCGCAAGTTTCCGTATACGACAAGTTTCCATACGCGCTTTCCCGAATACGCCTATGATCGGATCCGCTTCCCTATCGACTGGGGCTATGCGCTGTTGAGGGACTTCCACAATCACGGTGAAGCGATGATGGTGGCAACGCCGGGCCTGATGGACGAGCTTGATCAAAAAGGCTTCCGCAATATGCGGCTTTGGGAACGCGGTGTGGATACGGAGCAGTTCCGGCCACTTCAGAGCGACGTGTTCGAAGGCCTGCCCCGCCCGATCATGACCTATGTTGGCCGGTTCGCGGTGGAGAAGACTCTTGAGGACTTCCTCGATCTCGACCTTCCGGGTACCAAGGTTCTCGTCGGCGCTGGCCCACAAGAGCAAGAGCTGCGCGAGAAATATGCTGGCCAGAATGTCCACTTTGCGGGCAAGCATTATGGCGAGGAACTCGTGAAACGCTTTGCCGCTTCGGACGTTTTCGTCTTCCCCTCGCGCACCGATACGTTTGGCCTCGTCAATGTCGAGGCGCTCGCCAGCGGCGTACCGGTCGCGGCCTATCCCGTACGCGGACCACTTGAGATCTTGGACGGCGCACCCAAGGGCGCTGGCGCGCTCAACGATGACTTGAAGACAGCGATTCTTGAGGCACTTGAGAACCGCAATCCCGAAGAGTGCCGCGCATGGTCAGAACGTTTCTCCTGGGAGGCGGGCGCAAGGCAATTTATCGCCAATCTTGAGAT
>JBCDLG010000085.1:0-13362 GCA_038745625.1 Pseudomonadota bacterium | reverse complement strand
TCTCCACCGTGCCGAGACCATGCGAGCAGAGATCAAACGCGAGGTCAGCGATGAGGGCAGCGGCGTCCGGGTGATGACGGTGCACGGCGCAAAGGGTCTTGAGGCGCCAGCGGTCTATCTCGCCGATGCGGACTATGTGCAATCAAGCGCCAATCACTGGCGTCGTGAGGCCTTCACGAAAGTGGGCTTCCCTGATCTCGGTACGGAACTTCCTATTCTCCTTCCCCAAAGCAGCAAGGAGGACTGCACCGCAACGGCCGCTTGGCGGGAGGCCGGCGACGACGCACGGCTGCAAGAGTATCAGCGCCTCTTTTATGTCGCGGCAACGCGTGCGGAGGAGGCATTGACCATCTGCGGCGGGAAGCCGGAGGCGAAACCGGAGAGCTGGTATGCACTGGCGGGTAGGGCCTTCGAGGGCCTCAAAGGGTCGCCGGATCACACCGAGCAGACGCCTACTGACGGCCATACCCTCCAGCGCTATGCCCGCAACGGGGAAATGCCGCAGGACGCTGTTGAGGAGCAACGCCCACCGCCCGCTGCCGGTGTACCAGACTGGATTCATCAACCAGCAGCCGATGAACCCAAGGACCCTGTGCTTTATCCATCCGCCCTCGGCGGTGACCATTGGCGAGACTGGACTGAGGGGACAGTCGTGAGCGCGACGCCGTCTGATGCGAAGGCGCGCGGCCTTCTCGTGCACAAGCTCCTCGAGCTGCTGCCGGACCGGCCGGAGAGCGAATGGGCCGAGCTTGCGGACACAATTGCTGCGCGGTTCTCGCCTGTGGTTGAAGAGACGAACGCTCTGGTCGCTGACGTCCTCGCGCTTTTGGCTGATCCGTCGCTGGCGTCGCTCTTTGCTCATGGCGGGCTTGCCGAAGTGTCCGTCCAGGGTATGATCGATGGCAAGATGATCAGTGGGCAAATTGATCGGTTGTTAATCGAGGATGCAGGCGTCACCATCTTGGAGTACAAATCATCTGCGCGTGTGCCGCGCAACGTGGGCGATATTCCCGAGGCGCACCTTAGGCAGGTGAGGGCCTATCGCGCACTGATCGAAAATCGCTATCCGGATCGTCCCCTGCGCACGGTTTTGCTTTATACCGCCGGTCCCGTCGCCTATGACGTGGGATAAGGAATCATGGCGGGGGCTTCAGAAACTTTCAGCTCTTGCGCCAGCGAAAACCGTTCATAACTCCCGCGTCGCGAAAGGATCCGATGATGAGCACCAAAACTGTGACCGATACGAGCTTTTCTGACGACGTGTTGAGTGCCGAGGGGCATGTGCTGGTCGACTTTTGGGCGACCTGGTGCGGCCCTTGTAAGCAAATTTCCCCCGCTCTTGAGGAGATTGCGGGCGAGATGGCTGGCGATCTGACCGTTGCCAAGGTCGATATCGATGAGAACCCCAACACCCCAGGCCAATACGGCGTCCGCGGTGTACCGACCCTGATGATTTTCAAGGATGGCGAGCTTGTCTCCACCAAGGTGGGGGCCGCGCCAAAGTCACAACTTGAAGCCTGGATCAAGGAGACAGTCAGCGCTTAAGCGCTGATTTGATCCCTCAGGATGCGGCGGCGACGGGCTTGGGCCCATCGTCGCCGTTTTTCGTTTCCGTCTCGTCCGCGCTGTCATCAGCGGGCTCGTCTAGATCGTTGTCGACCACCGTCTCGAGCGTGGCTGTCGCCTCAGCCTCTGGTTCGTCCTCGATCTCGGGCTCTTCTGGTTCGGGCTCTGGCGGCGGCGCGAGGAGGGCGCGGACCTCGTCGATATCAAGCTCGGGCGTCTCGACCTCGAGCGGAGGCGGCGCCAGCCTTGCGTGCTCGCCGAACTCGCGTATGAGGCGGCGCCATCCTTCGGTGGTGTACTGAAAATCCCCATCCTGACCGGGGATGATATCAAGCGGCGCATTGGCGGCCTTCGCTTTCCAGGCCGCTGCTGCTTCCGCGCCGTACCGCGTCTCGGTGATCTCCGCCATCAGCGACAAAACCCGCCTGCTGGCGCGGCCTTTGAGGAGCGGCTCGAGGGTTTCTTGCGCGGCATCGGCCTGGCCGCCTTCAAGCTGCACCTGGGCGAGAAGAAGTTGGCTTTCGGGATGCTCAGGCTTTTTCTCGGCGAGCTTCATCAACCGCCCAGCGACGCGTTCGTCGCGTTCATGCTCAAAAATCCTCCGCATGACAGCGGCGAGGCCAGGATGGGGTTCTGCAGCCCACGCCTCGCCGAGGATTTTGACCGCGCGTGACCGGCGACCAGCTTTCACCTCGGCCTCAGCAGCAATGGCAGCGGCAGGCGTTAGGCTCGGCGCTTTTTTGAGCGCGGCTTCGGCGTCTTTGAGCGCCGTGTCGTGATCCTCCGACTCGCTCGCGGCAAAGGCTTGCGCGGTCAGAAGCGCGCCCTCGATGCGTTTGAACTCAGGGCCGTCTGCTGCACCGTTTTGCCGGGCCCGGCTGATCGCATCGATCGCATCGCCCCACGCCGCGCGCTCAAGGCTCAGCGTCAAAACGCTTTCAAACGCCCAGGACGTACCCGGACGAAGCTCAAACGCCCGCTCAGCATAGGCGCGAGCCTCTTCCTGGTCACCGCTCGCCAGCGCGTGAAGATAGAGGCCGCGAAGGCCCAAAAACTCTGTCTCCGGTGCTTCGAGCATCCCCGCATAGGCTGTCTCGGCTGTCACGCGATCACCAGCGAGCTGAGCGGCCTGCGCCGTTAGGAGACGGGTCAGGGCTGGCTCGTCGAGGCTGTTCGATGCCGTGCGGGCGTGGCGTTGGGCATCCGCCGCATCGCCGGCTGCGACAGCTTCCAGACCTCTGGTCAGGGCCATCATGCCGCGGGCGCGCTTGGCATCCTCTGAGCGACGACGCAGCCGAGCTGGAAGACCTGTCAGCCAGCTGACAATCTGTCCACCAAAGAAAAAAGTCAGCGCGGCGATGATGGCAAGGCCGACCAGCAAGGCTGTAGGGAGCTCCAGCTGCGTGCCTTCCCAACGGATCACAGCGAAGCCGGTCACGCCCGTCAGGAAGGTGATCACCGCAGCGGCAGTGATCACCAGCAGAATATAGATGAGAATCCTGATCATCGGGCCACCTTACGCGCCGCGCCGTCTTAGCCGCGGCGCGGAGCGGTCACTTGCTGTTCCAACGCACGCAAACCGCGGCTGGCAATCGCTTTCGCTTGTGCGGCGGCGACCCAATCAGCAAAGGCTGTTTCGGCGGAGCCATCAAGTTGCGCGAGTTCTTGGGTGGCCGCACCCAGATCACCGCCTTCGAGGCGCTGCTCAGCGCGGGCGATCACCGCGCCAACGCTGTCGCCCTCGACGTCACCCACGGGACGGACAGTGAAGAGGCCGGTGAGATTGGCGAAAAACTTCTCCAGTGCGGAGTCGGCCGCATCCCGCTTGTTCCCCGCGAGGGCGGCCCGTGCCGCCTGGTCAAAGCTCGCGCGCATCGCGTCATCGGACGGAAGGCCCTGGTCTGCGAAGGGACGCAGCTCGGTCAGCTCGGTGCGGCCACCGGTGATGGCTTCGATCGCATTCAGTTGGCGGCGGAAGGGCTGGCCGGAATCGATCCGGTCACCCAGTTCAGTGACGGCGATCAGCAACGCGCCGCGTTGCGCAACGGCAACGTCACGTGTCTGCAGCTGTTCGATGCGGGTATCGAGCTGTGAGATTTGGGCCTGTGACGCCTGCTGCTGCGCGCTCAGCGACCGTTGAATCTCTGCCAGGCGACGATCGGTCTGCTGAAGAGCGGCCTGGGTTTGGCTCAGCTGCGAGCCGATGGTTTGCTCCGTCTGCTGAAGCTGAGCTTGGGTCTGGGCGACCTGCGCTTGGGTCTCAGCGAAGCGTGTATCGATCACTTCTTCTGTTTGGGCGAGCACATCCGAGGTGACGCCCTCGCGCACATCGTCGGAGACATTCTCAACGATGCTAGCGACATTCTGGACGATTTCCCTACGGAGGGTCTCGATCTGCTCCTCGGGAATAACCGCCACAGGAGCGGGGGCGGCTTCTGCGACCACAGGCGCGGCGACCTCTTCGGGCTCAGGCTGCGGCGCGGCAGGTTCCGCTGGCACGCTCGGCGGCGTCATCGCACGACGCTCGGCAGCGCGCTCTTCGGCGAGACGGCGCAGGCCAGCAATCCGTTCGCGTGCGGCCTGTTCTTCTGCCGCCGCCGTCGCCGCAAGCGCTGTTTCGCGTTCAGCCTCACGTTCTTCCGCCAAGCGCTGCAGGCCCTCTGCGCGCTCGTCTTCAGCTGCGCGCGCGGCCTCTGCAACGGCCGTTTCATCGACGGCCGGTTCTTGAGGTTCAGACTCTTCGCGCGGGGTGGTCTCCTCAACAACAGCTACCTCAGCAACCTCTTGTTCGGTCGGCACCGCCGCAAGCTCGGTGCTGTCGTAACCGAGCTCCTCAATTGGCGCCGTCTCGTCTTCTGGGGCAGGCTCAACGACAACGCCGACAACGTCGTCTTCGACAACAACCGGGGTATTTTCCTCAGCCTCAGGAACAACAGGCGACACAATCTGATCGATTGGCCCATCAGCGGTGCGCGGCGTGGGGAACAGGATCGTGCTCTCCTCGACCGCGTCGGAGATGATCACGCCGTCTTCGTCGATCAGGGCCGTGTCTTGGTTACCGCTCACGACGATGACGGTGGCAACGATCACCCCGGCTAAAGCCGCGACAGCATAGAAAGGCATGTTCGAGCCGGTTTTGGCTGGCTCCGGTTCTTCTTCCGTAGACGCCTCACTGACCGGATCAGCGTCTTGGGCCTCGATCACGTCTTCGACGAGTTCAGCCTCGTCCTCGACGATCTCCGCGTCGACGGCGGCGTTGTCCTCGTCTGCGGCTTTGGCCTCGTTCTCTTCGTTTTGTTTGTCGTTTTCGGTCATCACACCCAAGGCCCCTTTGAGACGTCGTTCCGTGCGGGCGGCTGTCACCCGCCGCCGCTTATGTGCCGCCCGAAGAAACGAAGTCAACGAAGCGGGTGAGGTTCCCCGGCTCTGTTTGCCCAACAGATCGGTAAGGTAGGGAGGCGCTCGCCGCGGCCGCGATCCGCTGGCTGAAACAGGCCGCCGTCAGCTCGGCGCTGGCGGCTTTGAGCCCTGCTTTTGTGACAAGTTGCGCGAACACCTCGGCCGCCCGGACAGAGAGGAGGGTGACTGTTTTCTGCCCCTTGGTGCGCAGGAAGGATTGGGCGTTGAGCGGGAGCGTCTTTTCTGCCTGGGCGCGATAGATGGCCTCTCGGCGATACGGGATGCCGAGTGCGCTGAACGTGGCTGTGAGATCGCGCGCGACGTCCTCGCCCGCCAGGTGCAGGACCTCCCCGCCGGTCGGCAACAGCTCGGCAAGATGCGTGTCGGCCTCGCCTGGCCCGATCCCTGCAACCTTAAGGCCATTGGTCTCGGCGGCCTCGGCCGTCGCCTCGCCAACCGCGTACACCGGCAGTGTCGCAACGTGTTGCGGAACGAACCGTGCAGCCCGCGGCGAGGTCAAAAGCAGGGCGTCGGCGTCCCCTAAGGGGCCCGGATCAATACCCAGGATTTGGAAAAGGGGGGCGACCGCAACGTCGAGCTCTTTGTCCCTAAGCCGTGTCGCGAGGTCGGCGGCCTCGGGCTCAGGCCGCGTCACCAAAACGCTCAGCCGATCAGGACGCGCGGAGGGCAAGGCGAAGCTCGGGGCCAGCGGCGCTGAGGAGGTTGTCGGCGAGGTCGCGACCGGACGCTGCGGCATGATCATGGTCTTTAGCCGCAAACTGCTCATCGCAGATCTCGGCGTGCTGGCCGTCAAGGCTCAGGATCTCCGCCTGGAACTGGACCTGGCCGTCGTGAACCACTGCGAGCCCGGCCATCGGCGTGCGGCACGACCCATCGAGCCGCGCGAGGAAGGCCCGTTCGACCGCTGATGCCATTGCGGTCGCGGCGCAGCTTATGGCCGGGCACAGCTCAAGCGCCCGGTCGTCGCCGGTGCGCGTTTGAACGCACAAGATGCCTTGCCCCAAGGCTGGGAGCATCTCGCTCGGCTCCATGGCATGGCGCTTGACGTCGTCCCTGCCCAATCGGCGGAGGCCCGCTTCGGCGAGGAAGGTGCCATCGGCGTCGCCCCGCGCGAGTTTCTCGAGTCGCGTCTGCACATTGCCGCGGAAGGGAACGATGTTGAGGTCGGGCCGCAGGCGCCGAACTTGCGCAGCCCGGCGGACCGAGCTGGTCCCGATCGTCGCGCCCTCTGGGATCTCTTGGAGCGCAGCGCCATCAAGGGTGACAAAGGCATCGCGCGGATCCTCGCGCGGCGGCACGGCGGCAAGCGTCAGTCCGGCTGGCATCACGGCCGGCATATCCTTCATCGAATGAACGGCAATGTCCGCTTCGCTGGAGAGGAGCGCGCCTTCGACCTCTTTGACGAAGAGGCCCTTGCCGCCTGCGTCAGCCAGCGTGTCCTGGAGGTTCTTGTCGCCGCTGGTGACGTAGGTCTTAAGCGGGAAAGCCGCCTCCCAAGCGTCCTGGGGTAGCCCGGCTGCTTCGCCGAGCATAGACCGTACGGCGACGGCTTGGGCGACGGCTAGAGGGGACTGGCGGCTCGCGATGACTATGGGTTTGTGCATACTCGGCGCGGTGCTAGGCGCCCCGCCATGGTCCAGCAAGGGCAGAGCCCCCGCCTTATCCTCGGTCTTGAGAGCAGTTGCGACGACACCGCCGCCGCGGTGCTGCAGATCGGTGCGCGCGTCGAGGTGCTGTCCTCCATCGTCCGGGGTCAGGACGCAGCCCATGCGCCCTATGGCGGCGTGGTGCCGGAGATCGCGGCGAGGGCTCATGCCGATGTCATCGACCAGGTGACCGAACGCGCGCTCAATGAGGCGGGCGTGGCGCTCGCGGATATCGAGCTGATCGCGGCGACAGCCGGGCCCGGCTTGATTGGCGGCGTGATGGCTGGGTTCACCTTTGCCAAAGGCTTGAGCCTTGCCACCGGCGTGCCGCTGGTTCCGGTGAACCATCTGGAGGGACATGCGCTCTCGGCTGGTCTTGAAACGGAGATCGACGGGGAGGCGCTCCTTCTCTTGGTGAGCGGCGGGCATAGCCAGCTCTTGCTGGTGAGCGGCCCCGGTCAGGCGAAACGCGTCGGCACGACGATCGACGATGCAGCGGGTGAGGCGTTTGACAAGACCGCTAAGCTCCTGGGTTTGGGCACCCCAGGTGGCCCGGCGATTGAGCGGCTGGCCGCATCAGGAGACAGCGAGCGGTTCGCAATGCCCCGGCCGCTTTTGGGGCGCGAGGGGTTCGATTTCAGCTTTTCGGGCCTCAAGACGGCTGTCCGCCAGGCGGCTGAGGCGGCAGCCCCGCTCTCGGACCACGACCGCGCGGATCTCTGCGCATCTTTTCAAAAGGCCGCGATCAGTCACCTTGCGAGCCGGACCGAGGCGGCGCTCGAGGCCACCGGCGCGAAGACGCTGATCGCTGCGGGCGGCGTCGCGTCGAACCAGATCCTCCGTGCTCGCCTTGAAGAGACGGCCGCGGCGTGCAGCGCCCGGTTTGTCGCCCCCAGTCTTCGCTACTGCACCGACAACGCAGCTATGATAGGATATGCGGGTTATCTCCTCCACCAGGCTGGCAAGACGCCAGCGCAAGAGGATGCGCTGGCGCTCGCGCCGCGGCCCCGGTGGCCGCTTGATGAGGAGGCGGCGCCTGTGGTGGGAAAGGGACGCAGAGGGGTGAAAGTCTGATGGCTGATGATAGGCCGATCTTCGTCGCTGGCGCGGGCGCTTGGGGTACCGCTCTAGCGGTGCTGCTGGCTAGCCGCTGGAACCGGGCGATCCTCTGGACCCGGAAGAAAGATCACGCTGACGCTCTCAATGAGGAGCGGGAGAACCGCCGCTATCTCCCTGGCGTTGATTTGCCTCCCGCCCTCGAAGCTACCGCTGATCTCTCTCTTGCGACGCTGGCCGAAGCGGTGATCTTCGTCGTCCCGGCGCAGCATACCCGCGGTGTGCTGACAGAGCTTCGCGACGTGACGGATGCAGCCCCGCTACGCGTGGCGCTTTGCTGCAAGGGTCTCGAGCGCGACACCCTCGCGCCGATGCACCATGTGCTTGAAGAGGTCTGGCCCGAGGCTGAGCCGGCCGTGCTCTCTGGTCCTAGCTTTGCCGCCGATGTGGCGCGAGGCCTGCCCACCGCTGTGACACTGGCTGCGCCGTCGGAGGATGCTCAGACCTTTTGGCTCGACCGCCTCGCGACGTCGTCCTTCCGGCCCTATGCGAGCGATGATCTCATGGGCGTTGAGCTTGGCGGGGCGGTGAAGAATGTGCTCGCGATCGCCTGCGGCATCGCCATCGGCAAGGGTTTTGGCGAAAGCGCCAAGGCCGCCCTCATTGCCCGCGGATTTTCGGAGTTTCAGCGGTTTGGCCGGGCGATGGGCGCGCGGCAGGAGACGATGGGCGGGCTCTCGGGGCTTGGCGACCTGGTGCTGACGGCCAATTCGCGCCAGTCCCGGAACTTCTCGCTCGGCTTTGCGCTGGGACAGGGCGTCCCCGCAGCGGAGCACCTCGCTCAGTCCGATTCGGTGGCAGAGGGCGCCGCAACAGCAGGCCCCTTGGTGCGGCTCGCGCGCGAGAAAGGCGTCGATCTGCCAATCGCTTCGGCGGTCGCCTCAATTTTGGATGAGGGCGCGAATGTCGATGACGTGATCACCGACTTGATGACAAGGCCATTGACCCGCGAGCGCTAGTCGAAATCGCCTTCGCGGCAGAACCGTCCGGACCGAATGCGGCCTGACCCGGCAAGATAGCCGCTTTCAAAAGCCCGGGCGCCGCTTTGCGCCAACCGTTGATAGCAAAGGTCGTAATTGCCGGAATAGGCGAGGCCCGTCACGCTTTCACCGCCCGTTCCCAGGTCAAACCCAAGCTGGTAGCAACCGCAGCTGCTGCTCGATGCGGGTTCGTCTTCCGGACCGCTGGCTTCAAGCAAGGCTTCGCTGCGTTTGGTCGCGCGGCTGTCGGGGTTGCTGAACGAGGCGAAGGTGAAGAACCCCATGCCAATCAGGGTGAACACCGCGACCAGAATTCCGCCGAAAAGCATGTCTGTTTTGGTCATCGAAGCCGCCCACCAGTCATTCGCTGAACCCTTCTACCCCGATCGGCGCGTTAAGAAAAGCGTAAGGTCCGCGCCCCGCACGCCTACTGCGCTTGCGCTGCACGTGCCGACGCTTTGCAGCTCTCGGCGATCGTCCAGCCAATGTCCTCGAGCATGCCCAGAAGAATGGGATCAGGCTGGCGCACGCTCTCGCCCTGACCGCTGTCACCGAGCATGATCGGGGTCGGGCCGCGGCCATTCGCGGGTATATGGCTGATGTTTCCGGGTGTCACGCCGACCGGAAACCCATCATTGGCCGCGATCGCGGCTTTTCCGGCAAAATGGATTGTGGGATTGTCCAAGGCGCGGGCCAGATCGGTTGAGGGATTGCTGAAATCGGTCACCCGCCGACCATCACCAAGGCGTAGCATAGTGTCATAAATCAGCGGCGTGCCGTCGAGTTCGGGGAGTTCGAACGTCCACTCGAAGTAATCGAGGAACTCATTGGGGTACCCAATCTGTGCAATCCGTTCGCCCTGCCAGGGAATGAATGAGCCCGATGAGATCCCCAGCCCATGGGCAATCTCATGAACAGCGACATTGATGAAATCGACGTCTTCCTCCGCAATAGGATCATCGCCTGAGTAGTGCCAATTGTCCTTGTCCCGAAAGAAGATGTTCATGTCATCAGCCTCGGTGACTCGTCGGCCTCTCAGCGCGCTCGCCAACGCTGTGGGGTACCACGCATTCCGCCTCGGAAGGTATCGTTTGTTCCGTACCGATGCATGATAAGCGAACCCCGTAGGGCCTCCTGACATCCACCGAACATGAATCCGGATCGGCGCGTCGCTGAAAAGGCAGTGTTCCCACACATTTGCGGCAGCCTCAAAGTCAGCCCGGGCAGCATCAGGCACATCCTGGTACGTCACATCGAGCGTTGCTGTCGGCACGGGCTGGGCCGCCAACATCATCGAAACCAACAAGGACAGCATGATCCCCCTCCAAACGCAGACTGACTACAGCTGTAAGAGAGAGAATTCTCTTTGCCAACCCATGGCGCGATCACGCTGTCGCTAGGCTCGCTTTTCGGTTGCTCGCGCGGCGCTTGACGCTGTCCGTTTTAAGCTGGCCGCAGGCTGCGCCGACATCACGCCCACGCGGCGTGCGGATGGGGCTCGCGTAGCCAGCGCGGTTCACGATCTCGGCAAAGGCTTCGATCCGGCCCCAATCGGAGCACTCATAGGGGCTGCCCGGCCATGGGTTGAACGGGATCAGGTTGATCTTCGCCGGAATGCCCTGGAGCAAGCGGACGAGTTCGCGCGCCTCGGCATCGCTGTCATTGACGCCTTTCAGCATCACATATTCGAACGTGATCCGGCGGGCATTCGACGTGCCCGGATAGTCGCGGCAGGCCTGAAGCAGCTCCTCAAGCGGCCACTTCTTGTTGATCGGCACAAGCACGTCGCGGAGGTCATCGCGGACAGCGTGCAGACTGATCGCGAGCATCGCCTCGGTCTCCGAGCCTAGCGCTTCCATCTGATTGACCACGCCTGATGTCGAGACGGTGATCCGGCGGCGCGAGATCGAGATGCCTTCGCCATCGCTGATGAGATCGATCGCTTTGGCCACGCCCTCAAGGTTATAGAGCGGCTCACCCATCCCCATAAAGACGATATTGGTGAGTTGGCGGTCGTCGCGACCCGAGGGCCATTCGTCGATATCGTCTTTGCACGCCAGAACCTGGAGGACGATTTCCTCCGCTGTCAGATTGCGCACAAGGGCCTGTGTCCCTGTATGGCAGAAGGTGCAGTTGAGGGTGCAGCCGACTTGGCTCGACACACAAAGTGCACCGGCGCGACCGACGCCGGGGATAAAGACCGCTTCGGCCTCAATACCGGGCGCAAAGCGAAGCAGATATTTCCGTGTACCGTCATTGGAGATCAGTCGTTCGACGATCTCCGCCCTGGGGATGCGGTACCAGTCGCTCAGCTTCTCCCGCATCGCTTTGCTGATATTGGTCATCGCGGCGAAATCGCTGACGCCGAAATTGTAGATCCAGCCCCAAACCTGGCGCGCGCGCATCCGTGCTTCTTTCTCCGCCAAGCCCAGATCGGCCGCAAAGCGAGCGGCGATGTCCTTACGCGTGAGGCCGATCAGCGAAGCACGCTGGTCGGTCACGTCATCGGGGCTGATGTTCAAAAGCGTGGTCAAAACGATGCCTTGTGGAAAAACGAACGCGCCCGATACCGCTTCCTCGGCGCAGCCTCAAGCCTACTCTCAAACGGCGGCGAGGGGAATCAGCTGCTCTTCCGCCGCACGAACTTCAGCCCCGACCAGTCCTGGTCGACAGCGCAGACTTTGACGTCGACGAAGCCCAAAGGAAGGATCGCGGTCCGGAGATCGTCCTCGGTCAGGTCTTTAAAAAGGCTGGAGCTCTTCTTCGGCCAAGAGATCCAGATCATGCCGCCGGCGGCCACCTTCCCCAGCGCTGTTTCCAGTTTTTTCCGAAGGTCAGCGCGGTGAGCGCAAAAGAGATGGACGACATCAGCCTCTTTGGACCGCTGGCGAAAAACCACCTCATCGCTATCCGGCAACAGCTCCCGGTAATGCGCCAGCGGGTTGATCGGCAGGCACACCATGCCTGATTTGAGCCCAATTTTGTGGGTCAGCGACTTGCCCGAATAGCCATGGGTCGCTGCGGTCGGCATCGCTAGCTGTCATCCTCGAACTCAAGAATATCGCCAGGTTGGCAGTCCAAGACCCGGCAGATCTTCTCAAGCGTGGTGAAGCGGACCGCCTTGGCTTTCCCGGTCTTCAGGATGGACAGATTGGCGATCGTGATACCCACACGGTCCGACAATTCGGTCAGCGACATATCGCGTTCGGCCAATATCTTGTCCAAGGTCACGCGAATGGTCACAAACAACGTCCGTCTTCATCGATTATCGACATGCGGCTGGATGCATGAACGATCCGTCACGAAGCCGCAACCAGCTATAACGGTGTTCGCACAACCAGGGGACTGAGATGCAGCATTTCCCAAAGAATACTCTGGTTCTGGCCACCCGCAATGAAGGCAAGGTGGCGGAAATGAAACGCCTTTTGGCGGGGCGGGGGATCGAGGTGACGAGCGCGGCCGCGCTCAACCTCCCCGAAGTCGAGGAAACGGGAAGCACGTATGAGGAGAATGCCCTTCTTAAGGCTGTCTCGGGGACAGAAGCCTCTGGCTTGGCGGTTTTGGCCGATGATTCAGGTCTCTCAGCCGATGCGCTGGACGGTGCGCCGGGCGTTTACTCCGCCGATTGGGCGGGAGAGCCGCGGGATTTTGGCCGGGCGATGACACGCCTGGAAGATGAGGTGAAGGCCGCGGGCGACGAGCGCGGGGCGGGGTTCCTTAGTCTTTTGATCCTGCGCTGGCCCGATGGGCGACAGATCACCGCACGGGGCGAGGTCCGCGGGCGACTGGTCTTCCCGCCCCGCGGCGAGGGCGGTTTTGGCTATGATCCGTGCTTCATCCCTGAAGATGCCGACCGGACCTTTGGCGAGATGTCGGCGGACGAAAAGGCAGCGTACTCCCATCGCGGCCGTGCCATCGAAGCTTTGATGGCGGAGCTTTGGGGTTGAGGCCGCTGGGCCTCTATGTCCATTGGCCCTTTTGCCAGCGCCTTTGTCCTTATTGCGACTTTACGATCGCCAAGGCGCGCGAGGTGGACGCGGCCGCTTGGGCGCGTGCACTGACGGATGATCTTCGGCGGATGGCGGCGCTCTATGAACCGCGCCCATTGGCGAGTGTCTATTTTGGCGGCGGGACGCCGTCCTTGATGCCGCCATCTGTGGCCGTTGCCGTGATTGATGAAGCCGAAGCGCTGTTCGGTTTCGAAGAGGGCGCCGAATTTACGATTGAGGCGAACCCGGATGATAGCAAGCGCTTCGGGGTGCTCAAGACACTTGGGTTTCAGCGACTGTCCTTAGGCGTTCAAAGCCTCGACGATGATGAGCTGCGGTTCCTTGGGCGAAATCACGACGCCGATGCGGCCCAGCGCGCGATTGATGATGCCCTGATGCTCTTCCCCCGAGTCAGCCTCGATTTCATCTACGCCTTGCCCGAGCAAGCGGCTGGCGACTGGGAAGATCGCTTGCGAGTGATCTGCGGTCTCGGCGCGACCCATCTTTCTCTTTATCAGCTCACGGTGGAACCGCAGACGGCCTTTGGTCGTGCCGCCAAGCGCGGAACGCTTGTTCCGATGCCGGACGACAACGCCGCCGATCTCTACGAGGTGACGCAAAGCGTGACAGAAGCGGCCGGCTTCC
>JBCDLG010000084.1:0-13697 GCA_038745625.1 Pseudomonadota bacterium | reverse complement strand
TGTCGATGGCGACATCCAGATTGTCGAGGTGGGTACGGACGATGTTGGCGAAGCGCAGCTCTCGCTCGGCCCGGTGATTGAGACAGGTGGTGTCGACGGCTGCGACGCGATTGGCGCTGGCCTCGTCTTTGCTGCCGACGAAGCCCAGCTGATCCTCGGTGCCTCGGGTAATCTTGAACCGACGGGCCAACCGATCGACGCAATGCCGGTGATCTCAGCGGGCGGCACCGCAATCGGTGTCACGGCCGCCAACGGATTGATCCGTGTGGGGTCGACATCTCTTCTGGTTGAGACGGTCGATGGCGCCCCAATCTTGCCGCGCCTCGTGGAAGCCACCGGCGGAAACTATGGCGGCGTCCTGCGCGGCGGCGCGGTCGCGGTTCTTGACGAAAACAACACGCTTCATCTTGTGCCCTGGAGCGGCGCCGCGTTCGCCGCGGGGCTTGAGCCGACATCCGACAGCAAGCGGCCAGCCGATGTCTTCCTCCCCGACGTCATTGAATTGCCCTCCGCGCTTGAGAGCACGCCAGACTTTACACCTGAGCTTGAAGGTCCTGGCTTTGACGACGTGGAGCTACCTGAACCGCCGGGACGGTAAGACCATAAACCGCAACGACCACGGCGCTCAAAATCAAAAGAGCGCCCGCCTGGTGCGCAAGACCGAGCCATAGCGGAACAGCAGCCACAATGGTCCAGATGCCGAGGATCACCTGCAGCCCCACCGCCCCGCCGACCGCCCCGGCGATCCGAAATTGCCGCCCACGGACGGCGCGCCAGACGAAGGCCGCGGCCACGGCGGTGACGAGATAGGCCATGGTGCGGTGATTGAACTGCACCGCTTCGATACGCTCAAAGAGATCAAGAAAGGCCGGGCTCTGACCAAAATAGCCAGCGGGGACAAACGCCCCGTCCATCAGCGGCCAGGTGTTGTAGGTGCTGCCGGCGCGGAGGCCTGCCACAAAGGCCCCGAGCACGATCTGCACGGATGATACGCCAAGAAGCCCGAGCGCGAGCCGCCCAAGCCACGGATCCTCCGCCCCCAGAAACCCGCGCGGCTGCACCAGCGCGGCGGCCTGCCACACGATCAGGGAGAAGAGGAGAAGCGCGGTCGAAAGGTGCAGCGCCAGCCGATATTGGCTGACATCAACGCGCTCAGAAAGCCCCGAACTCACCATATACCACCCGATCGCCCCCTGAAGACCGATTAGAAGGAAAAGCCCCGGCAAGCGCCAGCGCAGCGCGCCGGTGACGCGGCCTTGCACCCAAAAGACGATCATCGGGATCAAGAACGCAAGGCCAATGAACCGGCCGAGATTTCGGTGCCCCCACTCCCACCAGAAGATGAACTTGAATTCCTCCAAGGTCATTCCGGCATTGACCCGCGTGTATTCCGGAATCTGGCGGTAAAGTGCGAAGGCTTCGTCCCAGTCCGCGGTCGACAGCGGCGGCAGGGTGCCCATCACGAGGTCCCATTCGGTGATCGATAGACCTGAATCGGTCAGCCGTGTCGCACCGCCGATCACCACCATCAACGCGATGAGGCCCGCCATGGCGAAAAGCCACAGGGCGATGGGACGTAACGAAGGGTTCTGATCAAGGGCCACGCGGTGCATATAGACGTGATCACTCGCGGGCCCCAAGAGGGCTCATCGTCACGGGATTAAAGCCATGGAGCCGCGCCAGAAAAAGCTCATCGCCGCAATCGGCCTGATGCCCGCGCTGATGCTTTATGTCGGCCTGGTGCTTTTCATCGCCGATTTCATTCCCGACCACTGGGCGACGGATCTGCTCTTCTACATCGTCGCGGGGACCGCCTGGGCCTTCCCGCTAAAACCGGTCTTTATCTGGATGAACACGCCCAAGGGCGGCTGACAGGATCGGCTCTTAGAGATCGAACCTCTTGCGGACCCGGTCGACCAAGGCGCCGTTTTTCAGCGGCACACCGACGATGCGGTCATAGTCCCAGAAACCCAGACGGCCGTAATAGGCCAGCCCGCTCTCATTGTCCGCGCGTATCTTGGCGTCGATCGTTCGTATCCCTGCCTTACGAGCTGCCTCCATGGTTGCCGCGAACAGGGCCCGCCCAATGCCTCGTCCTGTGCTCCGAACATCCACAAACGTTGCAATGAGGCCCCAATCGCTTGGCAGAGGATCATCTGCTTCTGAAGCAAACAGGCCTTGAAAGCCCAAAAGATCGCTCCGGTCCTCAGCAACGACGCAGGAAATGAGGTTCGGGGATGTAATATACGTCGTCTGCATCGTTTCCGCGGAGAACGGCGTTTCACACGCCGTCGTCCCTCCCCGCTCGATGATCTCATTGAGCAGCGACGCCATGGTTGCCGCATCGGACGGCAACGCTTTGCGAATCCCAATGTTCACGCAGGCTTCCTATCTGACCGTTTGAAGGCGCGGCTTCTGACAGGGAAGACCCTGCAAAAAGCGCGGCGGTGTAGCACCGCGCTTTGAGGGCGGCAACTAGTTGCCGCCCTCAGCCTCTTCAGAATCAGGTACACGGAAGATCTGACCTGGATAGATGAGGTCGGGGTCCCGGATCTGGCTTTGGTTTGCTTCGTAGATCACCGTGTATTGGAAGCCGCTTCCATAGGCGCGCCGCGCGATCACCCAGAGATTGTTGCCAGGCTGAACGATGACATTGCCATTGCTGAAGACGATGTCCTCTTGGCGAGCCTGCTCGAAAGGCACCTCGATCGCATATTTCGGACGGCCTTCTTCGTCGAGCTGTACGATTTGAAGGGTGTAGCGACCCGGCTCGAGCCGACCGGTGACCTGCCAGGTGCCGTCCTCATCGACCTGCGTCTGTCCTTCGGGACGACCATTGGCAAAGACCTGCACAACCATGCCCGCTTCCGCACGGCCCGCCAGAATAACGTTGCCAGCGCGATCATAGTCGATGGTCTCAATCGACAGCGGCCCAAGGCTTGGGTCGATCGGCGCTGAACGCTGCAGCACCGTGGTCGTGCCGCCAGGCGTCGTCCGAAGAACGACCGGGCCCTGATCATCGCCCTCCGGCACATAGATGATCACCGACTCCTCGCCAATGATCGTCATGCCATCTGCAATCTGACGAAGCGTCATCTCCACCGTACCGCTCTCAAGCGGCGTATCGACGGCCATTGCAAAGGTCCCGTCGGAGCCGATCGGCTCAGCTGCGAGCAGCTCGCCATTGGCATAAAGCTGCGCCACGCCGCCTGGCTCACCGCGTCCGGCCACCGTGGCAAAACCGTCGCGTGTGACCCGCACGATATCAAAGGTCGGGGGGATGATACTGGGCTCTTCTTCGACCTCGACCTCTTCGGCGACGTCGGGTTCGATCGGCAGCTTGTCGCGGTTCATGCTGTACCAAACCGCTGCGCCAACACCGATGAGAATCAGAACAATCGCTAATACGCGCATGGGAGCCCCTTATCTCCTGTCTTTGCGAGAGTTCTGCTACGTCTTGCCGAGGGCCGCAAGCGCAGCCACCGGAGGTTTTGATGACGGAAATGCGATCCTTGTGCGTCTATTGTGGAAGCCGACCGGGCAACGAGCCGCGCTTCTTGGATGCTGCGGAAGAGCTTGGTCGTCTCACCGCCGCGGCGGGCATGCGGCTCATCTATGGCGGTGGCGACCAGGGCCTGATGGGCTCGACCGCGGCGTCAGCGCGGGACGCTGGCGGCGCGGTCCTTGGCGTTATCCCGACCTTCATCACCAAGACCGAAGGCCTTCTCAAAGGGATCCCGATCATTGAGGTCGAGACGATGCACGAACGCAAAATCCGCATGTTTGAAGAAGCGGACGCGGTCTGCGCGCTTCCCGGCGGCATTGGCACCCTTGAGGAGACCATCGAGATCCTCTCCTGGGCCAGCCTGAAGCTGCACAAAAAACCGATCATCCTCTGCAACATCGCGGGTTATTGGAGCCCGCTGGTGGAGCTGATCGACCACGTCAACGATTTCGGCTTTGGCTATCCGGGCCTGCGCGAGGCGATCACCGTCGTGGATTCAGCGAGCGAGGTGGTGGCCGCTGCGCAAAAAGCCCTGACCGAGGCGTAGGTGGCTACTCCGCCGCCTCGTGCGCATCTGGGCAGCCAACCCAGCGCTGGTGGGGATCGGTTAGGCCCGCGGTCTGAATTTGCACGGTGGCCTGCGCGATTCCGAATTGCTCGCGCAGAACGTGATTGATCCCGCGAAGCGCCGCATCCTGATCCGCGTCCTCGCCGATCACGACATGCAGAGCGACCAAGCTCTCGCCCGGGGTCAGCTGCCAGGCTTTGATCCGGTCGACATCAAGGACGCCGGATTGCTCGACCACCGCGTCGCGCACTTTGGCTGTGTCAAAGTCCGGGGGCGCGGCCTGCAGCAGCACGTCGGCCGTTTCGCGGACAAGCGGCATCGCAGACCTCACAATGAGGACGCAGACAGCCAAGGTGAGGACCGCATCGATCGCCATCCACCCGGTCGCCATGATCACCAGCGCCGACAAAATCGCTGCGACCGACCCAAAGATATCAGCGGCGACATGCAGCATCGCACCGCGCACATTGACGTTCCGCCCGGCGTCGGGGTGCAGGATGACAAAAGCGGCAATGTTCGCGATCAAGCCCAGGCTCGCGACGCTGAGCATCAACCCGGCATTGATGCTTCGAGGATCGGTGAAACGGCCGAACGCCTCGATCACCAGGACACCAACGATCAACAAAAGTGCCAAACCGTTGACGAAGGCCGCCAGCACCTGGGCCCGTTTGAGGCCAAACGGATAACGATCAGAGGCCGGTCGCTGCGCGATCCACTGGGCGCTCAACGCGAGTGCCAAGGCGGCTGCGTCCGTTGCCATATGGCCCGCATCGGCAAGCAGCGCCAGGGACCCAGAGAGCCAACCGCCTGCGACTTCCAACACCGCGAATGCCACAATGATGGCAAGAGCGACGGACAAGCGCTTCGCGCCGCCCGCATCGGCCGGAGGATGGTGGTGATGGGCGTGCGACGCCCCGGATGCGCAATGACCTGTCGTCATTGATCCCCGTCAGAAGCGATATCCGGCGTTGTCTGCCAAATATTGTCAGGATTTGCACCCAGCAATGCCAGCAACCGGCATGACCCGATCCCAGCCGTCTGCACCGCTAACGGTCAAGGTACCGCGCTGCACATAACTGCCGCCCGGGAAGGCTTGGCCCCATTGAAAGCGTAGTTTCGCACCTACGGGTCCCTCGTTGGAAGGACCGCTGACGAAGTCCTGCGCCTCCGCCATGCCCATGCGGAGCGCGCCCGACTGGTCTGCCAAGACAAAGTCGACGGGCTCATCCTCGACCACCATCGAGGCGCGGGTGATGCCGACCGATTTGAATATCGGCACGGTTCGCGCCCCCATTTGCGACCACAGGATCATGCCGCAATAGCCGCTGGGGATATCAGCATTGGCGAGCGGAGAAGGATCCGGCGCTTCCGTTACCGTCACCGATGGGATCGCCGGCGTGCTAGCGCTTGGCTCGGTCTGGGACGCGCCGCTGGCACAAGCCGCGAGAAGGAAAAGAAGGAAGAGCCATCGAACCATCACGCCGTCCCCCCTAGAGCGACTCGTACAGATAACCGGTACGCGACGTTGTATAGCTGTCGCCATCGCGATCGAACCCGTAATTGGCAAGGAAAAGACCAAGATCCCGGCGCTGCGGCGTGACCGTCAGGCCGGAGAGGTAACGGCCATTGCCTGACAGACGCAGGGTGGCCAGCACGCGCGCATCGGGCCCCTCGCCCTCCAGCGGCACCAAGAGATCATCACCGTCGCAAGACCCTTGGCCCGCCATGTCGAAACCGCGCGTGGCAAAAGCGCCAAGCGTTTCCGCGACGGCGTCGGTGCTCACCCGGAGAGAGGCGGACCGGCACGCGCCGCGCACAAACACAATCTCATCAATCTCCGCCTCGAACTGGCCGCGCAACCGCTGGCCGAGCGTGTCGGTCAGACGCAGCCGATCAAGCGCGACATTCGCCCGCCCATCGCGCAACGCCATCACCCGTCCTGAGAGAACAAAGCCGCTCGCGGCCACAAGACCATCGCCCTCAAGACGCACCGTGCCTTTGACGGATCCCGTCAGCAGCGGCAGGGCAGAAAGCTGAAGCGATACGTCGCCGACGGGCTGGCCTTCGACGTTGAGCCTGTGAACCTCGCCATCCCAGATCGTCCCCACAACACTCTCATAACGCACCGGCATCTCCACGAAGGACAGAGCCAGCGCCAGCGGAAAGCGCGCGATCAGCGAGGCCAAAAAACCAGCAATGAAGACGAAGGCAAGGATCACACGCATCGGTCAGCCCGCCTTCGCAAGCGAGATCCGGACTTCCAACGTCTCGGCACTGGTCCCCGGCCTGATGATCGCATCGACAACCATCAAGCCATCCTCCTCCACCAGATCGATAAGCCATCCATAAAAAGAGCTGTACTGAACATCAGAAAATGTGAGATCTATCTGATCATCCTGGTCAGCGATGCGGGCAATGCTGATCCCTGCCGCCCGCGCCCGTGACGTGACCGTTGAGCGAAGCGGTCCCGTCGTTGTTGGCTGCGCCTTGGCCTCGGAAGCCCGCTCTGTCAGGGCGGCAATTCTGCGGATGTCCTGATAGTCGCGCTTGGCATCGGCGTTGAACGCCAAGATCGGGTTCACGATACCAAAAATCAGTATCGTGATCACAAGTAAGCTCGCGGCCGCCAGAACCAGCCAGCGTTCGCGGTCAGAGAGGTTATCAAGGAACGTCCTGATCATGACGCCCTCAAGAAAAGCTGGGTGATGTAAGCGCCGCCCTCGCCGCGGACGTTATCGCCTTCGCGGGTATCGATCCCGCGATCCTCAAGCGCCGCCTGCACCGCCTCAAGATCGGTGAAGCTCTCAAAGGACAGCTCAGCGGCGAGCTCACCGTCGTCGTCAAAACGAATGCGCGCCAGCCGCGTCGTCTCGTGCTCGTCCAGCACCTCGCCCAAGGAGGCCACAAGGGGCAAGAACGCATCCTCGCCCGACGGTCTGTTCATCCGTGTCAGAACTTGCCGTTCAAGATCGACAATGGGCGAGCCTGGAAAGGCTTCCAGGTATTGCTGCTCAGCGGTGCGGCGCAGGTCATCGGCCGCCCCGCGATAGCGCATGCCCTCGATATAGCTCGAGATCAGGAACAGGACGCCCGCGAACAAAAGAACGCTCGCCGCCAACAGATAAGGGCGCAAGTCCGGTAGCGGCTGCCGTTTGATCAGTGGACCCACACGAAAGTTCGGCGGCGATAGGTTGAGATAAGCCGCAAGATCGCCGGCCGTTAGCCGCTTGACTATGTGATCGTCGTCTTGCGCAAGGAGGCTCTCCGCAAATCCGGTCTCAGCGGTGAATGCTGCGTCAGCGAGGCGGGTCCATTCGGTCTCGCCAACGGCCAGCACCAACACCTCGCCCTCCTCGGGCGCCTTGAGAAGAGCATGGTCCGTCGTCAGAAGATCGGGGTCGATGCCCGCTTCCTGGAGCTGCGCCAAAGCATCCATCACCACGTCCTTCGCCATGGCGGTGACAAGCCGCTGGCCATCCTCAACTGGGCCGTATCCGACGGTCAGGCCGTCACCACCGATCGCGGCGACATCGTCAAGGAGGAAGCCCGCAGCGCGTACGACATCGCGTTGGCCTTTCATCGCCAAGGCCATCTGCCGGGTGATCGCGCAGTCGCCCGGCAGCACAGCCCAGACCGGCTCATCGCTGATCGTCTCCGCCGCTTGGTCGAGGGTCGCAGCCTCCGACCAGCGCTGCATGCCGGTGTCAAACACGTGGATAGGCGCGTCGTCGCGCGGGGGCAGAAACACCAAAAGAGGCATCAGAGACCACCCACCATCCGGCGCTCCACCACTGTCAGCTCGACGGATCGGTCGAGCAGGGTCTCCATCGCCAAGCGGTCTGCGCCTATGTTGATCGAGATGATCATTTTGAGCCGCGCGCTCCTCACATCCAAGCGTTCTGCCGTCCCCGTCGGCAGGTCGGTGCCTGCTAGCACACCAGACCCCAGGAAAGTCTCAACATCGGGAAAGCCTTGGGGCGGTCGCTGCGCCAGCACGTCTTCGGCCACCCGCCGGGTGATCGCGCCGCGCGATGCAGCCACCAATAGGGGCGCCTCCTCTGGCGCTAACGCATTAATATTGATCTTGAAGTCTAGGCCTCGTGGTGCAGCACAGAGATAGGGTGCGAGGGTCAGATAGACGCTTTGCGAGAAGCCCGCGATCGACCGCAGCTCGCTGACGGAGATGAGATCCTGCCCAGCCGTGCGATAAGGCACGTCCCGCCGGACATAATCGAAATCCTCCATCCCCCCGGGGGTGGTCGATTCATCAGCATCGATAAAATCGGTGATCCTTGCAGCCAGCACGCGGCCCGTGGCCCGGTCGGCACCGACGGCCTCAACCAGCATCGCAAAGCGTTCGGCCTGCTCAGCATCGGCTTGTTCGGCATCGCCGCGACGTCGCGGCGCTGGCTGATCGTCATCGCCCCCTTCGCCCTCGCCGCCACCTTGCGGCGCCACCAAACTGTTGACGTTGAAGCACCGCCCCGCATCCTCGAACCGCACGGTTCCTGGTCCCAGCGGTGTCACAAGGGGGAAGGGCTGTGCAAAGAGCTGACGCTCGCTCACGGCCTCCGAGTCGAGTTGCTGCTGCAGCACGATGAGCGCAGCCTCCTCCGCGCCCGTAAGCGCCCAATAGGCCTGATCACGCGCTTGAGCAGCGGCCACATAGCGCGCAGCGCGGTTCATCGTCTCGTTCATGACAGCCACGGCCCCGCCGAGCATCGCGACAAGCAGTAAGACCGACAACAGCGCCGCGCCGCGCTGACCCGAGGCTCGCTGTGTCATTGCGGACCCCTGACGATAAATTTGTGGGTGATAACCCCGTGGGCCCGGTGATCGATGGTCAACTCAACCGCGCCTGGCCAAAGTCCCGGCTGCAAATCGGCGCGCCACTCATCGTCGGTAAAGAACTGCAAATCTAGCGCGTCAACATTGCTCAGGACCGGTTGATCAACCACCGGGGTATCCCGTACAGCATCAAGGTAAGGGCGTGTACGACGTATCAAAGTGCCGTCTTGGAGAAGATAGACGACTGCCTGCACCTCAGGCCTGGGGCTCTGCGCGTCAGGGTTCTCCCAATCGCTTCGGACCAAGGCGAAAAGATACTCCGTTCCCGGCTCATCCTCATAGAGATCGTCCATGATCTCACCGCCGACAAAAGCGGGCCGAAGACGATCCTGATAGGCCTCACGCACGGGGCGATTGACGATCATGCCCAGATCGTCGCGCAGAATGCTCCGGAACCGCTCAAGCTCCGACAACCGATCGGTGGTGTCATCAAGCTGCGCTGCGCTCGACAGCGACAGGTTGAGCGCCACAACGCCCGCGGCGCTGACAAAGGCAAAGATGCCGAGCGAGACCAAGACCTCAACGAGTGTGAAGCCGCGCTGGTTCATCGGGCCACCTGCCCAGGCTCAATCGTGGCGAGGTTCGCGAGCACCTGGCCATCCTCGCCCAGTCGCACCTCGACCTCGACAGCACGAAATCCCTCGAGCGGTGCGTTACGGCGCGTGATCTCCCAGAAGAAGATCCGCTCACCGAAGAGTTCGTCGCCTTGAAGATCAACGATCTGCCCGCCGGTGGTCCCTAGCCGGTAATCGACCATAGCGTTCTCGGCGACAATGCGGGCCAGTGCTCGTTCTTCCAGCGCAATGGCGTTACGCGTATGCTGCGTCACAAGCACAAGGATCGAGCCAGCAACGACGCTCAGGATCGCCAGCGCCACCAGCACCTCAATCAGGGTGAAGCCGCGGCTGCCTCTAGCGCTCACGGGTCACCTCCAACGCGCCGAACTGGTCGACGGTGAAGACGCGCACCTCATTCGTCGCAGCCAGCGAGAGTGAGAAAGGCGTCACCTCGCCTAGCGAGCCGAAGGTCACTTGCGGCTCGATGACATCCTTGTCATCATCATCAGGGAGCGGAAAATCGAAATTGTCGCGGTGTTCAGGCAACACAAATTCCTCAGTAAGGCGCAGCTCGAGATCGAGACCTTTGGGAATGTCCGCTGAGGAGGCAACCCGCCAACCGTCCGCACTGATCTCTAGGACATGTAGACGCCCCTCATCGACATAGAGCCCGCGCGCGGTCGAACCGATCACAGCTTCGTTCCGCATAGCGATGAGATCACGCTCCAACGCAGCAGCAAATCTCTCGATCGGCGCCTGCGGCCGGACGGTCAACACGACCACCCCGGCCATGAGCCCCATGATCGCAATCACGATCAAAAGCTCGACCAGCGTCAGGCCGCGCTGCGCGGCCTGTCTGTCAGAGATCCCAGCTGCCAATATCCGCATCAGGACCTTCACCGCCTGGTCGGCCATCGCGGCCATAGGAGAGGATATCGTACTCGCCAAATTCTCCGGGCACGACATAAATGTAAGGATTGTCCCAAGGATCAAGCGGTACTTTCGCAACATAGCCGCCCGGGCGGTAGCGATTGGCGCGACGCAACCCCTGCGGCATCTCCTCAAGCGCGCGGAGGCCATACTCTTGGGTCGGCAGCCGCTGAATATCGAGCCGGTATTGCGCAATCGCTGCCTGCAGCTGCGAGATATCCGAACGCGCCTTTTGCACAGCAGCCTGATCGGTTGCCGGAAGGACGTTGATCACCACGATGGTCGAGAGAAGACCAAGGATCACAATCACCACCATCAGCTCGACGAGGGTGACACCGCGTTGTCGGTTCAGGCGAGCGCTCATCATATCGTCCTCTATCCAAATGCCATTTGATTAATCTGAAGGATCGGCAGCATGATGGACAACACAATCATCATCACGACAAGCCCCAGAATAACGATCACCGCAGGCTCCAAGAGCCGCAGCGCCGTGGTGGTAGCGGTCTCAAAGCTCCCCTCCATCTGAGCAGCCGTTCGGCCCAGCATATCAGCCAGCTTGCCCGAGCGTTCTCCCGCCGCGATCATCGACGCCATAATCGGCGGGAAAACCCCGGCCCGGCGGATCGCGGCCGCGAGCGAGGCGCCCTCGCGAACCGCATTGGTCGCCTCGACAATCTCGAGGTTGATGTGGGAATTCGCGAGCGTCCTTCGCGCCCCGTCCAGAGCATCAAGCAGCGGGGCACCGGCAGAAACGAGCGTCGAGAGGGTGCGCGCAAACCGGGCCGCGTCGAGCTCCCGCAACAGTGGCCCGAGCACCGGCACGCGAAGCGCCGCCTTGTCCATCACAAGCTTCGCCGCGTCCCGGCGCCGTGCTTGCCAGACCCCAACGCCCACGAGCACGATGAGAAGCGCCATAAGCCATCCCCAGGCGCCGACAAAGTCCGACACACCGATCACGATCTGCGTCGGCAGCGGCAGCTGCACCCCGTCCATGCGCGAGAACTGCTCGACCATTTGGGGCACGACGAAATGCATCAGTGCCCAGACCACCCCCACAGCCACCACCATAATGCAGATCGGGTAGATCATCGCCTGGGTCGCTTTCTGCGCCATGGCGTGGTTCCGCTCCTGCATATCCGCAAGCCGGCTCAAGACGGGGCCGAGATCACCCGAGGTCTCACCCGACGAGACGATACCTCGATAAAGCGCGGAGAAGGCCTTGGGATGCTCCCCCAACGCTTTGGAGAGCCGCCAGCCCTCAATCACGCGAGCGCGGACGGAGGAAAAGATATCTGCGCTCAGTGTACCGTCCATTTGCGCAACAATCGCGGCCAGCGCCTCCTCAACCGGCATGCCCGCTTCGATCAAGGTCGCAAGCTGCCGCGTTGCTGCAATCGTCTCGGCCGTTTTGGGCGCCTTGGGCCCTTTCCGGAGGGTGAAGACGGCGTTCTCGGACGCCACCTCGCCGATTTTGATCGGGGTCAGCCCTTGCGAGACGACCTCATGGCGCGCTCGGCGTTCGCTCTCCGCGGTGACCGTACCGCGGCGGCGCTTGCCGACACCATCAACCGCTTCGTAGCGATAGGCCGTCACGACTCCTCCGTTTCCTGCACCACCCGGAGGATTTCAGCCAGCGATGTGCGGCCCGCGAGCACGTGCTCATAGCCCGCCTGGGCGAGGGTGGGCGCATCCTTGAACGCCTCGGCGGCAAGATCTTGCTCGCCAGCGTCATCATGGATCAGTTTACGGAGCGGCTCGGTCACCACGACGAGTTCATAAAGACCAACCCGGCCTTCATACCCCGTGCCGTTGCAGGCCGGGCAGCCCACCGGCTCACAGATCTGGACGGGCGCATCACCCTTTATACCGAGAAGCGTCCGCTCAGCGGCATCAGCATCACGTGAGGTCTTGCAGTGATCGCACAGCCGCCGGACGAGCCGCTGGGCCAGCACGCCAGCGATGGTCGGTGAGAGGAGGAAGGGCTCAACCCCCATATCACGCAAGCGTGTCACCGCACCGATCGCGGAATTGGTGTGAATGGTGGACAGCACCAAGTGGCCCGTCAGGGAGGCCTGAACGGCAATCTGCGCGGTCTCCACATCGCGGATCTCACCGACCATGACAATGTCTGGATCCTGACGAAGGATAGCGCGCAGGCCGGTGGCAAAGCTCATGCCGACCTTGCTGTTCACCTGGGTCTGGCCAATGCCGTCCAGCGCATATTCGACAGGGTCTTCGACAGTGAGAATGTTGACGCTGGGTTCATTGAGCAGCGTCAGCGCCGCGTAGAGAGTGGTCGTCTTACCTGAACCGGTGGGACCGGTCACAAGGATCACACCATTCGGCTTACGGAGGACCTTCTCAAACCGCTCGCGGAGCTCTGTAGGCATACCGAGCGCGCTGAGGTCCAGCTGCGCCTGCTCTTTATCGAGAAGACGCATCACGATGCGCTCCCCGAAGCGACTGGGGAGCGTTGATACCCGCACATCGACCAGGCGTCCACCCATGGCCAGGCTGATCCGGCCGTCCTGCGGCACGCGTTTCTCAGCGATATCAAGGCGCGCCATCACTTTGACCCGGCTGATCAGAACGGGAGTCAACTTGGCGGGCAGATTAAGGACCTCGCGCAGCACACCATCAATCCGCAAGCGAACAGAAAGTGCTGTTTCGTAGGGCTCAACGTGGATATCCGAGGCGCGGGTCTTTACGGCTTCGGCAATGAGCGCATTGATCAGCCGAATAACCGGCGCATCATTTTCGACATCCAGAAGGTCCGCGGTCTCAGGAAGCCCCTCTGCCAGAGAGGACAGATCCTCAACACCGTCCTCATCATCAAACGTAGCAGCCGATAATCCCTCAACGGAATAAATCTCCGAAAGACGCCGGTCGAACACTTTAGCTGACAGCGGCTCAAAGCTCACCGCCTGACCTGCAGCGCGGCGTGCTTCCACAAGGTGAAGCAGATCGGGCTCCTCGCCCTCCCGCACGCCGACAACCGCCGCGCCGTCATCGCCCTCAAGCAGGATCAGGCCCCGCTCCTTCGCAAAGCTGTAGGCAAAGCGCCGGGACTCAGCCGCCCGGTGGGATGAAGACGGCTCACTCATTCCCAGAGGGCTCCTCCAGCACGTCCGTCGGCATGCCAATCAGTTCATCGCTGATCCGATCAAGACGCGATGGCCCTTCCCGGCGACGCTCGGCTTGAAGCTGACGCTGGGTGGCAAAATCGTACTTCCGGCTGGTCACCGCGTCCGCTGTCGCGGCGTCGCGAATGATCGTTGGCCGAATGAAG
>JBCDLG010000083.1:0-14296 GCA_038745625.1 Pseudomonadota bacterium | reverse complement strand
TAGGTCGAGACAAGGCCTCGGTCATCGAACGTGCTCTCGCAAAGACTGCTTGCTGAGTGATAGAGCCGCGGCTCCCAATAGGGCCACCCGAAAAGAGAATCGCGTCTTTCTTCGGCCGTGAGAAAGTAGGCGTTGGGAGAGAACCAATTGTACCTGTACCCATCACTGTCTGATGGATCATCAAACCGTTCACCGATGTTTTCATAAACGTCGATCCGCGCTTCGCCGATATACCGGCGACACGTCCCGTTGAGCTGATTGCGATCGAGCGCGTCATCGTCCACGAAGGACGTGTCGAGCATGGTCTCGGACAACTCAGCGCCCTTCCACGTTGCCCCGGTGAAGCGGGACAGCAGAAAAATAGCACCGGTCAAATCAGCGTTCTCGAAATTGGCACCTTCAAAGTCGGTCAAGAGGAACCGCGTGTTACGGAGATTGGCGCCTGCCAGATTTGCCCCCTTGAGGTCAGCGCCGATGAACTGGCTGCCCGAAAGATCTGCACCCCGAAGGTCCACTCCTGGCGCGATCAGGAAGTAGCTTTCGATCCCGGTGAGATCCGCACCATCGAGCTGCGCGCCGCCGCTTAAATCCGTGAACTTCATCCCCGCTTCGGTCAGGATGGCTCCGCTGAGGTCAGCGCCGCTCAAATCGGTGAAGTGAAGAGGGCTTTTGGTCAGGTTGAAGCGCTCCGCCTTGAGATCACGCAAAGCGATACCGGAGAAGTCGCGGCCTTCAAGGCGGCGGCCGCGGGCGAGCAGGGCTTCTACCGCTTCGACCTGGCCGATATCGCTTCCGTCGCGCTCGGCTGTGGCTTGCGCCAGCCTCTCAAGCGCCACCGAGGCGCTCATGAGGTCTTCGATATCGGTGAGGCTCTCTTCTTGGCGTTCGTTGATCTGCCGGATGTCGTCGAGGCTCTCCTCCTGGCGCTGCGTGCTTTCAGCGATGGTGTCGAGCGTTTCTCCCTGACGTTCCTGTTCGGCCGCGGCTTCCTCGAGAATCTCGGTCTGTTGGTCTTGCGCCTCTCGAACGTCCTCGATGGCCGTTCGCAATATGCTGAGCTCATTGAGGATCGCGTTTTGCGCATCCTGCACCTGCGGGACGAGGCTCGCGACCGTTCCGCCCTCACTTCTGGTCGCTCCATTCAGAACCCAGAAAGGCAGAATAGAGACGGCGAAGATCAGGCTCGCCATGGCTGTCTTGGCACGGCGCTTTTGCAGGCGCGGCGCGGCCACGCCGGATTTGCGCTGCTGGCGCCAACGAAAATAGGAAAACGCAAAAGCAGTGGCCGCGACGCCGAACAGCAACGCATAGAACTGAGCGATGGGGGAGAACACGTCATTGACCAGGCCAATGCCTGAGCCGACCGCGGCGGTGACCGATGTTTGCCGCCAATGCGCATCGCGGCGAAGCAAACGCAACAGAGCGCTCGGCACCCGAAGAACACCACTCACCTTCAACATAAGAGCACAGTGTCCAATGCTGAATTCTTCTGCAAGTCCACGTGCCATTGGCGACAGTGTCATTTTGACCGCTGCCGAGAGGCTGCTGCAAAGCCTGTTTCCTCTCTTCACGGATCGTTGTGTCAAAGGCTTCTGACGTTGGCAGTCAGCGCGCCGTTTTGGCGCGCAAGTCTTGCAGTGAAACTGTTGCAATCGGACGCTACGCTGCTCGCTCTATGAAAGGGCTGAGTCATGGACGAGCAGGAAAACACCCCGAGCAATCCGCGGGTTAGCGAGGGCGCGACGACCATTGGTGCGCTTATCGAGGCGCGTCTGTCGCGCCGTGGGTTCGTTGCGGGGCTCAGCGCAGCGGCAGTCATGCCCGTTGCGGCATGCTCGCCAGCCGAGGAGGCAGCTGTCGTGCCCGTCCGTCGCGGTGCCTTTGATTTTCCTGAGATCACACGCGGCATGGATGAGATGCATCATGTTCCAGAGGGGTATCGCGCCGACATTCTGCTCCGCTGGGGCGACCCGTTGTTCGACGACTCCCCAGCTTTTGATGCCTTCGCGCAGTCCGCTGACGCGCAGGAGCGGCAGTTTGGCTACAACAACGATTTTGTCGGCTATTGGCCGCTCGAGCCGGGCGAGGATGGCGCGCAGCGCGGTCTTCTTTGCGTGAACCATGAATACACCACCACGCGGCTGATGCTCCCGGGGCTGGAGGGGCGCGGCATCACACGCGAGGAATGCGATGTTGAGCTCGCGGCGCATGGCGGCACCATTGTCGAAATCCAGCAGGGTGCTGATGGCCTTTGGCAGGCCGTTGTCGGCTCGCCCTACAACCGGCGGGTCACGACCCGGTCGACGGAAATGGAGCTCACGGGCCCCGCGGCTGGATCAGAGCGCCTTCAGACCACGGAAGACCCGGCCGGTCGCCTGGTGATCGGAACGATGAACAATTGCGCTGGCGGTATCACGCCCTGGGGCACCTACCTGATGTCTGAGGAGAATTTTAACGGCAACTTCCTGGGTGCATTGCCTGAAGACCACCCAGAGGCGGCGAACCATGCGCGCTACGGCGTGCCAGGCGGTTGGTACAGCTGGGGCAGGCATTTCGACCGTTTTGATGTGAGCAAAGAACCGAACGAGCCCAACCGTTTTGGCTGGATTGTCGAGGTTGATATCCTTGATCCTCAGTCCTCGCCCAAAAAGCGGACGGCGCTTGGTCGCTTCAAACATGAGGGCGCGGAGAGCATCATTGCGCCTGACGGCCGCGTCGTCGTTTATATGGGCGATGACCAACGTTTTGACTATGTCTACAAATTCGTCAGTGCCGGCGTCTACACACTCGATGACCGTGACGCGAACATGGATCTCCTGGAAAATGGTACACTCTACGCTGCCCGTTTCGATGAGGACGGAACAGTTGTTTGGCTGCCACTGATCTTTGGCGAAGGGCCACTGACGCCGGAGAACAGTTTTGGGTCCCAGGCGGATGTGTTGATTGAGGCCCGCCGGGCAGCAGATCTCTTGGGCGCCACGCCGATGGATCGTCCCGAAGATGTTGAGCCCCATCCGACCAATGGCCGTGTCTACGTGATGCTGACCAACAACAATCGTCGAGCCGAAGAGCAGGTCGATGCTGCCAATCCGCGTGCGAACAACACCGTTGGACATGTCATCGAGATCATCGAGCCTGAGGGAGACTTCACGGCGACACGCTCACGGTGGGAGATCCTGGTGCGGTGCGGCGACCCTTCTGATCCTGAGGCGGGTGCGACGTGGAACAGCGCGACGAGCGAGAACGGATGGTTCGGCTCGCCGGACAATTGCGCGATTGACCCCAATGGGCGCTTATGGGTCTCAACCGATGGCAATCATGTGACGGGTGCAGCGGACGGTCTTTGGGCGCTGGCAACAGACGGTGATGAGCGCGGCACAGGACGGGCTTTCTTCCGTGCACCAACCGGAGCGGAGCTTTGCGGTCCACGGTTCACGCAAGATGGCAAGTCTCTCTTCGTTGCCGTCCAGCATCCCGGCGACGGACGCGGCGCCAGCTTCGAAGCGCCGACAACGCGGTGGCCGGATTTTGTCGAAGGCCAGCCGCCACGCCCGAGCGTGATGGTGGTCCGTCGCGATGATGGCGGCGCGATCGGCTAACCTCTGAGCACCGCGACGGTTCAGAACGGATTAAGCGTGTACCCCTCTTGTTGCAGGAGCGCGTGGGCGGTCATCGCCGAAAGGGACATCTGGACACCAGGGAGGAGGTCCTCCGTCTTCACGCCCTGATAGGCCGCGCTTTGGCCGCAGACATAGATGGCAACGTTGTGATCAAGCAGGGCCGCGACGACGGCGGCGCTTGCGTTGTCCTCGCCATGTTCGGCTCGATACCGCGGGTCGCTCACCACATCGAAGACCGATGCCCCGTGCAGCACAAAGGCGAGCTCCATGTTCTCCGCCGGTACCCCGGCTGCGGCGTGCATGTTGAGAAAACGCGCGCCAGTGGTCAGTGAACGGCTGATCGTCCCGGGCTCCGCGCCCTGGGTGACGTCGTAGGCAATCTTGAAACGCGTGCCCTCTGGGATCGCCTCGCGTCCTTCGACCTCGGCCACCAGGCCAAACTCCGGGATGAGAGAACCTGGCCCGAAGGCGCCGGGTTGGGCGTGTGCGGGCGCGACAAGGAGGGTGGCGGCGACGAGGATGGGTTTGATCATGGGGCGTGAGCTTATCGGCAAGGGTGCTGCACCGCCAGCCAGTGGTTTTTATGTCGTTATATCATGACCTATTGACATATTTGGGTGCGGAGTTATCTTGAGGCTATGGACAAGGATCAAGCCCTCCAAATCTTCTCGGCCCTGTCGCAAGAAACCCGGCTCGATGCGCTCACCCTTCTGGTGCAGGCCGGGAGTGAGGGGGTCAAAGCGGGTGACGTCGCTCGGCATCTCGGTGTGCGGCACAATTTGATGTCGCAGCATTTGAGCATTCTCGGCTCTGCGGGCCTTGTGCGTTCGGAGCGGTTCGGCCGAACGATTTTCTACCGCGCGGATTTTGCGGCCCTCCGCGGCGTCGCCTCTTTCCTGATGGCGCGCTGCTGCCAGGGCCTCCCCGAAATCATCGAAGGGCTGGAAGCCTCAGCCCTCAAAACCGAAGGAGCTATAGGATGAAACGCCTCCATCTTCATATCAGCACGGACAATCTTCAGACATCGAAGCAATTCTACTCCGCCATTTTCGGCCAAGAACCAACGCTGGAGAGGCCTGACTATATCCGCTGGGAAGTCGAAGACCCCAACGTGCACCTCGCCATCAGTCGGCAAGAGGCGCGCGGCTTCGGCATTGACCATGTCGGCATTAAAACAGACACGGATGAAGAGCTCGGCGATCTCGCCCGGCGTTTGGCGATGATTGAAGCGCCGGTCCGTGATGAGCCGCAGGCGGAGTGCTGCTACGCGCATAGCGACAAGCACTGGACACGTGACCCGTCGGGCGTCGTCTGGGAGATGTTCCATACGATGGCTGAGGCGAAGACTTACGGCACGGATCCCGGCGCTGAGTTCATCAAGGAGGAAGCGGTGCAGCTTCGCCGCAGCTCGGGATGCTGCTGATAGGTCCGGGCGCGGTTTTGGGCTAGTCTGGCGCCATGGCACTTCGACCACTCCGGATCGCGTCTCTTGCTTTGGCCGTTTTTGTGGCCGTCTCGTTCCTGGGAGGCTCCGCGATGTGGGTCGCCCTGGGTCTCAACGACGCCCTGGTGATTAAAGGGCGTGCCGATGTCGCCGCGCCCGTACCCGAGGAGCTTGGTCAGGGTTGGGGCGCTTATGGCGGCGATGCCAGAGGCACGCGCTATTCCAGGGCCGATCAGATCACCCCGCAGAATGTTGGTGACCTCGAGGTCGCCTGGTCGATCCGCACCGGCGCGCTCGACGGTCGTGAGGAGGTCAGCCGCAGGTCCGCCTTTGAGGCGACGCCGATCTTGGTCGGCGACCGACTGATTGTCTGTACCCAGTTCAGCGAGGTTCTGGCCCTCGACCCTGCAACGGGCGCGGAGCTTTGGCGCTTCGACCCTGAGATCGCGATCGACCGGCGACCAGCCAATCAGCACACTTGCCGCGGTGTGTCGGCATGGACGGACGACCAGCCAGCCTCCGATGATGTGTGCAGCACCAGGATCTTTTTCGGGACGGTCGATTCGCGGCTGATCGCTCTTGATGCTGCGACCGGTCGGCCTTGCGAGGATTTTGGCGCGGGCGGCGCGGTGCAGGTGGAGCCCAACATCCCGCTCCGTTGGCCCGGTGAGTTTCAGATCACGTCTGCTCCAGCGATTGTGGGCGACATCGTCGTGACGGGCTCGGCGATTGGTGACAACCTGCGGACCGAAGCGCCGACGGGCACGGTCCATGCTTTTGATGCGCGGACAGGGCTTCTCCAATGGCGCTTCAACCCTGTGCCGACCGACCCTGATGACCCAGCCTGGTCGAGTTGGGCCGATGGGTCGGCCCGCGTGACGGGGCATGCCAATGTGTGGTCGACCATGTCGGTCGATGAGGAGCGCGGCCTCGTCTTCCTTCCCACCTCAAGCCCCAGCCCTGACTATTATGGCGGCAACCGGGTTGGCGATAATCGGTATGCGAATTCGGTCGTCGCGCTTGACGGCGGCACCGGGGAGGTCGTCTGGCATTTCCAGACCGTCCATCACGACGTCTGGGACTATGACCTGCCAGCGCAGCCCGGGCTCTACCAGGTCGCGCGGGACGGGGTGACCCATGACGTGGTGGCGCAAGTCACCAAGATGGGGCTGCTCTTTGTCCTGGATCGCGAGACGGGAGAGCCGTTCCTGCCGATCGAGGAGCGCGCCGTACCGCAGGGCGGTGTGGCCGGAGAGGTTCTTTCGCCGACGCAGCCCTTTCCCGTTGTGACGCCTCCCATTGTTCCGGACACTGTGCAGCCGGGTGATGCCTTTGGCGTCACGCTGTGGGACAAGCTTGCTTGTGCGAGCCAGATCCGGTCCTTGAGGCGCGATGGTCTTTACACGCCGCCGACCGAAGAGGGCGCACTCGCCTATCCGTTTCAGGGCGGCGGCGGGAATTGGGGCAGCGCGGCCTTTGACCCCGCACGCAACCTCTTGGTCGTCAATATGACGAATTTGGGCGCGTTTATCGAGCTGACCTCGAAGGCAGGCGATGAGCCCGAAGTCTATGCGATCCGCGATGGTGCGGAATTCGCGCCGATGGAAGGTGCGCCCTATACCATGCGCCGGTCGCCCTTGCTGTCACCGCTCGGTCTTCCGTGCACGCCGCCGCCTTGGGGTGTCTTGGCCGGGGTTGATTTGGAAACGGGGGAGATCGTCTGGCGCCGTCCGCACGGGACGACGGAGGATCTCACGTCGGGCCTGCTGTCGCTCGAAACGGGAACGCCGACATTCGGTGGACCGATCATCACCGGGTCAGGCCTTATCTTCATCGCGGCAGCGCTCGATGACTACCTCCGCGCTTTCGACGTGGAGACCGGTGACGAGCTTTGGAAGGGCCGGCTACCGGCTGGTGGCCAGGCAACGCCCATGACGTATACGTATCTAGGTCAGCAGTATGTTGTGATCGCAGCGGGCGGGCACGGGACCGCCGGAACACGCCTTGGCGATCACGTTGTCGCCTTCGCCCTGCCGTAGCGTGCAGGTCTTCTTCTCTTGCCGGCGCAGACTACCGCTGGGTTAGCCGATACCGCCGGAGCGAATGATCTTGTCACCGACCATTGCACCATACTTCGTGATGGCCTGAAAGGTCATCGGCAGGCTGAACACGATCGTGGCAAAGATCGCCGCGAATTTCGGAACAAAAGTCAGCGTCATCTCCTGCACCTGGGTCAGCGCCTGAAAGAGCGCGATACCAAGGCCAGTGATTGTACCCGCTATCAAAGGGGGTCCGCAGATCACCAGGGTTGTGATAAAACCCTCACGGATGATCTGGATGACGTCGGCCTCACTCATTAGATCGGCATCCGCATGATTTCTTGGTAGCTCTCGATCATTTTGTTCCGGATCGAGATGGCTGTTTCCACAGCCACTTCGGCTTTCACTGTGGCTTGGACAACCTCTTGCAGGCTCGCCTGGCCGTGCATCGCAGCGGCGGCCATCGCTTCGCTCTGGTTAACCGTTTGAACCGAGTTCATGGCTGTACTTTTCAAAGCGTCGAGGAAGCTCGGTCCCGCCATTTCCTTTGTCTCGACCAAAGCCGAGGTCATGTTGACGCCCGTCGTTGATCCGTTGGCGGCGACACTCGCGATGGTTTCAATCATCTGTCAGTGTCCTTCTTAGCGTTCGAGCAGTGCGAGAGTCGCGGTGGCCATGCTGCGTGCCTGTTCGATCAGGTTCAGGTTCGCATCATAGGACCGCGTCGCTTCGCGCATGTCAGTCATTTCGATCAGTGGATTGACGTTCGGCACTTTGACATAGCCGTCGGCATTGGCTGCCGGATGGGATGGATCATAGGAGAGGCTGAACTCGCCTGGATCGACGCCAATCTTCTTCACAGTGACGATATCTGCGCCAAGATTCCGGTCAAAATCCGGTTGGAAAACAATCGTTTTGCGGCGATAGGGATCAGCGCCCGGCGCTGAGCCAAGCGAGCTCGCATTGGCGATGTTCTCTGAAACCATCCGAACCCGAAGCGATTGTGCTTCGAGGCCCGAGGAGGCGATTTTCATGGCTGCTGAAATGGGATCCATCGGTTTATCCGTCCTTAGGCACGCGTCGACAGCGTGGCTTTCAACATGCTGACATGTTTTTTCATGAGCTGGGTGGCGAGCTGGTACTGGCGGACGCTGTCGGCCGCTTCGATCATCTGCTCTTCAAGGCTGATTTGGTTGCCTGAAGGCTCGACTTCCCAGCCTTCGACCCGGCGATCTTCGCGATAGGTCGTGTTGCCCTGTTCGGCGACCATATGTTTTTGATGCGTGGCCAACATACCAGCTGGTTGGACCGTGCGCAGAGCTTCGGAGAACGCTCTCAGGTCCTGGGCTTTGTATCCTGGTGTGTCGGCATTGGCGACATTCTGCGCAAGAAGAGTGTGGCGCACACCGAGATAATCGAGCTTCTGACTCATCGTCTGGAAGAGGTTGATACCTTCAATCATGGGCGCGCGGGTTCTCCTGCTTGCACGGGCCGCAGAAAACCATCCGCGCCTTAAACCCGCATAAAAGGTCGTGGGGCAGACAAGAGGCGTTCTACGAAGGGACATCCATGAGCGAGAACCGCGCAGCTGCCCGTACACTTGATGAAGCCGCCTCGATGCTGCGGCATTTGCCTGGCCCTGTTTGGGAGGGTGAGATTTCTTCCGCCCTCGGTATGGTCCTGAAAGTGAGGGGGCTTTCCGGCGTCCTGTCCGCCGGTGACCTTTGCCATGTGGAGCGCCATGGCGGCGATCCACTGGCGTGTCAGGTCGTCGGCGTGGAGCGCGATCAGACGCTTCTCATGGGATTCTCAGACACCGAAGGTGTGCCCGTTGGCGCAAAAGTGCGTTTCAACGAGCAGCGTTTCCGGATCAAAGTCTCGGACGGCTGGCTTGGCCGGGTGATTGGTCCGATGGCGGAACCTATTGATGGGAAAGGACCCTTGCCGGAGGGTGCGTTCGCAACCCCGCTCCGCGGAACCCCGCCATCGGCGTTCAAGCGCCGCCGGGTCGGCGAGATGCTCGATACCGGGATCAAAACCATCGATGCCTTCACGCCGATCTGCCGTGGACAGCGGATGGGCATTTTTGCAGGCTCGGGTGTCGGTAAGTCGACGCTCTTGTCGATGCTTGCGCGGTCGAGCGCGGCCGATGTGAATGTCATTGGACTGATCGGTGAACGGGGCCGGGAGGTGCAAGAGTTCCTCCAGCGCGACCTTGGTGAGGAGGGCCTCAAGCGCTCCATCGTCGTTGTTGCGACCTCGGATGAAAGCCCGCTCGCACGCCGTCAGGCAGCCTACCTCACCATGGCCGTGGCGGAGGATCAGCGCAAACGCGGCCGCAACGTCTTTTGCATGATGGATTCGGTGACCCGCTTTGCCCATGCCCTGCGGGAGATCGGCCTGGCCGTCGGTGAGCCGCCCTCGGCGCGGGGTTTCCCGCCTTCCGTCTTTGGTGAGCTTGCGCATCTGCTTGAGCGTTCCGGACCTGGCCTTGCCAATCAGGGCGATATCACGCTCGCGGCAACAGTGCTGGTCGATGGCGACGACCATGATGATCCCATCGCTGACAGTGTTCGCGGTATTCTCGATGGCCACATCCGCTTGAGCCGCGATATCGCGATGCGTGGGCGTTATCCGTCGATTGATGTGCCCGGCTCGGTGTCGCGCCTCGTGCCGGACTGCTACAATGGCGAGGTGGACGCGGCGATCGCGTCGGAAGCCCGCCGGCTCTTATCCGTCTACGAAGACAAGCGGGATATCATCTCAATCGGGCTTTATAAGCGTGGCAGTGATCCGGAGACGGATCGTGCACTGGAAAAGGTGCCTGCGATTGAGAGTTTCTGCAACCAAGACCGGCTTGAAAGCATGCCAGCAGAGCGCGGTATGGACGACCTCGCGGCGATCTTAGGTCGGTCGCGAAAAGAGGCAGCCGAGCCTGAGGTCGAGACTGACACCCAAGCATCTGCGGACCTCTTGGTGCCCGAAGTGGTGAACGCTGACGAATCGTCGGTACTGAACCCGGAGGTGATCGATGCCGAATAGGCATCGATGGGATCACTTAGAACAGGTTGGTTGCGCTCAGGGTGGCTGAATCGATCGAGACGCTGCCCGATCCGCCCGAATCGCCGCCAACGCCGAAAAGCGATAAGAGGCTGGAGCCCGCGGTGCTGCTCGGCGCGCCGTTCTTCACATCATAGAGAACAGCGAAACGGTTCAAGAACTTGTCAAGCTGCTCCGGTTTCTGAAGATCTTCAATATCGAAGCGAGCTTCTAAGATCTGTACCAGGCGCTCTGGTGCGAGGGTGCCAAGTTCATCAGGAAGATCAAACGCGGTGAACACCACCTCACGCAACGCCGTGTCACCCAAAACGTCCAGCCAGGTGTTGATATTCGGGGCCTGACGCTCGAAATAGGCAGCAAGCCGCACACCGACATTTTCAACGCCAGCATCAGTCTCGGCCGTGACGCGTTCGAAACGTTCGATCACATCAGAGGCGAAATTGGGATTGCGGACATTCTTTGTTCCGTCCTCGGCAAAGCCAAGGTCCCTCGCCAGAATCCGGTACTTCTCGTCGATCAACTGGTTACCGAGCGAGTCGGGGTCTTCCACGCCCTCTTGCAGGACCTTGCGGATCAGACCTTGGGAATCGAGCTGGCTCTCAAGGTCATAGGCCCGCAGAACAAACCGATAGAGACGAAAATCAGCAATAAGATCGTCTTCGTTTTGCACCTTGCCGATGTTCTCGCGGAAGTATTCGATCTCCCGCTGATCTTCGGCATTGAACTGGACGCCGCGCAGGGTGCTGTCACGCTCTTGTTTGGCTTCGATCTCAAGCGCTTCGGTGTTGTAGCGCTCAACAACCGAGTTGACGAACGCTGTGTTGCGAACGTTCTGGTCGCCAAGCTCGTTAAACGCGAAGGCGCGGGCGAAGGTTTCAAAGCGGCTGTCTTGCGCGGTGTTGGCAGCGGACGTGGTCTTCAAAACGCCTGCACCCGGATTATAAACGCCCGCGGCAAGCGCCTTGGTGATCAGCTCCTTGTTGCCAAACTCCGTCTCCAGACCATAGGCCCGTATAATAAAGTCGTAGAGACGTGGGTCACTGGTCAGCTGTTCGGCAGTCAGAGCCTGGCCCGCATTGGCCGCGAAGTACTCGATCTCGCCTTCGGCAAAAGAGGCTTCAAGCACGCCGTCCGCTCGGATCGCGTATTCATCAATGGTGGTGCCGACGGCGTCGAAGATCGCTTCGTCGAGAAGTACATCAAGCGGAAAGGTCTCGGAGAACCAAAAGAGGTCAGCGACACTGTTGATCGTGCTTTGGCCTGTACCGGCAGCTATCTGTTGCTCGGTAAACGGAACGAAAGGGTCGAACACGCCTTCGTCGAGAACCCGGATCACGAAGTCCTTGTTGTTGATCTGATCCTCAAGACCAAACGCGGTCAGGGCGTAGTTCCAGAGGCGCTGATCGGCTGCCAGTTCCGCGCCGGAGCTAACCCTGGAAATGTTGGCCCGAAAATAGGCTTCTTCGCGCGCGAGGGTTCCGGTTGGAGGAATTGTTGTCGTATCGACAGGCGCGAGCGGCTTGCCGTAGGTGCGGTTGAAGGTGAGATAGGACGTGTAAGTCGATGTCATCGTCGCCTCCGTTGAACTTCATTCTTATCAGTGAGCAGATTGCAGCGGTTTGCCCATCCGCGCTTCAGCAGCGGCGTGGAAGGCCCGGTTCTCTGCCTCGAGCTCAGCAGGGTATTGCGCCGCGGTTTCCGCTCCCGTCTTCGGGGGCAAATCCAGCAGCGGATGCAGTTTCACCATCGCCTTATAGAAGTCGCGCAAGTGCACCTCGTCGATCGCTTCAAGGAGGATCTTCCGGTGCTCGTCATTGTCCATATGCGTGAACACATAGGCCCCGAGTTTCGACGCGTGCCGCAGCATCGCATCATCGCAACCCGAAATGAGCAGCATCTGAATGGTGAAATAAAGGCGCCGGATGGGCGACTTTGCGTCTTCCGGCTGCAGAACGTACTTTCCGCGCAAGACCTGGCCAAAGCTCGACACGGTGATCGTGTTGCGTCGGTCGCCATTGGTCAGAACGCAGCCATTCACGATGATGCGTTCGTTGGGGCGGAGGCGTAAGCGAAGTCCCATGAGCGATTAACCTGCTTCTGTCTCAGTCGCACCATCTGGCTTGTGGCCTGCAAGGCCGCGGATGATGCTACGGTTGATATCGAGCAGCGGCTCAATGGCTTTCTCGCCGGAGATGACCAGCGGTGTGTGCCGATCAACGAAAATAGCCAGCGAAATGATGCCTGCTTTGAGCTGCGCAGGGAGTGGATTGTCTTTATAGGCACAATCAAACATCAGCTCTCCCCATAGCTTTTGATTGCGGCTTAGCGCGTCGAGAGCTTCCCCAGAAAGCGGGAAGTTCTTAGCCTTTGCGGCGCGTTCGAGTTCGCCATTGATCTGTAGAAACACCTTACGCTCAAGTTCGCGCGGCTCCTCGGTTTCCGTAATCGTTTTTTTGTACGCGGCGTTTGCGCCGGCCCTGCCATACATAGACTGTTCTCGTCCCTTAATTTTCTTGGTTTGTCTCAAGAAGGGTTGGCACCCGGAGCGAAGCTCCGAATGCCGATGTTACTGTTCCGTTTAACGGAAGAGTGACAGGATGGTCTGTGGACGCTGGTTGGCGATCGACAGGGCCTGAACAGCGAGCTGTTCTTGGACCTGCAGGGCCTGCAGCGTGCTGGACTCTTCGTTGAGGTCAGCTTCAGTCAGGGCAGCAACGCCGAGCTCAAGCGAGTCGGTGAGGTCCGAGAGGAAGGTCTGACGCGACTCGAGGGTCGATTCGAAGACACCCACGACCGTTGCAGCAACGTTCACACGGCTGATCAGCGTGTCAGCAAGCACGAAGCCAGCTTGCACGTTGGCAGTCGATGTGTCCTCAACTTCGATCTGACGAGCCACCGAACGGAAGCCGGTAGCGTCAGCAAACGCACGAAGCTGACCATCGTCGAAGACGACAGACTGGAGATACGTGTCAACGTCAGCGAATTCAGCTTCCGCCGAACCACCGGTGAAGACGTCCGTTGCACCGCCAGAAGCAGCCGCAGCAGCAGCGATATAGTTGATCGCCACACCGCCGGTACCGGCAGCTGTTGCGTCGATCACGCCGCCAACAGTTTGCGTTGCACCGCCACCAGCAGCTGAGTCGAGGTTGATCGCGATGACCTCTTGCGACGAGTCAGCGCCAATGTTGCCGAGGTTCAGAGCACCCACACCAACAGAGTTGAGGAAGGCGACATCGTCATCACTGCCGTAGAAGGTGAAGAACGTTTCACCGCCACCGAAGGGGTCGGCTGGACGTGCAACACCATCAGCAGTCAGCTGATCGTCCGTACCCGCTGGAGCCAGGTCGACGTCACCGTTACCGCTGATGTCCAGACGGTCAGCAAGACCAGAGTTGAACGCACGGTAGAGGTTGTCGAACGCTGTCTCAGCGTTTGCGTCTGTCGCGTAGATTGGCGTTGCACCAACACGGCCAGCAATCTCGATGTTGTCGAGGTTTTGCGACTGCAGGGTGAACGTCGACAGCTCGAACGAGCCAGCTTCACGGGTGATCGTCGTCGTAATTGTGGTCGACTCCGTACCCGACAGGAGGTTGATGCCGTTGAACGACGAAGCATCGATCCGGCCTTCGATGGACTCAACAACCTGATCGATCGCGAACTGAACTTCGCTCAGGGCGGTACCCGTTTGAGCCGTGGTCAGAGCAGACTGAACCTGGTTGATGTCAGCAGTGATGCCGTTAAGGCCCGACGAAGCGGTCGTCGACGCTGAGATACCAACCGTCAGGTTGTCTCTCAGACCATCAAGAACAGCGACGTCACCGCGGATGGTTTGTGCAACCAGGAAGAACGCTGGGTTCTCAGCTGGGCTCCGCACTTTGAGGCCGGTTGAGATCCGGTCCTGAGTTTCCTGCAGGCTGCTTTGTGCATCACGCAGGGAGCGCAGCGCGGTTTGCGCCGACGCATTGGTAAGAAGAGATGCCATTTCTATGGGCTCCTTGGTTTTCTCAAGTTATCAGGAGCGCCTTCTGACGCCGGGCAGTCCGGCCCCTCACAGACCGATTGCAAGTTCTAATGTATCGCGAGCAGTTTAACCTGCCGTGAAACATAAATTTTGACCGTATTGTCTTGGAGGC
>JBCDLG010000082.1:0-14525 GCA_038745625.1 Pseudomonadota bacterium | reverse complement strand
GCGGGCGCCGCGCACAGCCTATCGGCTCATCGGTGTGGGAATTTCTGATCTTGTCACCGATGAGGAGGCACGGGCAGACCTGGCCTACCCTGAAGACCATGAACGGCACCGGCAACGCGAAGACGCCGTCGCGGCTTTACGCGACAAGTTCGGAAAAAACGTGATCGGCACGATGCGGGACCGCCGTACGACCAAACGCTAGACCACAAGATTGGATACCTATGAGCCTAACACTCACCGGCCTCAAAAACTGCGACACGTGCAAGAAGGCGATGAAGGCCCTCACAGAAGCTGGTCTCAAACCCTCCTTCGTCGATATTCGCACCGAGGCTGACCTCAAAACGCTTGTTCCCCAATGGCTTGAGGCCGTCGGCTCAGATCTTCTGATCAACAAGCGCTCGACCACTTGGCGCAACCTGTCAGAGGACGAACGCAACGCTGGGCCGTCGGCGCTGTTGCAGGCCCACCCGACACTGATCAAACGCCCAGTGATTGAAACCGGCAAAACCATCTATGTTGGTTGGACAAAAGACGTGCAAGCAGCCCTTCTTGAGGCCTAGGTTCACGCAGTACGAGGGAGGATAAAACCAATGACCACGGTAGAACAAAAAATCGCAGAGCGCGGCCTGACACTACCAGAGCCTGCCTTGCCCATAGCGAGTTATGTTCCATCACGGAAGGTCGGCTCACTGATCTTCATTTCCGGGCAACTGCCCTTCCGCAACGGTGAACTCATTCAAGGCCTCCTGGGCACGGATCTCAGCACCGAAGAAGGCGCGTTGGCAGCTGAAGCCTGCGGTGTGATGATCGTCTCACAACTCAAGCACGCGCTTGGGGGTGATCTCGGTCGGGTGCAATGCTGCGTTAAGCTCGACGGCTTTGTCGCCTGTACGCCGACGTTTACGGATCACCCCGAGGTGATCAATGGCGCCTCAAACCTGATGGAAGATCTCTTCGCTGATCGGGGCAGGCACGCGAGGGCCGCCGTTGGGTGTTCATCCCTCCCACGAGGCGCCGCCGTTGAGGTCGCCGCGACCTTCGCCGTCGACTAGCGTGATGATCTCCTGCGCTGCTTGATCGGCCGCATCGTGTGAGCCGATGAGACCCGGCAGCAGCCGGCGAAAGGCCGATGTCTGGCGGCGGCGAGCGTCATCATCCTGGAACAAGCGGACGACATCGGCACTCAATTGGGACGGCATGCACTCCTGTTGGATACGCTCAGGGATTACCGCGTCGCCAGCCATGATATTCAGGATCGTGACGTAGGGCGTGGTGATCACTTTCTTGGCGTAGTAGGCTGCGATGGGCGCGACTTTGTAGGTCACGACCATGGGCGTGCCCGCCAAAGCGAGCTCTGTCGTCACCGTGCCTGATGCGGCCAAAGCGACGTCACCGGCATCGAACGCGTTGAAACGCTCCTCTGGCGGAACGATTAAAACATCAGTGTTCCATGTTCTTGTCGCCGCGCGTACGCGCTCCTCTACTGACGGTGCCGCGATCACGGCGGTCTTAAGCCCTGGAATGCGGGCTGCAATATCTTGCAGCGTCGGCTCGAAAACGGGCAACAGGCGCTTCACCTCGCCATCACGGCTGCCTGGCAGAAGAAGCAGCAGCGGCGCATCGCCAATCTCATGTCTGGCACGGAATGCGGGCCCCGATCGCGGCGTCGATGCCGCCACCTGATAGTTCGGATTACCGACGAACTTTGCATTCCCGCCGATATCGGTGAAGTGCTTAGGCTCAAAAGGGAGCAGGCAAAGAAGAAGGTCGAAGAGCTCTGCCGCGACCGCCGCACGATGCGGGCGTGACGCCCAGACCTGCGGCACACCGAGCTTCACCAGCTTGGTCTCAGGCGCCTTTTTCTTGATGCGATCGGCCACCGCCTTCGAGAACGCCCAGCTATCGACCAAAATGGCAGCATCGGGTTTTTCGTCCCTCGCCAGCGCAGCCAGTGAGGATGCCAAACCGAGAGCCTTCGGGATAGCTGCCAAGGCATCAGCCGGGCCCATCACGGCCAATCCATCGGTATCAAGAGGGTCTTCGAGGCCTTGCTCTACCATCAGTGGCCCGCCGCCTCCGATGAAACGTGTATCCGGCGCATGTTGCCGCAAGGCCGCCATGAGTGAAGCGCCAAGCGCATCCCCCGATGGCTCGCAGGCTGAAAGAAGAAGGGTGCGGCTCAACCGCTAATCTCCTGCTGCGTGTATCCATAGATGAAGAGGCCGAGCGCGTTGGCTTTCGCCACCACGTCGTCGCGATCGATGATGAGGGCATGCTGCGCCTGGGCTGCGACGCCTGCAAGACCCGCAGCCGCTGCTCGCTCCATCGTCTCGACACCGATGGTCGGTAAGTCGACGCGCAACTCTTGACCAGGTTTGGGGCATTTCACCAGGACACCCACCAGGCTTTGCTCCTCACCCGGCTCAAACCCTTTGAGACTGTTGGGCAGATCTGCGCAGCGTAGAAGCATCGCGTCGGTCCCTTCCGCGGCTTCAATCGCCAGCACAAAGCCGCGCCGGACAACAGCGCCCTGGCCGACATCAAAGGGACCGAGCGCTGCGATCACACCGGCGCCCTTCGCCATGTCGGTAAGATGGTCCGGGTTCGGTTGATGATCGCCCAGCGCACCGACTGGGAGAAGCAAACGCTCCGAAGCCGCTTCGGCACCGATCACGCGAAAGCCCTCGCCCTCGAATACGTTGACCATGACATCAAGAATGGCGCCATCGCCTTTCCGGGCAGCAGCAACGACCTTGGGGAGCACCATCGCGCCGCGCCAATCCGCTTTGATCGACGCGAAATTAGGCCGCTTCAGCTGACCAGCGAGACAAACGGCGTCGCAGCCCTCTTTCCTCAGCCGCTTGATCACGCGGCCGAGTTCGCCGATTTGCACGGTCTCATTGGGGTAGGCCGTGATCGGCCCCTCTTCATCCGTCAGCCGAACGATGAAGGGCTCGCGACCCGCCTTGGCTTCGGCTTCAGCAACGCGCAGCGGCAATGCTCCGCCTCCGGCAAGAATACCAAGCCGAGACCAGGTGCCGTCCCCTATTGCGCCGGGAGGCATAGCGGCCGGTTCTCCTCGCTGTTGGCTTTCATGAAGTCGACGATCTCCATCACCACCGGCGAGTCTTTGTAGAGCTCGATCGCATCGGCGATCCGCTCCTGGAGCGTCCCTTCAGGGGCAAAGAGCTGACGATAGGCGGCACGGATGGAGTGGATAGCTTTCCGGTCCATCCCGCGACGTTTCATACCGACGATGTTGAGGCCTTCAAGCTTAGCCCGGTTCCCGAACACTGACCCATACGGAATAACATCGCTGCCCAAAATGGCGCCGCCGCCAACAAAGCAATAATTTCCTAAGCGCGTGAACTGATGAATCGCCGTGATACCTGAAACAAAGACGTAGTTTCCGATCTCAATATGCCCGCCAAGCGTCGCATTGTTCGCCATGATCACATTGTCGCCGATGATGCAGTCATGGGCGACGTGACAGCCAACCATGTAGAGCCCATCGTCACCAACCACCGTCTTGCCGCCGCCCTGCGCCGTGCCAGGGTGCATGGTCACGTGCTCACGAATTTGATTCCGTGCACCAATCGTCAGTGTCGTCTTCTCACCTTTATAGTTGAGATGCTGCGGAGGCATTCCAAGCACCGCAAATGGCATCACCTCGGTGTCATCGCCGACGGTGGTATGGCCAAGGACCACCGCATGGGGATGAAGCTTTACTCGGTTTCCAAGCTTCACATGGGGGCCGACATGGACGAAAGGCCCCACCTCGACACCCTCGCCGAGCTCCGCCCCATCCTCAACAATCGCACGCGGATGAACAGCCATTACTTTGCCTCCGCCAACATCGCAGCAAACACCGCTTCAGCCACCAGTTTGCCATCAACCTTGGCCTTGCCCTCATATTTCCAAACAGGCGGACGGCGCTGGATCACCTTGACATGCAGCTCCAGCTGGTCGCCAGGCACGACAGGCTTGCGAAATTTCGCCTTCTCCACACCCATGAAAAGAACAACCTTACCCTCTGAATCAAGATTATCGGCACACACGGTATAAGACGCTGCTGTTTGTGCCATGGCCTCGATAATCAGCACACCTGGCATGACGGGCATCTCTGGGAAATGGCCCTGGAAATAGGGTTCATTGTTGGTGACGTTCTTGACACCCACCGCGCCATCAGTGCGCGAAATATTGATGAGCTTATCAATCATCAAAAAGGGAAAACGATGCGGGATCAGGGCCTGAATACCGGCGACATCGAGATCCGGGAGATCATCTTCGTGTTCAGTCATCTCTTCTTTTCCGCAAGACGGCTCAATGCCGCCACTTCTTTCATCCATTGACGGAAGGGCTTAGCAGGCGTGCCGCCCACACGGCCACCAGGTTCAACATCCCGCATCAATCCGCTACGAGCCGCCAGAACCGCACCCGCGCCGACATTGACATGATCGCCCATGCCAACCTGGCCGCCCATCATCACGCCATCACCGATCGTACAGGAACCCGACACCCCTGTGTGACTCGCGATCAGCACCGATCGGCCAATTTTACAATTGTGCGCAATCTGACAGAGATTATCGATCTTGGTGCCATCTCCAATTTCGGTATCGGTCAGCATACCGCGATCGACCGTCGTGTTGGCGCCGATATCGACGCCATCGCCAATGCGCACCGCACCCAGTTGCGGGATATAGACCGCGCCCCGATCACCCGGAACATAGCCAAAGCCTGCTTCACCGATGCGCACACCTGACGAGAATGAACAGCCCGCACCGACGGTTGCGTGGTTGATCGAGACATGGGAGCCAACCCGCGTGCCTGCTCCGATCAACACGCCATGTCCGATCACCGCGTAAGGACCAATCACAGCGCCATCAGCGACCGTCGCACCAGGCGCGACGACAGCGGTGGGATGCACCATTGCGCTGTCGGCCACCTTTGAGGGGGTATCGTCCTCGCAGCCGCATTCGCTTTTGCTTTCAAAAAGCGCAGCCGCGATCTTGGCGTAGGCTAAGCGCGGTGATGACGCCTCGATAACAGAGCCGACCGTCGTGGGGACGGTGTCCGCTTTCCCGTCCGGCACGATCAACACGGTCGCTGGCGCGAGTGTTTCATCAGGTTTTTCGGCAAAAGCGAGTGCTCCCTCACCGCCGCTTGCAGCATCAGCCACCGACGAAAGGATGCCCTCGCCTCGGCGGACGAGCGTGCCGCCACCGATCTCGGCGGCTTCGGCGGGGGTCAGCGTCTTGCGCAGTGAAAAGAAGCGGGGATCAGGAAAGGTCATAAACGCATGTCATGCGGGATACGGACGATCAGCTCCGCTCACATCCGCTCCTTATTGCTGGGCGTGCTGCTGCGCACGCGCATCAGCCCGTTGCTGGGTGATGGTTTGAAATTGAGTGTTTATGGACGGGGCTGCTTTGTCGGATGTAATGACCTGCTGCTGATCCAGGACCAAAACAACGCCAAGGATGTCGTGAGCCCGAGCCGCGCCACTCCAGCCCAATATGGTGGCGATCACCAGCAGCGCCGCACCTATTGGTCTTAGCGTCATCACCCTCTCCTCTTGCTCCGTTTGTACCCAGATCCATGCAGGAACGCCGCGGCGAAATCCACCGGCGCGCGCGCCAATCGCGTTCACACTCAGTGAGCGATTAGAACTGCCCACCAGCAGAGAAGCGGAAACCTTCAGGCCGGTCGTACTCTTGCACGACCACGGCCTCCGAAATCACAAACTGGACAGGACCAAAAGGCGAGCGCCAATTGACCACAACACCGGCCGTCACGCGTGGATCTAGGTTCGCCTGGAGCGGGTCGTCAGGATCGGAGTCGCCGAACAGGTCGACGCGCGGAATGCTCGGATCGTTGAAGATCTCTTCGTCACGGTCATTGACGAGGCCAGCAACGCCCATGTCGGCAAAGAGCGACGCCCGGAGACCCGCCGATGGCGGCAACGGCAATGGGATCAGCGCCTCAGCTGACCCAACCGCATAGGCCCGGGCACCAATCGCCTGACCACGGCGACGCCCCAACACCGCATCATCGGCATCGAACAAGCGCGGCCCGACGCCGGCGACGTCAAAGCCGCGGAAGCCGCGCCCACCGCCGAGGAAGAAGCGGTCATTCCGGCGGACACCGTCATCGTTGAAACTCTGAATATAGCCGCCTTGGAACTTCAAGGAGCCGATGAAACGGAAAGGAAGGGGATGATAATAGGACGACCGGAGCGTTGACTGATAGTAGTTCACGTCACCGCCGATGCCCGCAAAATTCTGCGAGAAATTGATGGCATAGCCGCGCGATGGCACAATCGGGTCATTCGTGCGGTCCATGCGCAGCGTGTAACCGATCGAGGATGTGACGAACTCGCCATTGTTCTCGCAGTTCAAATCATCCGACAACACCACAACATTGCATCGATCCGTGGTGAAAATACCAACGCCAATCCCCGTCGACTCAGGTTCCCGGACCCGGCGAATGGCATCAGGATCGACAAGATCATTGCTCGGAACAAGATCACCATTCTCATCCCGCGTGAAGGTGAGATCGGTGGTCAGCTCAAGATTGTCGTAACGCAGACCATAATTGAGGCCGAGCTGCGCGAATTCAGATACCGGAAAACCAAAATTGGTGCCGAAACCATAGGACTGGGAGACAAATCCCGCTTCTTCAAAGTCTGTATCTTGAATAAAGATGCTGGCACCGGCGCGAAGGCGCCGCCCAAGGAAGTATGGCTCCGTGATCGCAATCCGTGCGCGGTTGGTCCGTTGTGATGCCGAGAGATCCAGCAGAACGTTCTGGCCGCGACCAGCAAGGTTCCGCTGATCAAGTTGAATATTGAAGATGAAGTTGTCGTTCGATGATACACCGCCACCGATCTGAAAACTGCCGGTTGGCTGCTCTGTGACGTTCACATTGAGTACGGAGCGATCGGGCGCGCTTCCTGGTAGCTCTTCAACTTCAACCTCGGAGAAGAAACCAAGACCCTTCACGCGGCGCTCGGAACGATCCACCAAGACGCGGTTGAAGGCGTCACCTTCCACAAGGCGCATCTCGCGGCGGATGACCCTGTCGAGCGTCTGCTGGTTCCCGTTGATGTTGATCTCCTCAACATAAACGCGAGGGCCCTCATTGACCTCAAAGGTCACGTCGATGGTTTTGGTTTCGGGGTTCCTATCGAGCCGGGGATAGATGTCGACAAAGGCATAGCCGTAGACACCGGTTGCAAAGGTGAGCGCCTCTTCGGCTTCTTCGATACGCTCTGAGTTAAAGACCGTACCCGAACGAATAGGTACACGGCGCCGCAAGGTCTCGCCCGGTAGCTTTGACAGCGTGGTGTTCACATCGACATTGCCGAAATCGTATTTCGGCCCCTCGTCAACCTCGATCGTGATGATGAAGTCCTTCCGATCAGGCGTGAGTTCGGCGACGGCGGACATCACCGCAAAGTCAGCAAAGCCGTTCTGGCTATAGTGCTGGCGGAGAAGCTCCTGGTCATACTCCAATCGGTCGGGGTCATAGTTGTCGTTGCTCTCAAGGATGTTCCACCAGCTCGATGGCGCGGTCAGGATCACACCGCGCAGCTCGGCATCGGAGAACTCCTCATTACCTAGAAAATTGACCGCACGAACGCCTGTGCGTGGCCCCTCGTCGATATCGAAGATCACATCGACGCGGTTACGCTCAAGCTCTCGCACGCGAGGGCTCACGGTCGCACCAAACCGGCCAGAACGGCGATAGACCTCGATCATCCGCTGCGCATCCGCCTGGGCGCGCGCGCGGGTGTAGATCGCTCGCGGTTCCAGCTCGACTTCCTCTTCGAACTTGTCATCACCGAGGCGACGGTTGCCGACATAGATCACGCGATTGACGATCGGGTTTTCCTGAACCTGAACCTGGAGAACACCATTGCTGGCGTCGAACACCATTTGCGCGTCTTCAAAGAGACCGGTAGCGAAGAGACCTTTCAGCCCCTCATCGATCACCACTTGGTCAATGTTCGTACCCGGTGTGATTGGCAGATAGGAGCGTACCGTCTCGGGCTCCAAGCGCTGGGTTCCGGTGACAATGATCTGGCGCACCACCGTTGTGTAGTTCTCTTGGGCCATCGCCTGCGCTCCCACGAGCACAACGGTCAAAATGGCAACAAGAAAAGGGCGCGCAGCCGAAAGGGTCATGGGCAGCAGATCCTAAGACTGGAAGAGACGAACAACGTCATTAATAAGGACGAAGATGATCAGGGTCCCGACCATAGCGAGACCGATCCTGAACAACCCGTTCTGCACCGCTTCGTTCATCGGTTTTCCCGCCACCGCTTCATATCCGTAGAACATGAGATGCCCCCCATCCAGAACGGGAACGGGCAAGAGGTTTAAAAATCCGACGGATATCGAGATCAACGCCGCAACCTGCAAAAAGTTGGCCGCGCTGGTCATCAACCGATCACCAAGGGTCACGTTTTCAGCCGGCACGAAGCCTGAGCTTGCCGCCTGGCCAGCGAACTGGGCGATCCGCACCGGGCCGCCGATCTGGCGGGGGTCTTCGCGGAAGGTCAGAAGCCGCGTGAAGTACCGACCCGTCACACTGATGATGCGGCCCACCTCGCGGGTGCCTTCAAGGGCAGCATCGACAGGGCCAAACCGCTGTCTGCTGACGAAGTTGGGGTCCGCGGAGACGCCGAGCTGGCCAGCTTCCACCTTGTTGCCAAAGCCATCGGTCTGCTCGACCCGGCGGGGTGTCGCGAGCAAGGTGACGACCGCGCCGCCACGCTCGACGGTAAAGGTCAGCTCCTCTCCGCTCGAGAGTTTCACCCTGGTCGCCATGGCATCGAATGATCGCACCGCGCCACCATTGAGCTCAAGGATACGGTCGCCGGGCATGAAGCCCGCTTCGGCGGCCGCGCTATCCTCCATCACCTGTCCGACGACAGGTTCGACAGTGAACCGGCCGAGCGCCATCAGAAGACCTGCGAGAATGACGATAGCGAGAACGAAATTGGCGATCGGCCCTGCCGCGACGACGGCGGCACGCTGCCAGGTCGGACGAAAATGGAAGCAGACAGCCTTTTCCTCGTCCGTGAGCGACGCTTCAAGCGCCTCGCGCTGAGAACCGAACTGCGTCGTACCCGTCTGGCCCCCATTGGTGCCCGCACTGGCCGCATTGGCATCGCCAAAGAACTTCACATAGCCGCCAAGCGGGATCGCCGAGACTTTCCACACCGTGCCATGGCGATCGACCCAGGCAGCAAGCTTCGGACCAAAGCCAATCGAAAAAGCGTCAATCTTGATGCCGAACAAACGCCCGGTCTGGAAATGCCCCAGCTCGTGAATGAACACGATCACCGGGAGCATCACCAAGAAAGCCGCTAGGCTCACGGCCACAGCGGATGCACTGCCGAGCAATGTGTCCAGCATCTACCCTCAACCCCTGTCTGCGAGTGCTTCCACTCGGGCCCAGGCCGCTTCACGGGCCAGCTTGTCCATCGCCAAGATGTTGTCGAGGGCCGTGCTGTCGTGATTCGATCTCACCGTTTCGAGACAATGTTCGGTGACGGCCGCAATGTCCAGGAATGCGAGGTGACCCTTCAGAAAGGCGGCCACGGCCACCTCATTGGCGGCGTTCAGCACACACGTGGCAAGGCCCCCTTCATCGAGGCTCTCACGCGCAAGGCGAAGACACGGGAAGCGTTCCTCATCGGCTGGGAAGAAATCCATCTGGCCGACCTTGATCAGGTCTAGCTGCTCCGCCGGGGTCGCGATCCGGTCCGGCCACGCCAGTGCAGAGGCGACGGGGATCGTCATGTCCGGCGTGCCGAGCTGCGCGAGCACCGAGCCATCGACATAGTCGACCAGGCTGTGGATCACCGATTGGGGATGCACCACGATCTCGATCTTCTCTTTGGGAACCGGGAACAGATAGGCCGCCTCAATCCGCTCAAGGCCCTTATTCATCATCGTCGCACTGTCGACAGAGATCTTCGCACCCATCGACCAATTGGGGTGCTTCACAGCCTCTTCGGGCGTCACGGTTTTGAGCGTCGCCGGATCCCGATCCCGGAACGGACCGCCCGACGCGGTGAGAATCAGCTTGCGCACACGGTGGGGACGCTCGGCGTCAAAAACCTGGAAGATCGCATTGTGCTCGCTGTCGACGGGCAGCAGACGACCGCCGCCCCGTTCCATTGCGCCAAGGACGGCGTCACCCGCGCAGACGAGGCACTCCTTGTTGGCAAAGGCGATGTTTGCCCCGCGCTCTGCAGCTGCGAGGAGCGGCTCGATCCCGGCCGCGCCCATAATCGCAGCCATCACCCAATCGGCATCCATTTGGGCCGCTTCGACGATCGCTTGCGGTCCGGCCGCGGAACGGATGCCTGTGCCGACCAAGGCTGCGGCAAGGTCCTCGCCCGCATGCGGGTTCGCGATGGCAGCGAATTCAGCCTTCGCTTCGACGGCGGCCGCCGCAAGCTCCGTCACCTTGCTGTTGGCGGTGACAGCGACGACTTCGATCTCTGCATCGCGCGCTTTGTTTGCTGCGTGGATAAGATTGAGCGTGGTCTGACCCACTGATCCCGTGGCACCAAGAATGGTCGCGCGCCGCTTGAGCATAGAAACGAGAGCTCCTGTCGTAACGTTAAAGGGCGCCTTGCATCAAAATCACAGCGGCCGCCAGCGCTAAGACGGCGAACAAAAAGCCATCCAAGCGATCAAGAACCCCGCCATGCCCTGGGAAGGCACCGCCGGTGTCCTTCATGCCGTAGCGGCGTTTAAAGTAGCTTTCGGTGATGTCCCCGCAGACGACGGCGACACCGAGAAGTACACCCAGCCCGGCGGAAAGGGCTGTCCACTCAGGCTTGATGAGAAGAGCAAGTGCCGCCGCGGCCGCGGTTGCCCCGGCAACCCCGCCAATGGTGCCTGCCCATGTCTTGTTGGGCGAAATGGTTGGCGCGAGCCGTGGTCCGCCCACGGCCTTTCCGACGAAGTAAGCAGCGCTGTCAGCCGCCCAGGTGCAGATGAAAAGGAGAAGGGTGAAGAAGGCCCCCTCCGGCGCGTCCCGGCGCAACCAAAGGGCCGCCACCGCAGGCACGATGAGGTAAGCAGCACCAACGCCTGGCCAGGACTGGGGATTGGGCTTTGGCCACTCAAGGGCCGTGGCCACGAACCCGCCGATCAGCGTCGCGCTCAGTGCCCAGAGGGGCTCGCCGCCTGCCGCGAGATAGCTCGCAACCGCCGCGGTGGCGGAGAGCACGTAGAAGCCGCGGGAGAACTCCGCGCCATCAACCATCCGTGTCCACTCAAAAAGAAGGAAGATCGTCATCGCGGCAATCACGCCAGCATAAACGCGTCCACCAATGATCACCAAACCCAACGCCAGAGGAATGAGGACGGCTGCCGTGAGGACCCGCTGAAGAAGCGCTGGTTTGGCGCTATCGGCCACGAAAGACTGCTCAGCCGTCACGGAGCCGAAGCGCGTTCGCCCTTACGGCCACCATAACGGCGCTCGCGGCTCTGATACTCCTCGATCGCCGCCCGGAGGTGCGCGGCACCAAAGTCAGGCCACAGAACATCGAGGAAAACGAACTCAGCATAGGCCGCCTGCCAAAGAAGGAAGTTTGAGATCCGCACTTCGCCGGATGTCCGCACGATCAAGTCGGGGTCGGGCACGCCGGATGTATCGAGATGCGCCGAGAGCGCTTCTTCGGTCACATCCTCAGGCTGCAACGCGCCGCATGCCGCCTTGGCGACGATCTTCGCCGCTGCGCGCACGATCTCATCGCGACCACCATAATTGAAGGCGATTTGCAGGGTGAACTGATCGTTGTCTTGGGTGCTCGCCTCGGCCTCATCGACCAGCGAACGGATATCGGGAGGCAGGTTCTCATGATCGCCCAAAATCCGGACACGGACGCCCTCTTTCGCCAAGCGGCCAAGATCATCTCGGAAGAAGTGCCGCAGGAGCCCCATCAGATGGCGCACCTCCCAGTCGGGACGGGACCAGTTCTCGGTCGAAAAGCTATAAAGCGTGACGGTGCGAATGCCCTCGTCCCGCGCCGCCTCCACCGCCCGGCGGGCAGCCTCGACGCCAGCGCGGTGGCCGTCGAGGCGTGAGACGCCTTTGGCTTCGGCCCAGCGGCCATTGCCGTCCATGATGATCGCAACATGATCAACACGCCTTAAGCGTCCGCCTGTGTCGGGCGGCCGGGTGTCGCTATCGAGTTTGCGCGCGAACATCATTCGGACTCCTTAGCACCGGTCGGTGCTTAGACCTGCATGATTTCCTCTTCCTTGGCGGACTGCATCTCTTCGACCTTTTTCACCTTCTCATCGGTGAGTTTCTGCACCCGTTCGGAGAGTTTTTTCTGGTCGTCTTCCGGCATGCCCTCGGCATGTTTGATCTCTTCCATACCGTCGCGGCGAACATTGCGAATCGCCACCTTCGTCTGCTCGGCATATTTGCCGCACATTTTGGCAAGCTCTTTGCGGCGCTCCTCGGTCATCGGAGGCAGCGGCACCCGCACCATTTGGCCGTCAGTGACAGGATTGAGGCCGAGACCTGAATCGCGGATCCCCTTTTCCACCGCGCCCACAAGGCCTTTGTCCCAGACATTGACCGCGAGGGTGCGTGCATCGCCGACCGATACCGTGCCCACCTGATTGAGCGGCATGTCCGAGCCGTAAGCGCTGACCACCACGGGCTCGAGCAGCTGCACCGACGCCCGGCCGGAGCGCAGGCCGCCAAATTCGTTTTTCAGGCTGTCGAGCGCGCCGTCCATGCGGCTCTCAAGTTTGGCAAAATCAGGTCCGTCGCTCATGGCTGTCCTCAAAAATCATACGAGGCCGGGCTTATAACCGCTCGGGGCCAAGAAGAAAGGCTAAGCCGCTCTTGGTGACGCGCATCGCTCACGATGGCCGCATCCGTTGCAGAGCGCGGCATGGCGGGCGAAGCCCGGCTCGGCCTTCCGCGCTTTCAGCGCAGAGAGCCTGCGATGCGCCGCGATGACGTCCTCGTCGGGCTTAAGCCGCACTTTGGAAAAGCTGATCTCACCGCCGGTAAAGCGCACATAGGCGAAGGGCGCGACGGGCGGGCCGCCATCCCCGCGCAAGAGATAGGCGTAAGCTGCGAGCTGCATCCGGTCCCCCGCGAAGACCCGACCGTCGCGTGATTTGGTCTCGATGATCGTCCGTCGACCATCTTTCAGCCAGACCTCGTCAGGACGCCCGCGGATATGCACTGGCTTTTGCCTAATGAGGGTCTTCTCACTGGCCCAAAGCTCCGCCCCCTGAAGCTCGAGCGGCAAAAGCGCATCAGTGGATCGCTGGTCGCCGCGCAGGGCGAGAATGATGAGCATCAGCGCCACAAGCGCGATGATGATAGCCACAATCAGCATGCGTTTGTTTCCTTGTGATGGTGTCGTCACGTCGCAATGCATCCGGGCATGCACCACGCGGCCCTCGGCGGAGCGCTTCTGCCAATGCTTGGAACGCTGGGCTCCATACCTTTGATCAAAGAGAAGTTGGGTCTCGCACCGCTTCAGTTGGGCGAGCTCCGTTGGCGAAAAGGGCTGGCGGTCTCCGCGCACGGACAAGGCTCCTCAGCTCTTTGTTAATTTAGCAAGTGTTCTTGTTTTGATCCAGTGAAATAACCTGCACTGCTCGAGATATTTGACAACCCAGGTGGCCCAACACACGCTCAATCGCAAGTGGAGAGGTCTTTATGTGTGCACGTGTACAGTTTAATGCGGCCAATGCTGGTGATCCGCCAATACACCGTACTTTGATGATTCGGCCCGGGGGAGCAGCAGTCGCTGCAGCTGAGCTAACAGAAGCCACAGGAGAGACTCCCCTTATTGATGTCCGCCATCAGTTTAAGAGCGATAACATGATGCCAGGAGATAAGGACTGGAAGAAGCTTGCTCATCTCTGTCGCGTGATCCATGAGCAAATTACTGCCAACGATCTCGTCCGTGTGCAATGCAAGCAAGGAAGGTCACGCTCGGTTCGGACTGTGGCTGCTTATCTCATGCTGTATAGGGGTCGTTCGATAGCCCAGGTCATCCATCTGCTGTCGGGCGCCTTTGCAGCAAAAGGCGCCGATTGCGCGGAACAAGGAGATCTTGCGGAAAACAACGTCAGAAACTGGCTCGAATATCTGCAGACTGTTATTGGTGCTATCGGGCTAGACGCTGTAAAGGCCGGGTGACACTCATTTAGCCTGACTCGACCACGGTGTACTTGCCCTGGCCTGTCAGGGCACCGACGATGCCGTCTTTGAGACTGAAAACAACGATGGGGATACCGTTCTCGCGGGTGAGGCTCACCGCAGCCTGGTCCATCACCTCAAGATCCTTGGTCAGAATATCGCGGTAGGTGATCCGCTCGTAACGCTCAGCATTCGGATCTTTTTTGGGGTCAGCGGAATAAATGCCGTCGACCTGAGTACCTTTAAAGAGCGCCTCACAGCCCATTTCGGCAGCACGTAGCGCAGCACCGGTATCTGTGGTGAAGAACGGGTTGCCCGTG
>JBCDLG010000081.1:0-15043 GCA_038745625.1 Pseudomonadota bacterium | reverse complement strand
TGTTTTCTGGCTTATTCAGGCGGCACCACGGGGGACCCCAAGGGGGTTGCGCTGACCAGCCGTGGACTGCTGATCAATGTCGCGCAAGTCCAATCGATGAGCGCTGAGCGTCTTCAGAAGCCGGGCCTCACGGCTGTGCTGGTGCTGCCGCTCTACCATATGTATGGCGGCTTCATGCTTGCCAGTACGCTGAGCAATGGCGGTCACCTTGTGCTGGCGCCGAGCCCGCGGCCACTGTCAAACCTCAAAGCAGCGTTCACCCGCTTCCGCCCGGATGTATTTCCCGGCGTCAACACGCTTTTCGCAGGACTCCTTGAAGAGGAGTGGTTTACGGAGGAGTTGGCCTCTTCGATTGATATCACGTTTTCTGGTGCAACAGCGCTCAGTCCTTCGGTTCGCGATGCCTGGCGAGCGCGGACGGGTTCAGAGATCGTCGAGAGCTACGGTATGACCGAAGCCACCACAGTGCTGACAACGAACCCCCTTGGTGCTGAGAACCGCAAGGGCACATGCGGCGTTCCTGTTCCAGGTACGACCATTCGTATTGTCAAAGACGACGGTTCCGTGGCCCAGCCAGGTGAGCGCGGTGAGGTGCAGGCAAAAGGCCCCCAGGTCATGAGCGGCTACCGCAACGCGCCGGAGCTCACCGAAGCTGCGTTCGATAATGGATGGCTGCGAACCGGCGATATCGGTGTTCTGGACGAGGATGGATACCTCACCATCGTTGACCGGCTGAAGGATATGATCATTGTCTCCGGGTTCAACGTCTATCCCGGTGAGATTGAGGACGTGATCGCAGCGCATCCAGGCGTCCAGGAGGTGGGGGTTGTGGGCTTGCCCGACGCAAAGAGCGGCGAGGTGCCTGTGGCCTTTGTTGTGCGGTCTGACGATCAACTGGCCGAGGTCGCCATCCATCAGCTTTGTGAGTCCTTATTGACTGCCTACAAAAGACCGAAGGATATTCGCTTCGTGGACGAATTGCCTAAATCTCCTGTGGGCAAGGTCCTGCGACGCACGTTGCGCGAGATGGCGCGATGACGGAGCAGGATGTGAGGCGCGAGCGCCGTGCGGGGGCTGTACGTCTCTTTATGATTTGTGTGCTGTCGATGGCTCATGAGCTGCCAGGCGCGCTCTTGACGATTGTGACGCCGACGGTTTTTACCAAGTCGCTGGGCCTGCCTGTCAGCCATCTCGGCGTGTTCTCTATTCCCGTGGCTGTCACGGCGCTCAAATGGCTGTGGGCGCCTTTGGTTGACGCTTACGGGTCGGATCGCTTCGGTCGGCGTCGGTCCTGGATCGTGCCTGCATCGTTGACAGTCTCGCTTCTTTACCTGGTCATCGCCTCGATCGAGCCGAGCTTGGACACGCTGCCATGGATCATCACACTCTTCGTTTTGGTCAAGGTGGCTTTCTCCACCCATGAGATTGCTGCCGACGCCTATGTTATCGAGGCGGTGGGCCCAAAGCAGCGCGGCATCGGATCATCGGCGGTGTGGTTCGGGAAGGAGGTTGGCCAGGTCATGGGCCTCGCCGGCACTCTGATCATGGTGGACCGGTTCGGTTGGGCTGTTGGTTTTGCCGCGGTCGCCCTTCTGTTCAGCGTGTTCAACGCCGTGGTCTTTCTCAAAGGAGAAGTTCCGCCATCAGAGGAATCGCGAAGAGCGCGACTTGAAGGACGGAGGGCAAGCATCTTCAATTATGTCCGGCATCCGATCAATCGGCGGGTTTTGCTTCTGACCTTCGTCTTCTCATTCGTGGTACAGATGATCCCTGCCGTCATCGGACCCTTTTTGGGGTCGAAAGGCCTCAGTCTCTCGGAGGTCGGTTTGACGATCGGTGTTGCGGCGAGTTTAGGCGCTGGTCTTTCGCTCGCCACCGCATCGGTGGTGGTGCATCGGATCGGGCCCAAAAGAACGAGCCTTTTTCTCATCCCGATTGGACTCTGCGCTTTGCCGCTTCTTATCTGGATCGCTGCGAGCGATGAACCGTCTGTCCAGTTGGTTGCCGCCGCGATCTTTGTTGGATCGCTCTGTACAGCCCCTATCCGCATGGCGTTCTACGCTGCCCGTATGGGTTGGACGTCAAAGGCGCAGGTGGGGACCGATTTCACCACGCAGCAGTCGCTTTGGTTTTTAGGCTTTGCCGCGTCGATCGCGGTGTCGGGCTGGCTGGCCGCAACGATCGGCTGGGTTCTCTTCTTTGCCGTGAACGCAGTGCTCACGGTCATGGTCGTCGGTGCTTTTGTGCGTCTGTTTGACGAGATCGATGACCAGGTTTCGCGACTGCAAGAGAACGAAGCCGATCCTCTTCCTCCTCTGAGCGCCGCGCTTTCTGACAACTAAACTGTGCTTTCTGAGCACTAAATCGCACAAAATCGCAGCTTTCCGGAACTTTGTTCCCGACAACCGCTTGCCCGGACATGACAAACAGTACGATCGTACGCTAAGTTGAGCGTGCCGCTTTTGAGATCGTTCAGCGTCTTGGGTCGGGAGGGCTTATCGATGAACAACAGAACCAAACTGCGCATAACCATGGGGTCGGTGTCGGCCATGGCTTTGTTGGCAATGGGTGCTGGTGCGCACGCGCAAGACGATGACGATGTTATTCTTGTGTACGGTGAAAAGGTCGTCCGATCGGTTCAGGAGACCACGACGTCCGTTGATGTTGTGTCCAGTCAGGACATTGAGGACCTCAACATTATCGATCTTGAGGACGCGCTGCGGCGGGTCGGCAACGCCGGCTTTGTCACTGTCGGCAACGGCAGGAACGAGCAGTTCACCCTGCGCGGGGTGCAGTCACAGGGCGTGACCGGTGGGACCAATACGCCGGTGGCGCAGCTCTATATCGACGGAGCGGTCGTTCCGAACCAAGCCGCGGGCGCAGCGATCTCCAATGCGTGGGACGTGCAGCAGATTGAAGTCCTGCGAGGCGCACAATCGACCGTGCAGGGCCGGAACAGTCTGATTGGCGCGATCGTTGTTGAAACAGTCGACCCGACGAACGAATTCGATTGGGACGCGCAGGTTCGCTACGGCGAGTACGACACCTATGATGTCGCCGGCGCCATTGGCGGCCCGATCATCAAAGACCAGCTTTTGTTCCGCATCTCCGGTCAGTATGCTGAGAGCAATGGGTTTGTTGAGCGCCCCGACGGCAGTGACGCTGATGAGGAGGAAACCACACTTCTGCGCGGCAAGCTCGTGTTCACGCCGAACGCTATTCCGGATCTGCGCGCGGAATTCAGTGCGATCTACACCGATGAAACAGATGGCAGCGCGTTGGTCGATGGCGACAATCCAGGACGCAGGGTTTCGAGCCAAGACATCGCGACGGTGACGGAACGGGAGCTCAATCTCTACTCGCTGAACCTCAGCTATGCGCTGTCGGACGCGGTCGATCTTGTCTCTTTGACGACCTATTCGAAGCTCGAGACGGACGAGGTTGCCGACTTCGATGGTTTGGGCGCGTTCCCATTCCCCGTGTCGCCTATGCGCATGGATGTCCGTGATCAGACGGACTTTCAAGAAGAGCTTCGGGTCCTTTACGAAACTGAACGTCTGAGTGGCCTGTTCGGTGTTCTTTATGCAGAGCGCAAGGCCGATGACGAAACCAGCGTCACCCAGGTCTTCCCGACGGCTGCGGTCAATGTCGATTTTGCGCCGCTTGGTCTCGACGATGTCTATCTGGGTGTCACGGGGCAGGCGACAAGCGGCCTTGTCTCGATCCCGACGCCGGCGACAGCGCCGCGGACACTGGCTGATCCTCTGGTCTTTGGCTCCTCGCTGTCGATTGGCAGCGACTTCACATTTGAGCCTGAGTTCCAAACCTTCGCGGTGTTTGGCGAGAGCACGCTCGAGGTCACCGATCGCTTCGACCTGACCGTTGGTCTTCGTTATGAAGAGGAGCAAGCGGATTTCCGAACGGTCCAGACCAACACCCTGCTGGAAGATGACGACATCCTCGCTGCGACCACCGGCAATCCAGGGCTGCCCGCGGCGATTGGTGCTTCGCTGGAGACGGATCTGACCCCTATCGTTGGTTCCGCCACGGCTCAAGCTGTTGCCGCGGGTGCGTCGCCGACGATCGCCAGCTTCTACCCCGATTTTGCCAATGGTGCCATCTTGGCGGTTACGGGTCCAAACTTCTTCAATCCCATCGACGTCGACGATGAGCAAACGTTCGATGCGTTCCTGCCGAAGTTCGTTGCCACGTATCAGTTTACGGACGAGCTTGGAGCATCGTTGAGCGCACAGCGTGCCTATCGGCCGGGCGGCTTGGGCATCAACCCAGTCCGCAATCGGATCTATGCTTTCGATCCTGAGTTCTCTTGGAACTATGAACTCGCGGTGCGCTACCTCTCCTCTGATGGACGCGTTCGTTTCAATGCTAACGCTTTCTTGATCGACTGGACGGATCAGCAGCTCGAAGTGGCGCTTTCGGGCACTGCTCAAGACACTGAGGTGTTCAACGTTGGTGAAAGCCAACTCTACGGTCTCGAAGCGCAGCTCGATGTCGAGGTGACGAATGAGCTCGATTTCTTCGCGACACTTGGTCTTCTGGATACAGAGATTACTGAGGATGGCCGGGATGGTTCACCGCTTGAAGGTGATGAGTTCCCGTTTGCGCCGTCGGTCCAGGCCACCGCAGGTTTCCGGTACGAGCATCCCTCCGGTCTGAGCGCGACAGTTGATGTCAACTATATCGGTGAGAGCGAGTCGCTGCTTCCGAACGAGCAGCAGGTGAACCTGCTTCTTCCAGACTTCTCGCAAGTGAATCGTGTCTCCCGCGACAACGAGTCAGCGACGCTGGTGAATGCACGGATCGGCTATAGGTTCAATGATCAGGCCGAGCTGTTCGTATACGGCAGCAACCTGTTCGACGAAGACTACCTTGCCAATGGCGAGGCGGCTGGCGGATCCGTCGTTCTCGGCGATCCCCGGGTCGTTGGCGTCGGCCTTCGCTTTGGCAACTAATTGAAAAGCCGAACAATAACAGCGGAATGGCGACCCCATTCCGTGGCGCAGCTGGCTCTGGGATACGGGGTCAGCTATTGTGTTTTCACGGTCATCGTCCGAACGAGCGATGTAGGAGCGATGGCACTCCCTGCGCTGCTTCCTGGTTTTGCCCTGGGCTTTGTTCCGGTAGCGCTAGGTGTAATTCTCTGTCTTCAGCAACATCGTGGGCGGAGTATCACGGTTGAGGACATCTCCCTATCCGACGCTCTTTCCGGCATCGCCACGGCCGCGATTGCGATGACGACCGTTGTTGCGTTGGCGTCACCATCCGTCTCCGTCGTGTTAGCATTGGTTCTGATGCGCGGCGGCGTTCTTTTTCTCGCCCCCTTGGTCGATCTTCATCATGGTCGACAGGTTCAGCCGGTTTCCTGGCTGGCATTGGGTTTGTCGGTGATGGCTGTGTTGATCGGTGTGATTGCTCAACCCGGCATGGGTCTTGATCATACATTATTGCTTGTGCTGATGGTTTATCTTGCCGCCTATGCGGTGCGGTTGAGCCTCATGATCCGGCATGCCAAACGACATGAACGAGGCACGCGGGCCGATTGGTTCCAGCGGGAGCTGATCGTATCGACCACGTTCTTGGGTGTTGTCGGCGCGGTGATCTGGGTCGTGAGCGCGCGTGAGCTGCCGCCGCTATCTTCGGTCTCGACAGGTGCTGCCTATGGACTTGTGTTGGCTTTCGGCAGCCTCATCTATCTCGATCCTCGGGAAACGACCTTCGCGGTACCGATCAATCGTGCAGCCAGCTTGTGCGCGGGTATTGTGGCGGCCGGAGTGCTCGCCTTGCTGACAGGTGCCTCGTTGCCGCCATGGGCCGATGTGCTCGCCGCCAGCCTCGTGGCGGGGGCACTGGTGATGCTGCTCCGTCACGACTTAACGGAGCGAGCAATCAATCCGTAGGCGTCATTAAGGATGTCATCAAGCCCAAAAGCGACGCCAGACAGATGGCCCATGCGCACCATCACCAGATCGAGCGATGGCACAATCATCACGCGCTGCCTTCCGCCGCCCGACATCCAAAAGGCATCACGCGGAAGCGTCGGGATGATGCCTGTCGCATTGGTCGGAAAAAATCCGCCGTAATAGGGATCATGCGCCCATGCGGCAGAAGCGGGTGTGCGAACAAATTCAGCAAAGACGTTGTCAAAGATCTGGTCGCCGCCCCATGCGCCGCGTTGGAGGTGCAGCTGTCCAAGCCGCGCCCAATCCATCGCGCGTCCGTAGTCATGGCCGGAGATGAGGAAATTGCCGTAGGGATCGGTTTCCAAGATCATCCCCCGGGCACCGATCTTGTGGAACAGATGCTCATAAGGCCAGGTGAGAAACCGCTGCACGTCACCGCCGACCATCCGTTCCCTGACCAGTGATGTTGCGAGAATAGGATCACAATTGCGATACCGGCCAGCCGTGCCAGGTTCGTCGGCGAGCGGCTTGTTCACGCAAAAGTCATGGGCGTCGCAGCCCGAGGCGTAGACATAGATATGGTCGAGAAAGAGGCCGTCGCGCTGTTTTTCGCTATGGTCTTCGTCTTTGCCAAAGCTCCCGGTGAACTCGAGACCGCTCGCCATGTTGAGGAGGTCACGCGCGGCGATGGCGCTTCGATCATCAGTCCACTGGTCAAACAACTGGGCCTCATCAAGGCGCAGCTGATCTGCGCGAACCGCGATGCCGGCGAGCGTCGCAGCAATACTCTTCCCCATCGACCAGCTTTCGAACTGCGTTTCTCGGCCATAGGGCTCGCGATAGCGCTCAAGAACCGGCTGACCCTTGTGGAGAACAACGACAGCGTTGGTCATTTGCATCGGATTGGCGAAGTAGAGGTCTGACGCTTCCTGAAGAAGATCGGTATCAAGATCAGTCATGCCTGGATCGACGGCCTCGGGATCTCCTTTGGGCCAACCGTTGGTTGCGGCAGGGCGTTCTATCGGTGTCGGGACAAATGAGGGTTCTGTACCGGGATCGCTGACAACCGAGAAGCCTTGATCGCCGAACCTCTTGGCCCACGCGGTACGCCCGTCAAGGGTGACGGAGACCAAGTCTCCGCCATTGTGGGTCTCAATTGTCGGGTCGAGGGCCAAAAGCGCAGCCGGGTTTTTGGTCTCCAGCGCTTCTTTCATCATCGCATCGGGCGCGGCCATCCAATTGCATGAGCGGCGGAAGATATTGTCAGCATCCCTTCCGGTGAACGCCATTCCCGACGCGATCACTTTCGTCGCCCAAGAGAGACCGCATAGGGCGGGATCGTTCTGAGGGATTGCCATTGTCAGTGATCCACACATACCCGCTGCGGGAAGATGCCAACATCTTCCAAGGTACGTTCCACGGAGAGATCAGTCAGATCGATCACCATCAGCGTGTTCGATATGCGGCAGCTGATATAGGCTTTGGTGCTATCCTTCGAGACGGTGAGATAGCTTGGCTGTTGACCCGTCTCGATCACCTTCACGAGTTTAAGGTCAGGGTAGGAATAAAAGCAGGCAAAATGCCCCGTTGTTGCCAAGGTGATGAGGTATTTCTCGTCAGGGGTGATTTCCATGCCGTGGTCACAGGTGAAGGGGTAGCGGTTCTCATGCCCTGGATACGCGCCGTCCTTACCGGGCCCTTCAATTGTCTCGACAACCTTCCATGCATCAAGATCGACCACATGAAAGCCGTGGAATCTGTTCAACTGAACGTAGGCGAGTTTTCCATCTTTCGAGACCGAAAACGGCCTGACATTATCGTCAAATGTCAATTGCCTCGTGTACGTATTTTTCTCCGTATCTATTTCGACCAGAGATGCCCAGACGATAGAGCCGACATAGGCCCGGGTTCCATCGGAGGTCACGCGGACCTTATGGCCGCCATAGTCGGGGATGATGATATTGGTGACTTCGCGGGTTTCCGTGTCGACCTTGCTGACGAGCTTTTTGTCATAGTGAGAGTTGTACACGTATCGCTTGTCAGGGGAGGCGGCGAAATGCTCCACCTGACCAAGAAGAGGTACGCTCCACTGCTCTTCAAGCGTCGATGAATCAAGCGCGTAAAAGCGGCTGTCCGGCGTTGCGGTCGGGTCATTCCAAAGTTCGAACCGGTTGGCGGCGTTGGCGAAGAGAGTCTTGTGATCAGTGGACAGCACAATCGAATCCGGAGTCAGCGGTTGGCCAGGCGCCCATCGTGCGACTTCGCGGTCACCGTCTTTGTCGTCATAGGCGACAACGTCGCCGCCCAGGGTGTTCTGCTGATAGATCACGCCGTGTTCTCCTTCTGGGTGACGTAGGCCTTGTTGTGTTCGCCCTGGCGGGGCGCTGGCGACCGCGGTTTGGCGCGGACACCATCAACAACAATGGGCGAACCGATGCGCATCATCTCGCCATCCTTTGGGTCTATGGCCTTGTAGAAAAGGCCGCGTGCGGTGAAATGGGGGTCTTCCTCCGCCTCCGCCAGTGTCTGCACTGGGGTGACGCAGGTGTTGCTGCCCTTGAGCAGCGCCGACCATTCCGAAAACGTCTTGGAACGGAAGAGGTCAGCGACTTGCTTTTTGGCCTGATCGCTCTGTGCGCCCAATGCGATGCCCTTTGGCAAGAGGTCCGGTCGCCCAACAAGAGCGCAGAACGCCGCCCAGAACTTCGGCTCCAAGGCACCCACGGCGATCTGGCGGCCGTCCTTGGTCTCATAATAGTTGTAGCAGGGCAGGAGGCCGGTGAGAATGTCCGCGCCCGCGGGCGGTAACTCGCCGTGAAGCTGCTTGGTCGCGAATGCCATGACCGCGCTCGCCACCGCTCCTTCACTGAGGCTGATGTCGAGGGTTGCGCCTTCACCTGTCCGTTCGCGGCGGAACAACGCCATCGCAATCGCCGACAGCGCGGTGAGCGAGCCGCCAGCGACATCTGCTATCTGATAGTTGGGTGCATGGGCGGCGCCATCGACGCGAGGGAACTGATCCGCAATCCCGCTCAGCGCCAGCATATTGTTGTCGTGGGCCGGTTCCTCGGCCAAGGGTCCGGTCTGTCCGTAAGCGGTCATCGCGCAGATGATCAAGCTCGGTTTGCGGGCTCGGAGCTGCGCGTGGCTGAGGCCCAACCGATCCATCACGCCTGGCCTGAAGCTCTCCACAACCACGTCAGCGGTATCGACCAGAGCAAGAAAGGCGTTGCGGTCATCATCCGATGACAGATCGAGCGTGATCGACCTCTTCCCCCGATTGACCGCATGGAAGAGGTGAGACATCGAAACCCCGAAGGCCATGTCGGAGCGGGCATAGTCACCACGCTTTTTGTCCTCCACCTTGATGACCTCAGCACCCTGATCGGCCAGATGCATGGTGCAAAGCGGGCCGGGCAACAGCCTGGTGAGGTCCAAGACCCGAACACCTTCCAAAAGTGCCGTCACGGCGTTCCCTTCCTCATCGAAAACACATACAGTACGTACCGTATGTTAGTGTTTGAGGCAATGTCCATGACGGGAAGTGCTTACAAAAAAGGGCTGATCCCTGATCGCGGGATGACAGGACGGCGCAATACGATCGGCGATGTCGCGGGCGTGACCGTCGGGCATGTCACCCTGTCCAAGCCAGACGAAGGCCTCCAAACCGGCGTCACTGTGATAAGGCCTCATGGAGGAAACGTCTTTTCCGAGCCCGTGCCAGCCATGGTTCATGTCGGCAATGGCTACGGCAAGTTCATCGGATTGTCGCAAGTCATGGAGCTGGGCGAGTTGGAAACGCCCATCGCGATCACCAACACGCTGAGTGCGCCGGAGGCGGCGTCGGGACTGATCGACTGGACGCTCCAGCACAACGGGGAGGCGCGATCAGTGAACCCCGTCGTGGGAGAGATCAACGACGGCAAGGTGAATGCGATCCGTGAACGTCAGGTCCGTCCCCAGCATGTTATCGAGGCGCTCAGCGCTGCGACAGCTGACGTCGCCGAGGGCAATGTGGGCGCGGGTGCCGGGGGAGAGGCCTATGGCTGGAAAGGCGGTGTTGGCAGCTCTTCACGGGTGGTGAGACTGGGCGGCAAGCAGGCAACGGTCGGGGTGCTGACGGTGACAAACATACCAGGAAGGTTTGCCCCGCGAGGGTTCCGTGTCACGGCCAGCCCTACCGTCAAGTCAAACGGCGTTGCCCACGGATCGATAATCATGGTTGTCGCCACGGACGTGCCCGTTGGCCCAAGAAACCTAGGGCGTATGGCGTCGCGTTCCTTGCTCGGCGTCGCCCGCACAGGCTCGGTCATGCCCAATGGTTCTGGCGACTACGCCATTGCCTTCCGCGCCCAAGGCCGTCCGCGATCAGACCAGCCGTCTTTTGAGCTCTCTGGTGACGACATCCCCAACAGCGCGATGGACCCGCTCTTTGAAGCTGTGGTGGCGGCGTCTGAGGAGGCGGTGCTCAACGCCATGGTGGCGGCCGAGACCGTGATCACCTCCGTGGGTCAACTGGAACGTTATCCCTTTCCGTCCAGCGCGAAGGCCTACTGACTGGTCAACGAGCATCTTTTCGAAGGCGCATCAAAGGATAACGATGATGCGGGCTGAATGATCAAAAATCGGTATTGGAAAAAAGCCAGGGTGCTGATTGTCTTTGCCTGTTCTCGAAGCCTGCAATGGCGTCTTCGTGATCTGCTAGGATCGTGCCGATCTCATCAAGGCCGTTGAGCAATGCAAGCCGCCGATCAGCCGGTATTTCAAAGCTGATCGCTTCGGCACCGGGAATCGCGACGTGGTTGGTGATGAGATCGACGTGCAGCGTTTCACCTAGCTGCGCCGCGCGCATCGCGTGAGCGTGTGCGTCCTTTGGCAAGGTGACCGGCAGCACACCATTTTTGAAGCAGTTGGAGTAGAAGATCTCGCCGAAGCTCGGCGCGATGATGCAGCGGATCCCGAGATCAGCGAGCGACCAAACAGCGTGCTCACGGCTTGATCCGACACCAAACTTTTCACCGACCACCAGGATCTCGGCTCCGCTGAACGGCTCCTTGTCGAGCACAAATGTATCGCGAGATTCACGCTTATGACGCCATTCGTAGAAGGCATATTTTCCGAGACCCTTCTTGTCCAGGGTCACCAAAAAGCGAGCCGGGAAGATGATATCGGTGTCGATATCGGTTTGGAGAATCGCGGCTGCGACACTGGTGACCGTTTTGAAAGGCCTCATGATCATCATCTCATCATTGTACGGACATCCGTAAGATATCCTCTGATCGCCGCTGCGGCAGCCATCTCTGGACTGACCAGGTGTGTTCTGCCGCCTGGTCCCTGTCGGCCCTCAAAATTGCGATTGGAGGTTGAGGCGGCGCGTTCGCCTGGCTTGAGCCGGTCGTCGTTCATCGCGACGCACATGGAGCATCCCGGCTGGCGCCATTGAAAACCCGCTTGCCTGAACGTTTCGTGCAGGCCTTCGCGTTCAGCCTGCAGGCGAACGGCCTCCGACCCAGGTACGACAATGGCATGGACGCGATCGGCGACGCGCCGCCCTTTCGCAATGGCGGCGGCACGGCGAAGGTCTTCGATTCGGCCATTCGTACAGGAACCAATAAAGACCTGGTCGATCGGCGTTCCCTCGATATTCGCACCCTCCGGCATATCCATGTATTGGAGGCTTTGCCGCACACGCTCTTGGGCTGGTTGATCTTTGATCAGGGCTGACACGGGTGTTTGCCCCGTGATCGGGACGCAGTCGGCGGGTGTTGTTCCCCAGCTCACCTGGGGGGCGAGATCAGTGACATCGATGGATGTTTCCTTGTCGAAGAGGGCGCCGGGGTCTGACGGAAGATGGCGCCACGCTTCGACCGCTTGGAGCCATTTATCGCCAGTCGGGCTCCAGTCGCGCCCCTTAAGATAGGCGAAAGTCGTCTCGTCAGGGGCCACCAAGCCAATCCGTGCACCTGCCTCAATCGACATGTTGCAGAGCGTCATCCGCTCTTCCATCGTCATGTTACGGACGGTATCGCCGGTATACTCAACGGCGTACCCTTTCGCGCCATCAGTTCCGATCTTCGCAATGATCGCGAGGATCACGTCTTTGACGGAAACGCCCGGTTGAAGCGTCCCCGTGATCTCGATCCGCATCGTCTTGAGCTTGCTCTGACGAAGCGTCTGGGTGGCGAACACGCATTCGCACTCGCTGGTGCCAATGCCGAAAGCCAACGCGCCGAATGCACCATGCGTGCTCGTGTGGCTATCCCCGCATACGAGTGTGACGCCGGGAAGCGTGAAGCCGAGCTCAGGCCCGATGATATGCACAATACCGTGGCGATCATCGCCCATCGCCATATACGGAATGGCAAAGCGCCGAGCGTTGTCTTCGAGCCGAGCCACCTGTTTGGCCGTCATACTCAGCGGATCGGTCTTGCCGCGATCGAAGGTGGGCACGGCGTGATCGGGAACGGCGATATGGGCGTCGGGCCGGCGAAGCTTCAGGCCTCGCTCAATCAGACCATCGAATGCCTGTGGGCTCGATACCTCCTGCACGAGGTGCCGATCAATATAGATCAACGAGGCATCGTCAGAGAGGGGAGCAACCACATGGGCATCCCAGATCTTCTCATAAAGTGTCTTGCCTTTAGCCGACATGATCCAGTCCGCCATCGCTCTCAACGCCTGACGTTCAATACAGGTGCCCCCGCCGGCAGGCGCCCCTTGAGGGTGCGATTGTCCGAACAGCGAACAGACGAACACTCATCGATCGGAAAATCGTTATTTTCTCCGTAAACGATCAAAAAGCACGTAACAGCACACGCGCAGCAATGTGCGCGATGTGAGGAGGTATCCATGGCTCGATTTCTCAAGGCGGCGCAAAAGGTCCAGAACGCGGATGGCGGCCAGATTCGCGCTGCGGTGGCGTCAATCCTCGAGGATATCGAAGGTCGGGGAGAGGAGGCGGTTCGCGCTTATTCTTCGCAGTTCGACGATTGGGCCCCAGCTTCATTCCGCCTGACGCAGGCGCAGATTGACGACGCCATGTCGCGTGTGTCTGCGAGCGATCTTGACGACATCAAGTTCGCCCAAGAGCAGGTGCGGAATTTCGCTCGCCATCAAAAGGCTGCATTGCAGGACGTGGAGGTGGAGACGCGACCCGGCGTCGTGCTCGGCCATAAGAACGTCCCGGTGAACGCGGTCGGTTGCTATGTGCCTGGCGGCAAATATCCGATGGTGGCCTCTGCCCACATGAGCGTTGTGACGGCCAAGGTCGCTGGCGTGAAGCGCGTTGTGGCCGCCGCACCGCCGCATGAAGGCGGTGCACATCCGGCAATCGTTGCGGCGATGCATCTAGCGGGTGCGGATGAAATTCTCGTGCTGGGCGGCGTGCAAGCGGTCGGGGCCATGGCCCTAGGCGCGGGTGATCTCTTGCCCGTGGATATGATTGTCGGGCCTGGCAATGCCTATGTCGCGGAGGCAAAAAGGCAGCTTTATGGTCGGGTCGGGATCGATCTTGTCGCGGGTCCGACAGAGACGATGATCATCGCTGATGACACAGTCGATGGCGAAATCTGTGCGACCGATCTTCTGGGCCAGGCTGAGCACGGACCGACATCTCCCGCGGTGCTGCTGACCAATTCAGAGAGGCTGGCCCGTGATACGATTGCTGAGGTCGAGCGTCTTCTGGACATTCTGCCTACTGCCGATATCGCGCGCCCAGCCTGGGAGAACTATGGTGAGGTGATCGTCTGTGACGACGAGGAAGAGATGGTGCGCGAGGCCGATCGCATCGCTTCGGAACACGTCCAGGTCATGACGCGTGACCCTGACTATTTTCTTGAAAACATGACCAATTACGGCGCTCTGTTCCTAGGGCCGCGTACGAATGTGTCGTATGGTGACAAGGTCATTGGCACCAATCACACCCTGCCAACAATGAAAGCGGCGCGCTACACAGGCGGTTTGTGGGTCGGAAAGTTCATCAAGACGTGCACCTATCAGCGCATCCTGACTGATGAAGCAAGCGCTGAAATTGGCCGCTACTGCTCGCGCCTCTGCATGCTCGAAGGGTTTGTCGGCCATGCTGAGCAGGCGAATGTCCGAGTGCGGCGGTATGGCGGAGACAACGTGCCCTATGGCGCAGCTGCCACGGTGAAGGATGCGGTATGACGATCCACGACAAGTTCCGGCTTGATGGAAAGTCTGCGCTCATCACCGGCGCCAGTCGCGGGATTGGCCTCGCGGCCGCAAAGGCCCTGAGCGAAGCAGGAGCAGACGTCACGCTCACCGCGCTTAGCAGTGAAGAAACCTCAGCTGCCGCGGCTGCAATTCGTGCCGAGGGGCGCAAGGCGACCAGCCATGTGCTCGACGTTCGCGAGGTGAAGGAGTTCTCTCAGTTCGTCGAAGCACACGGACCGTTTGATGTCCTGGTGAACAATGCTGGGATCAATCGTCTGGCGCACTGTTTAGACGTGAGCCCCGTCTATTTTGATGATGTGATGAGCACCAACACCCGCGGCTCGTTCTTTCTCGCCCAAGCGGTCGCGAAGGACCTTGTTGCGCGACAACGGCCAGGGTCAATCATCACCATGTCGTCCCAGATGGGCGTGGTAGGCGGTGTGCAGCGTGCGGCCTATTGCGCATCTAAGCACGCCGTTGAGGGGTATACCAAGGCGATGGCGATTGAGCTCGGCCCGCATGGCATTCGTGTGAACACCATCTGCCCTACGTTCGTCGAGACGGAACTGACCAGGCCGTTTTTTGAAGATGCGGACTTCAAAGCCAGCGTTCTGTCAAAGATCAAATTGGGGCGAATTGGTCTTCCGGACGAAGTCGCGGGCGCGGTTTTGTACCTTGCATCCGACGCTTCGTCCTTGGTCACGGGATCGGCGTTGAAGGTCGATGGTGGCTGGACGGCAGAATAGTCAGCCCTCATCTAATGAGCGGCGAGGAGCTGCCCAAATCCGGTGATCTGATCAGGTAGACCGTTTGCGCGGAGAGCGTGCCAGTAGGTGGCTGCATTGATAGCGATCACCGGTTTGGCGAGGAGGGCTTCCATCTCGCCAGCTAGGCGCATCATGGAGAGGTTTGTACCCACTTGGATCAAGGCGTCGATATCGTCGCCA
>JBCDLG010000080.1:0-15192 GCA_038745625.1 Pseudomonadota bacterium | reverse complement strand
GGCACTAGGTTCAGACATCAAGGCGGCTTAAGCGCCTCCGGCACGGCCGGGAAAGGGATGCGTGATGGATTTCTCTCAATTGATGGGCGCGGGCAGCTGGGATGGCGAGGCCTATCACGCCGATGTCCCGGACAGCTGGCTGCAAGGACGCACAGCGTATGGCGGCGTGTCCTCGGCGATCTGCGCCGAAGCGGCGATGCGCCTGGTGCCGGATCTGCCGCCGATGCGCTCGGCGCAGATCGCGTTTCTCGGGCCATCGGGCGGCTCCGTGCGCGCCTTCCCGCAAGTGGTGCGGCAGGGCAAATCTGCGACCTTTGTCTCGGTGGATCTTCTCAACGATGGCGGCCTTGCGACCCGGACGCTGTTTGTCTTCGGTAAGGCCCGGGAGAGCGAGCTGAAATTCCTCGACCATCCTTTCCCTGATGTTCCGAAACTGGAGGACCTTGAGGATGAACCCCCCAGTCCGATGCGCCCAGGTTTTTTGGGAAATTTCGACCTGAGGGTGGCGGGTGGACAGCCGCCTTTCTCCGGAACCGATGAAACGACGATCCTGTGGTGGGGCCGTCATAAGGATCGCGTTGCTGAAGAGACGCAGCTCCGGGTGCTGGCGCTCGGCGATCTCACACCGCCTGGCACGTTGCCGATGATGAAGACCCTGGCGCCGGTCTCATCCGTGAACTGGCATTTTGATCTCATGACAGATGATATGACCACCGAGGACGGCTGGTACCTCTTGTCCACCCGGGCTCAGTCGGCTGGCGACGGCTGGTCGGCCCAAGACATGGCTATGTGGGCGAGCGATGGGCGACCGATCGCCGCCGGACGCCAGCTGGTGGCGATCTTCGCCTAAGCGCGAGCGCAACAGGGACCAGTGCTTCCGTTGTTGCGGGCGGCGCGCGTGAAAAACCGCGCATGCGGCGTCAAAGATGGCCACATTGTCAGAAACCCTGGGCGCGTGATGCGATAAACGCTTGGCGAACGTGGCTAGGGACTGGCCCAATCGGGAGTGATTCAATGTTCAAGCAGTTGTGCTTACTGTCCGCATGCATGGTGATGGGTGCATGCGGTCAATCCGTAGAGGAACCATCGGCAACACCTGAGGCTCCAGAGCCCGCAGCACCAGAGATGGTCAGCGAGAGCGCCGGGCCGGCGCCAGCGCCCGTGAGCCTCGATGATATTCTGAGCGCGCTGCCAGAAGACGATCAGGCCCGCATCCCCTACCGCCACCCCAAGGAGACACTGACCTTTTTCGGGGTCGAGCCGGGGATGACCGTTGTCGATACGACGCCTGGCGGTGTCTGGTACACGGGCATTCTTGCGGATTATCTGGGGCCGGATGGCCAGGTGATTGGTGCTGACCGGCCGCTTGCTGTCTGGGAATCGTTTGGTTCGCAATACGCTACTGCGGAGTTCTTGGCTGAGCGTGAAAATTGGCCAGCCGAATGGTCTGCAGAGCAGACCGCTGCCTATGGCGAGGGCGCGCCCTCCTTCAATGCGATCATCTACGGCTCTGCGCCGGAGGACCTCCATGGCACGGTGGATGTCGTTATGATGATCCGTGAGTTCCATAACATGAAGGGTGCGGATGGAAGCGATGTCTTGGTCGCTGGCGTCCTGGAAGAGATCTATGCGCTCCTGAAACCCGGCGGTGTTTTTGGGATCGTGCAACACCGCGCACCGGAAGGGGCGTCGGATGATTGGGCGACCGGCCGCAACGGCTATGTCAAACAATCAGAGGTCGTAAGGCTTGTGGAAGCAGCCGGTTTCGCGCTGGAAGACTCAAGCGAAGTCAACGCCAACCCTAACGATCAGCCCACAGAGGAAGACTACGTTTGGCGTCTGCCGCCAACACTCAGTGTTCCTGAGGATGACCAAGAGCGGCGCGCGGCGATGCTGGCGATCGGCGAGTCCGACCGCATGACGCTCAAATTCCGGAAGTAGCCAGCCCCGGCTAAGCCGATGGCTCGAACCGCACGGCCTCGCCCAGCGAGGGCCGTGCGACCTCCACCGCGGCGAGGGGCGGTAGCGCATCCTTCGCCAGGTCAAAGATGTACCGCCCAAGGTTCTCAAGGGTCGGTTTGCCGATCCCTTCGATCGCGTTGAGGAGGCGGTGATCAAGAACGCCGCGAATGCGCTCCGATTCCGCGCGCACCTGGGCAAAGTCGATGAGCCAACCCGTTTCCGGGTCCGGTTCACCGCGCAGGATCAGCGTCGTCATGAAGCTGTGACCATGAATATGCGCGTAGTCGTGGGACGGATCGCCGACATTGCTGCCAAGCTCATGGGCGGCTTCAAAATGGAAGACCAAGCGCTGTTCAATCACGGGCCAAGGCCTCCGGCGCGACACGGCTCATCCGGCAGCCGGCGCTTTGGGCATCATCATAGACAGAAAGCTTGCGGGTTTCGACAACCACGCCGTGGACCGACGGACGCCGCATCAGGCCTTCAATAATGGCCTCGCACAGCGTTTCCTGAAGCCCCACCGGGCCGCCTTCGACGATATCGAGCACGGTGTCGCGCAAATGGTTGTAGTCGACCACGTCCTCAATCCCGTCGCCCGGGCCGATGCGCGCCACGATGGCAGCGATGTGAAACGATACCGGCTGCGCCGCTCTCTCGCTCGGCAAGATGCCGAGGCGCACATCAAGGCGCAGGTCCTCAAGAAAAACGGCATAATAGCCGGTAGAAAGTTCGGGAATGTGCACGGTGCCTAGTCCGCAAGCTGAATGTCACCGGCTGCGGGCTTCAAATGCTCGCCATTGCTGGCAAGCAGAACCTGTCCTGTGATCGCTTTGTTGGTCATCGCAAAGAGCACTGCACCCGCGACGTCCTTGGGGTCAAGCCGCTTCTCAAGGATGTTCACTGTGGGCGCGAGCCGTTCGAACTTTTCATCCGACTGCCCGGGGGAGGGTAGGTTGTAGCCAGGCGCCACGCCCACCACGCGGATCTTCGGCGCGAACGCCTGCGCGAGGTTGCGGGTAACGCCGTGGAGCGCCTCTTTGCTGACCGTGTAGCTGAAATGATCGGGGTTGGGGTTAGCGATCTTCTGATCGAGCATGTTGACGATCACCGCGCCGTCCTCGGCTTGCGCTGCGAAGTGCTTGGCGAGGAGGAGTGGCGCCATCGCGTTGATGCGGAAGTTCTTGAGAAGCGACTCCTCCGTCATCGCCTGGGCGGTGTCGTACTCGAAGATGGAGGCGGAATTGACCAGCGCATGAAGCGGCCCGCCAGCCGCCTTCACCGCCTTTGCAATCAAGGCTTCGCTCGCGCCGGGCGCTTCGAGTGCTTGGCCCACCGCTACGCCGCCGAGGTGCTTGGCGACCTCTGCGGCTTCGGTGCCGGAGGCGTTGTAGTGGATGACCGGCTGCCAGCCATCAGCGGCGCAGGTCTCGGCAATGATCTTGCCGAGCCGCTTGGCGCCGCCGGTGATCAGCACCCGCCGCGTCATCAGTGCGCCGCCGTTCCGAGGACGATGATATAGCCAAGATAGACGGCGACGCTCGCGATGCCGAGCGTCCGGCCATAGGTCGTCTTGGTCATGATCAACAGGCTTACAAAAAGCGTGGCCGCGATCATCGCAGGGATATCGATGGCCAGGGCCGCTTTTGAGAAGTGAGCCGTGCCCGCATAGCCGGCCGCAGACCCCACAAACAGCATGTTGAAAATGTTCGAGCCGACAATGCTGCCGACGGCCACGCTCTCTTCCTTTTTGAGCGCCGCAGCGAGCACGGTGGCGAGTTCAGGGAGCGATGTTCCGAACGCAACAATGGTGAGTCCAATGATCTCCTCGCGCACACCGAGCATCATGGCCAGGTGCTCGCCATTGTCGACGAGCAGCGTCGCCCCGACGGGCAGACCGATGAGCCCCATCGCAAGAAGGCCCAACGTCGGCAGAAGGTCGGGATTTTCCGCGGTGACCTCGTCAACCTCGCTGGCCGCGCCACTTCCCGTTCGACTCTCGATCACCATCAGGCCAAAATACATCAGCATGCCGATGGTGAAGACCACGGCCTCCAACGTGCCGATCACGCCGCTGCGGTAAACCATGCCGCAGAAGACCGTCGTCGCCAAAAGAAGCGCCCCGCCATGCAGCCGCAACCGCGGCACGGTCATAGCGATCGGAAAGATGATCGCAGGCAGGCCGAGCACCATCAGCACATTGGCGATGTTCGAGCCGACAATGTTGCCCATGGCGATGCCTGCGGCGTCGCCCAGCACCGCTCTGATCGTTACCACCAATTCGGGTGCTGACGTCCCGAACGCAACCACAGTGAGGCCGACAATCAGTGGAGGAACATTAGCAAGCTTCGCGAGGTTGGCAGCGCCGCGCACCAGCCGGTCGCCTGCGAACAGGAGAACAGCGAGGCCAACGATAAGAAGAAGGCTGGGGACGAGCATTGCGCCGCGCCGTTACCGGCCGGTCAGTCCCAACGACCTTTTTCCACCGCGTTCAGAACAGCAAAAGAGCCGATGAACAGAAAGATCGCGATCAGGCTCGGCGATGTGAAAAATTCCATGACGTGTCCTCAGGCTCGTGCGGTTCAGCGCTCGCAGATAGCGATGCTTGCCCGCTGCGTCACCCCCGCTGAGACGTTTCGCGGCGGCCAGAGCGAGGTGGTTGTCTCGCCGCAGCGAGAAGTCTAAGCGCGGCCGCATTCTGCATGCGAGACCCCCTCGGGAGGCGACGAAGAATCCTATGGCTTACAAATGTTTAGAGACTGATACCGACGACCGCGTCCGGATTATCCGGCTCGCCCGGCCTGAGGCGCTGAACGCGCTCAACAAGGAGCTGATGGACGAGCTGACCGACGCGCTTTTGGCTGCTGACGCGGATCAGCAGATCTCGTGCATCGTCCTGACCGGCTCGGAAAAAGCCTTCGCGGCTGGCGCCGACATCAAGGAAATGGCCGATAAGAGCTTTATTGACGTCTACCTTGAGGACTTCATCACCGCGAATTGGGAACAGGCCTCGCGCACCCGCAAGCCGCTTATCGCGGCGGTCGCGGGATACGCGCTCGGCGGCGGCTGCGAGCTGGCCATGATGTGCGATTTTATCATTGCGGCGGACAACGCGAAGTTTGGCCAGCCTGAGATCACCATCGGCGCGATTCCGGGCTCGGGCGGCACGCAGCGCCTCGCTCGCTTTGTTGGCAAGGCCAAGGCGATGGATATGTGCCTGACCGGCCGGATGATGGGCGCAGAGGAGGCCGAGCGCAGCGGATTGGTCAGCCGTGTGGTTCCTGCGGCCGAGCTTATCGATACCGCGCTGGAAGCCGCCAAGAAGATCGCCAGCTTCTCGCGCCCCGCCACGATGATGGTCAAGGAAAGCATCAACCGCGCCTTCGAGACCACGCTGTCCGAGGGTGTTCTCTTCGAGCGGCGTGTGTTCCACTCGGTCTTTGCCACGGCCGACCAGAAAGAGGGCATGCATGCCTTCATCGAGAAGCGCGAACCGAACTTTAAGGACAGCTAAGACAGCTGGACCGGCTATTCGGTGAGCCCGGATATCATTTTCACCGTGACCCTGGTGGGTCTCGCTGGCGTCGGCGCGCAATGGCTCGCCTGGCGGATCAACGCCCCCGGCATTGTCCTGATGTCGATCGCCGGGATCTTGCTCGGCCCGGTTTTCGGCGTCTTGTCACCGCGTGAGACGTTTGGGGACATCTATGATCCGCTGATCTCGCTCGCTGTTGGAATTATCCTGTTTGAGGGCGGGCTGCAGCTCAAATTCGACGAGCTCCAAGAGGTTGGCAAAGGTGTGCGCCGTTTGGTAGTGCCCGGAGCATTGATCGCTTGGGCGCTCGGCACCGCGGCAGGACATTATGTGGCGGGCCTCAGTCTGCCCACGGCGCTTCTCTTCGGCGGCATCATGGTGGTGACGGGACCAACCGTGATCGGACCGCTCCTGCGTCAGGCGAAACTCTCAAGCCGCCCGGCGACGCTTTTGCGTTGGGAAGGGATCGTCAACGACCCGATCGGCGCGCTTCTCGCAGTGATTGTGTACGAAGCCTATCACCTCAGCCAGCCAGGCCCCAAAGCGTTGGCGATGTATGAGATTGGCGGCACCCTCGCACTCGGCGCCATCTTCTCCGTGGCCTGGGGAATCGGCCTCGGTCTCTTCGTCGCCCGAGCCTTTATGAGGGGCTGGGTGCCGGAGTTCCTCAAAACACCGGTCCTCCTTGTCATCGTCATTCTGTGTTTCGCCGCAGCCAATCAGCTGCAGGAAGAGGCGGGCCTCCTCGCGGTCACGGTGATGGGGATCACGCTCGCCAACGCCAAGCTGCCCAGCATCAACCAGCTTTTGCACTTCAAAGAGAATATCGCGATTTTGTTCGTGTCAGGCGTTTTCATCCTACTGACAGCAAGCCTGTCGCCGGCCGTTCTGTTCGATATTGGCTGGCGCGATGTGGCCTTCGTGGTTGTCATGCTGGTGCTCGTTAGGCCTCTGACGATCTTTGCCTCGTTTATGGGAACGGAGGTCAAATGGCCCGAGCGTGCCCTGATCGCGTGGATCGCGCCGCGCGGGATCGTGGCCGTGGCGGTCTCCGGCCTCTTTGCCGAAAAGATGGTCGAGATCGGCTTTGATGACGGGGCCAAGATGGTGCCGCTTGCCTTCGCTATGGTGTTCGCCACCGTGGTCGCACACGGCTTTTCGATCGCACCGTTGGGCCGTCTTCTGGGCCTCGCGCAAAAGGGTAAGCCGGGTGTCTTGATCGTCGGCGCGTCGCCCTGGGCGGCGGCGCTTGGTGTCAAGCTGCGCGAGCTTGAGGTTCCCGTACTGATCACCGACCCGAGCTACCGGGCTCTCCGCGCCGCACGCAATGAAGGATTGGAGACGTTCTACGGCGAGATCCTGTCCGAGGTGGCCGAGCATGACATTGAGCTCAACCACTACGGCACGCTGCTTGCGGTGACCGGAAGCGATAGCCACAACGCGCTCGTCTGTACCGACCTGGCCCTCGAATTTGACCGTGCACGCACCTTTCAGCTGTCGGCGCATAGCTTGGACGATAATCGCAGAAGTGTGTCCTATGCCCTCAAAGGACGGCCGCTTTTCTCCAAGCCGATGGCGCTCGAGGACCTGATGCGGCGGCACTATGGCGGTTGGGGGTTTCAGATGACGCGGATCTCTGAGGCCTACCCGCCGGAGCGCTTCGCCGAGGCGATGGATGAGGACGGCTTCATCATCCTGGTGGAGCGGGACGAGCAATTGCTGTTCGATTCGTCGGCCGCCCCCATTGAGCTCAGACTGGGTGACAGGGTCCTCTGCTATGTCCCGCCGTCGGTGCTTGAGGCCCGGATCGAGAAGCAGCGCGCCGACAAAGCGGCTCCCGCCGAACAGGCTTAACCATCAGTTAAGCTTGCCTGCCGTAGCCCTAACGGGTGCAGCCACACCCGAGCGATGAGACAGAATGGCGGCTTTGGCGGTAAGAGCAGAGGGCCTCGAGGGCAGCGCGCGTCGGCGCGCTTACGACCTCGCGCTGCGGTTGCGCCGCGCTGAGGAAGAGCTTGCCCAGGCGCGCGAACGTGCCGACGAAGCGCACGGTGCGCAAAGAGCGCTCCTGTCTGGCCTCAATCATGAGCTCCGTACGCCCCTCAACGCCATAACCGGCTTCGCCGGTCTTTTGAAAGAAACCGGTGATATCGCTGTTCCGGCGGAGAAGCGTGACGAGTATCTTGAGCATATCCTTCACTCGGCCAGTATCCTCCTTGAGCGGATCGATGCCATTCTTGCTGCCGCTAACAAAGGCGTCGCGGAGGAGGAAGCCAACGCGGGGCCCGAGGCCGCAGACGTTGCAGCGCTGGAGCAACCCGAGCCCGAGCCTGAACCGCAGCCAACGGGCGGCCATGTCGCCACTGTGGTCAAAGGTCTCATTCGTGATTTCCACGGCCGCCTTTTTGTCACCGAGGTGATCCTCGACCACGAACTTCCGATGAGTCGGTTGTCGAACGAGGAGATCGGCGACTATCTTCATTCGCTCTTCTCGCTGATCGCGCGCAATGGCCGCGTTCCTCAGTCGATTGGTGTGCGCCTTAAATCATCGACCCATGCGGACGAGTCGCTGATCGTTCTCGAGCTCTTGCTTCCGCGCGGTACGGATCAACCGACCCATGATGAGCTGAAGCAAATCCATCTGGGTGAGAGCACCAGCATGATCGCGATTGAGACCTTTCGACCACCTGATGGCCGCATGATGCTGCGGCTCAACATTCCGACCCTCCACCAGGACAGCTGAATATGAGCGCCTTCGCCCGCATTGCTTCTGAGATTTTCCCAGACGAGGCGCCGGAACCGGCCGCACCGATCGGCACCGTGATCGCCATTTTGCGCGACTCGATTACCGCTGCCATTCCTCGCCAGCAGGCTGAGGCCCAAGCCCTTTTGCCAGGGACGCCCGTGGCGTTGGGGCAGGGCGCGGAGGTTTACGGCACCATCGCTGCGCTCGATGCTCTGGTGCCGGTGACAGCTCCGCATCCCGACGATATTGTGATCGTTGAAATCGATCCATCGCCTATGTCAGACGTGACCGCGCTGCCGATCGGCGCGCCTTTGCGTCCTCTCACGCCCACGGAGCGTCATGCTATCCACACCGAAGGCGTTGTCGCGCCGTTGCCGATCGGCGAGGCCGACTGGGGAGCTGGCCCCGTTCCTTTCGTGCTCGACGCGCAGGCGCTTCTTGGCGCGAACCTGATCCTCACAGGCGAGGTGGGGTCGGGGAAGAGCTGCAGCCTCGCAGTGATCTTCCGTAGCCTGCTCCGTACACGGTTTTCGGGACGCCTCCTTCTGATTGATCCCTCAAGCGGCTTTGCCCAGAGCTTCGGCGGCGGCGCCGATATCGTCGATGTCGAAGCCGCGCTCATCCCCTTCGGCATGATGGCGCCGGAGCAGGTCGCCGCCGCCATTGGCGTTGTGGCTGAGCCCTTATCGCTTGGCGAGTTTGCTGTTCTCCGTGGGCTGATGCGCCGCTCAGAAAGCGCAGCGCAGACGTTCCGTCCTGCGAGCAGTGTGAGCCCAAGCCTCTCCGCCGTGATCGATGCCTGTCACCACCGTGCCGAGAGCAGCGATTTTGGCGAAGCAGCGCGCAGCCTGGGCGCCAAGCTGAGCGTCGCCGCCCATGATCCGCGCCTGCGGCCGTTCTTTAGCGAAGCCGCCTCGGCGCTGTCGGCGGCCGACGTGCTCCAGAACGTCTTCCGCTTGCCCGATGGAAGACCGCCGATGAGCGTTCTCCAACTCGGTGCGCTCGATGATGAGGTCCGGCCCATCATGGCGGCTGTCGTTGTTGATCTCGCGCAGCAGCTGAGCGCGATGGCCGGGCAGCAAATTCCGCTGATGGTGGGGCTCGATTCGGCTGAAGAGCTCCTGGCCAGCGATACCGGTCCGCTCACGGATGTTCTCTCCCGTCCGACGTTGCCAGGCTTGGGCGTTTGTCTCGATGTGGTCAGCCAGGACGTGCTGCCCGCGAAGCTGTCGGCGCAGACATCGGTCGTCATTGACCACGCGCTTGGTCAAGGCGCCGAGGAGGTTGCCGCCGTCGATATAGCCCAGAGGGACAAGCCGTTTGTGGAGCAGGTTATGATCAGCAGGCTGAAACCTGGTGCTTGTCCGCATCCGGCGCATCCCGCCGCCTCGTCGATGCCGCCGTCACGTGAGGATCTTCTGGCATCGATCGTGGATGCTTGGCAGAGCGGTTCAGCCCGCTAGCCGCCGTCTGGCCGCGCCATCATCAGCGCTGCCCGTTCGCACGAGGCGACCAGCGTTCCATCTTGTTTGAAAAGTTCATGGTGGAAGGTGACGACGCCCTGTCCAGGACGTGATTTTGAGGGCCTAAGACCGATCACCGTCGTTTTGGCACGGACCGTATCGCCGTGGAAAAGAGGCGCGGGGAAGCGCACTTTTTCAAACCCTAAATTCGCCACGGTGGTGTTCAGCGTCGTGTCGTTCACTGTCATGCCGACGAGCAGGCCTAGGGCGAAAAGGCTGTTGACGAGTGGTTGGCCGAACTCTGTTTCTGCCGCCTTGTGGTGGTCGATATGCAGCGGCTGCGGGTTCATCGTCATCAGCGAGAACCAGGTGTTGTCCGCTTCTGTGATCGTCCGTGTCCATTCGTGGTCGAAGACCTGCCCGTCTTCGAAGTCTTGGTACCAAAGGCCAGGCATGGCGTCTTATCCTCGCGGTGTGAGTTTCACTTCGAACAGGGTGGGCCAGTTCTTTCCGGTCACGAACAACCGTCCTGACTGCTCCTCATAGGCGATGCCGTTCAGCACATCGCGGAGCGGTTCATTGCGCTCCGCCCGCGGAAAAAGTTGGCTGAGATCAGCGACGGCCGTCACCACCCCCGTTTCAGGGTCAATGCGAACGAGCCAATCTTGGACAAAAACATTGGCCCAGACCTGGCCGTCGATATACTCAAGTTCATTGATCCGGCGTAAAGGCTGCCCACTGAGCGTCACTTGGAGGCGGCCGGTTTCTTCAAAGGTATCAGGGTCTAAGAACCGCAGAAACGATGAACCGTCGCTCATGATCAAGCGCTCGCCATCATAGGTCAGGCCCCAACCTTCGCCGGTATAGGCAAAGGCCGCGGTTTGCTCGAGCGTCTCAAGGTCAAAGACGTAACCTTCCCCGGCGCGGTAGGTCAGGGTCACAAGCCGATCACCGACCAGTGCAGTGCCTTCGCCAAAAACGTCGTCGGGCAGCTTAATCTCTTGGGTGGGGCGACCGGTCCGTATACTCAGTTTCCGAAGGCGTGACTCGCCTTCAAGCCCGGTGCTTTCGATCAAAACCCCGTCGGCGAAAAGCAGGCCTTGTGTGAACGCGTCGGTCTCATGCGGGTAGGTGTTGACGACTTCAACGTCAAAGACCTCCGGCGTGGTGACAGTTTGGGCCATCAGGACCAAGCTGACAAACAAACTAGTTGGCATGCTCGGACGATCCGTCGTGAAGAGGAACATCGATGCTCATCGTGGTTCCCGCGCGCCCCCGCGCAACGTTCATTGTACCCTCGACACCCTGCAGCAGCGCCCTGACGACAGAGGCGCCCATGGTGTTGCCCTTGGGCCAATTGATCTCTTGGGGCAGACCAATGCCGTCATCCATCACTTCAAGGCGCATGATGCCGCCGGACAGCTGCTTAAGGCTGACCTGCACAAGGCCAGCCGCACGGCCGACAAAGGCGTGCTGAAAAGCGTTGGTGATGATCTCGGAGCTGAGCAATCCAATCCGCGCTGCTGTTTCCACAGAGACGAAAAAGCTCTCCGTGTTGATATTGAGACGGATGTTTTCTCGCCCTTCGAGGTGCCCGATGGTGGTGGCGATCCGTGACACATAGGCCCCCATGGGAACGGCTGCGTCCTCCTCGCTTTTGTTCATCTCCTGGTAGAGAAGCTGCAGGGTTTCGACCCGATAGGCGAGGGCCGCATAGTCGATCGTCGGGATCCCTTCGTCAGCCCTTTGCGACTGAAGGCGGATCATGGACACCACCATTTGCAAGTGATTTTTGACCCTGTGCTGAATCTCTTTGAGCTGCCTTTCCACGCGCTCACGATCGAGATTGTGCGCATCCGCATCCCTTTGGAGGCCTAGAAAGGCGGACAAATGTCCGTCTTCGTCAAAGATCGGCTCCATCGACAGCTCGTTTCGAAACGTCGTCCCGTCAGCGCGATAATTGAGGATCACGCCGTGGTGCGGCTCGCCATTGGCGATGGCTTCGCGAATGGCGTCGACTTCGTCTGGATCGGACTTGGGTCCCTGCAAAAAACGGCAGTTGCGCCCGATCGCTGCGTCGGCAGCATAGCCGGTGAGGCGCTCGAACGACCGGTTTACATAGACAATCGGGTTGTCCTTGATGTTGGGGTTGGTGAGGACGAACGCGATGGGAAAGCGTTCAAATGCCTTCGCCTTCAGCTGTTCAAGCGTGCTCTCGTCCATGACCCCGTCCTTCGGCACCCGCTTTGGGTGTAAAACTGATGTTTCACACCCTGGGCGCGCTTCCAAGCGCAGCTACCACGTTTACCGAGCGATCCCATTAGGTCAGAGCAGCGCACCGTTCCTCGAGCCATACCGCGTCCATCTCGGGCAGCAAAGGCGCGATCTTGGCCGCCACTTCGGCGTGATAGGCGTCAACCCAGCGCCGTTCCTCCGGCGTGAGGAGGTCAGTGACAATCAGTTCGCGCTCCAGCGGCGCCATGGTCAGGTTCTCAAACGCCATCATCGGCCGCTCACCGCCGTCGATCGGCTCCGCCTCGGTGACGAGGACAAGGTTCTCGATCCTGATCCCGTAGGCGCCTTCCTTGTAGTAGCCGGGCTCGTTCGAGCAAATCATCCCCGGCTCCAGGGCCTGGGCAATCGGATGTTTGGAGATCTTCTGCGGTCCCTCATGCACGGAAAGGTAGCTGCCCACGCCGTGGCCCGTGCCGTGGTCAAAGTCGAAACCGCGCGTCCAAAGCGGCAGGCGCGCGAGAGCATCGAGTTGATGGCCGGATATTCCCTTCGGGAACCGCGCCATGCCAAGGCCGATATGTCCCTTGAGGACAAGGGTGTAGCGCTCCCGCATTTCCTCTGTGGGCTCGCCAATGGCGATGACCCGGGTGATGTCGGTGGTACCGTCTTGGTACTGCCCACCGGAATCGATGAGAAACAGCTCGCCCGGTTGCATCGCGCGGTTGGTCTCCTTTGTGACCCGGTAATGCGCCATCGCGCCGTGGGCACCAGAGCCGGTGATGGAGTCAAAGCTGATATCGCGAAGCGCGCCAGTCTCCTGGCGAAAGCTCTCGAGCTTTTGCGCCGCATCGATCTCGGTCACCTTGCCGGAGGGGCCTTCCTGGCTCAGCCAATGAAGAAAGCGGGTGACCGCGGCGCCGTCGCGCAAATGGGCCTGGCGCGCACCTTCGCGCTCGGCTTCGTTTTTGATCGCGCGAGGAAGGGCGCAAGGGTCTTCGGTACGAACGAGACTGGCACCTTGGGCTTCCAGCGTGCGCACATAGCGGACCGGCGTGAGGCCCGGGTCGACCAGGACAGAGCGTTTTTCTTGGCCCAGCGTTTCAAGTCGCGCGTCGATCGCCGTCTCTGGCTGAAGGCCGACACTGTTGCCAAGATGGGCTGGGAGCTCGTCCGTCACTTTCCGGGGATCGAGGAAAAGCTCCGCCGAGCCATCCGAGAAGATCAAGGCACGGCCTAAAGGCAGCGGCGCGGCATGCACATCGCCGCCGCGAATGTTGAAGAGCCACGCCAGCGACGATGGTGAGGTCAGAAGCGCAACATCCGCGCCCATCTCGCTCACCGCCGCGCTAATCCGAGCCCGCTTAGCGGCCGCGTCCTCGCCAGCATGCTCAAGTGGGTGCGGATGAACCGGCGCGGCCGGAGCTTCAGGACGATCAGCCCACGCCTCATCGATCGGGTTCACGTGCGTTGGAACCAGGGAGAAACCTGCCTTGGCAGCTGCCGTTTGAAACGGTTTGAGCGAGCCTTCAGAGAAGAGCATCGGATCGAAACCGATCGCCGCGCCTGCGCCAGCATTCTGTCGCAGCCAAGCTTGCGGCGTGATGTCGTGGGTCATCAGCCGTTCAAAGACATCACCATCAACTTGGTCGGGCAGTTGCACCGCGTAGCGGCCATCGGAGAAAACGGCCGCCTTCTCGGTGAGCACGATCCCAAAACCCGCCGAACCCGAAAAGCCGCTCACCCAAAGGAGGCGCTCGTTGCAAGAGGGCAGATACTCATTGAGATATTCATCATCATGCGGAACAAGAAAGCCGTCGAGGCCCAGTTCTTTCAAACGGGCGCGCAGGAGCGGCACATGCTTCGCGCCAAAGGAACGATCGGAAACGGGGTCAAAGCTCTGAAACATCGGTCAGCTCCGGCTGAATAGGTTTACCCTTTCAACCATAAATCCGCTCAGGCAGCCAGGTGGCAAGATCACGCCAAAAGGCAAGAATGATCAGCATGGCGATCTGGATGCCGACAAAGGGCATCGCGCCTTTGTAAATGGCCGTGGTTGGCACCTCCGGCGGGGCCACGCCGCGCAGGTAGAAGAGCGCAAAACCAAAGGGCGGCGTCAGGAAGCTCGTCTGCAGATTGACTGCCATGAGGACCCCCAACCAAACAGGATCCACCCCGGCCATCAAGAGTGGCGGCGCGACAAGCGGTACGACGACCAGCGTGATTTCGATGAAGTCGAGGAAAAACCCGAGGACAAACATCACGACCATGACCGCGAGCAACGCACCGACCACACCGCCTGGTGCGGCCTCAAGCGCGCTCGCGACCGTGTCATCGCCGCCCAGGCCGCGGAAGACGAGGCTGAAAAGCGCGGCGCCGATCAGGATGGTGAACACCATGCTGGTGACCTCTGTGGTGCGCTGCAGCACATCCCACAGGCAGTCCTTCCAAAGCGACCAGACCGAGGCGAGCGTGCCCGCCGCGAGCACAGCCGTCGCGAGCAGCGCGAGGGCGATGGCGATTTGATCCGGCAACGCCGCTTCCCGGCCGAGGCGGAGGTCGAATTGGCCGACCAGCAGGATGAGGACGATCGCGGCGGCGATACCGGCAATCGCGAGCTGCCTGGCACGGCCCGATGCGATCGCCTTCTTGCTCCCCGCAATGAGGGCCGCGCCGACGGCGCCGATGGCGCTGGCTTCGGTCGCAGTGGCGGCGCCGGTGAGGACCGAGCCGAGGACTGCGACGATCAGCAACAAAGGCGCGGGCAGGGTTTTGATCGCGGCGCTGAGGCCTTCCTGGAGGCTGTAGCGGTCTTCCGACGGTACTGCGGGGCTCATCTGGGGACGGATCAGCGCGACCGTGCCGAGATAGGCGAGATAGATCCCCACCAGGAGGAAGCCGGGGATCAAAGCCCCGGCGAAGAGGTCACCCACAGAGATCGGCTCGGGCGAGAAGATCCCCTGGCTGATCTGCGCCTCTTGGTAGGCGTTGGACATCACATCGCCGAGCAGGATGAGGACGATCGACGGTGGGATGACCTGGCCCAGTGTCCCCGCTGCCGCGATCGACCCTGATGAGAGGGCGGGCGAGTAGCCGCGCTTCAGCATGGTGGGGAGGCTGAGGAGGCCCATGGTCACGACGGTCGCGCCGACGATGCCCGTGGATGCCGCGAGAAGGGCGCCGACCAGCATCACCCCGATCCCCAGGCCGCCCGGCATCGGCCCGAAGAGGCGTGCGGTGGTCTCCAAGAGCTCTTC
>JBCDLG010000079.1:0-15303 GCA_038745625.1 Pseudomonadota bacterium | reverse complement strand
GGGATCACAGCATCAAAGGATGGCAAACACTGCCCCCGGTGGTGCACCGAAAGATCACCTGATTGGACGTGCAAAGAGCAAACCATCGTATCGAGGCATTGGACATCATGACCACGCGCCCGCGCGGCCGCCTCAAGGCGCTGGCTCGAATAGCAGCCAGGCTCAATCGTCAGGATTGCGAGCGCGAGCGGCTGCGGGCGCACGTACGGAGCCCTTTAGAGGGGGGCTTCGACGGTCATGTGACGCGCCCGCGCGGCATGTTCGATGGCCGCGGCACCCTCGTCGCCGATCGACAGGCTGTCACGGATCAGCTCCAGGATCCGCAGCTCTTCGAGATTGAGCGACTCATCGGCCGTCACCACGTCAAGCACAGCCGCGTATGCGGTCTCACTCAAATGTGATGGCAAGGCCGCTTTCGCCGAGTCGATGACCTTATGCATGCCGCCGTCCGAGGCCATCAGCTGCGCCGCCCGCTCCGCATGGGCCGTTAGCTCCTGCTCGTGCTCTGGCTGAAAAAGCGGAAAGGACCGCACCACCCGTCCAATGGCCCGCAGCTCCGCCTCGTGGATCGAGCCGTCTGAGGCCGAGGCCATGATCATGAGGTAGATGACCGCTTCTTGCGGGGTCAGTTGGGGCAAGGTCGTCGCCATAGGAGGATCCTTCCGGGAAGATGGGATCAGGCCCTATCGACCGGCAAGGCCTCGCGTCAACGCCAGACCCCTTTCACTTTGCATCGAGCGTCCCCAGTTCCGTGCCCGATCTGCGCGTGCAGACCGTTTCGCCCGCTGCTAGAGGCCGCCGATGAGCAACCAAACACCACAGCCAAGCGTATCCCCACCCGGCGACACCCGAACAGGCGTTCTCGCAGCGGTCGCGGCCTACACGATGTGGGGCCTCCTGCCGATCTACCTGATCGCGCTGCGCGGCGTTGGCCCGGATGAGGTGCTGGTGCACCGTGTTTTGTGGTCGGTGCCCTTTGGTGCACTGATCATCGCAGCGCGCCGTCAGTGGCCCGATGTGCAGCAAGCGCTGGGTGATCGAAAGGTGATGCTTTCGCTGCTCGGCTCGTCCTTCATCATCGCCGTCAACTGGTTGGTCTATATCGCCGCGGTGCAGAGCCAGCAGATCTTTGAGGCATCGCTTGGCTACTATATCAACCCGCTGATCTATGTGCTGGTCGGCGTGGTGTTTCTCCGCGAAACACTCAGCACCCTGCAAAAGGCGGCCGTAGCACTCGCCGCCGTGGGCGTGTCGATCCTCACCATCTATGGCGGCAGCTTCCCGCTTGTTGCGATGATTTTGGCCATCAGCTTCACCCTCTATGGCTATTTGCGGAAGATGACACCGGTGGGCGCGATGCCCGGGCTTTTCATCGAAACCCTGTTCCTTGCGCCGGTCGCAGCTCTTTACCTCCTGTTCGTCGGCGCGGCAGGCGAGCCTGCATTTGGTACGGGCACAGGTGTTACGCTGATGCTGATCTCAGCCGGACCCGTGACCGTCGTACCGCTGTTGATGTTCGCGATCGGCGCACGCCGCCTTCCCTTGTCCACGATCGGGTTTTTGCAATTCATCGGCCCAACGCTGCAGTTCATCATTGGTCTGATCGACGGCGAGCCGTTCACCCGCGCCCACCAGTTCTGCTTCATAGCGATCTGGATCGCAGCCGCGCTCTTTGCAGGTGATGCGATCATGCGTCAGCGTGCTGAGAAGCTCGCAGCCAAGACGGCCTAAGGAGAGAAACGGCGGGGCACCTTCGAGGGGGAACGAGGGGGAGCGGCACCCCGCCTAAGGCTGCGGAAGCAACCTCTCTGACGGCAGATGGCGCTGCGGCTTGGGCGAAAAAAGGGCCATTGCCGCCACGCTCGATTACGTTTCGTTCAGTTGGTTTCGTCCCATACGGATTCTCCCGTACCGGTTGTGAGGTCCACAAGCACAAGGCGTTGCTGGCCCGTCTCGTTCTCGATCAACAAGAGCGCGCGGCCGCCTTCTAGCGACACATCGTCAATGCGCTCGTCGCTCCCAAGGACGACATCAAAGGGCTGGGTGTCCGCCGGCGCATCGGGCGAACGTGTGACGAGCAAGGTGATCAAAAGCGCAGTGCCGCCGAGCAAAAGAACACCAAGGCCGAGGGCGAGGCCCTTGGCGGCGGCATGGCTGGGGGCGGGGGGAGTTGGATCTGTCATAGCGCGCAGCATTTGACAGAAACGCGCAAAGTTTGCACCGGCTACCTGGTGCAAGATCCGATCATCATCACCGTGACCGAAGGCGCCGGCGAGCGCATTGACCGTTGGCTGGCCGAACGGACCGGTCATTCGCGGACGCAAATCAAGGCGCTGATCAAAGAGGGCGCCCTCACCATCACCGATGAGGCCATGACTGACCCCACCCACAAAGTGGTGGAGGGCGAGACGATCTCCCTCGTGCCGCCGCCGGTGAAAGAAGCGAACCCGGAGCCTGAGGACATCCCGCTCGACATCCTCTTTGAGGACGAGCACCTCGTCGTCCTCAACAAACCGGCGGGGCTCGTGGTGCACCCCGCGGCGGGCAACTGGACAGGGACCCTGGTCAACGCCCTTCTCCACCATTGCCGCGACAGCCTCTCAGGGATCGGCGGCGTGGCGCGGCCCGGCATTGTGCATCGGCTGGATAAGGACACATCGGGCGTCATGGTCGTCGCCAAGCATGACGACGCGCATCGCGGCCTTCGGCGGCTTTTCTCTGTGCACGACATTGACCGCAGCTATCTTGCGCTGTGCCATGGCGATCCACGGCCAGCATCCGGCACCATCGATATCCCCATCGCTCGCTCGACCAAGGACCGCCTCAAGCGGGAGGCCGATTGGAGCTTTGAGCGCCCCGACGCCCGCGAAGCGGTGACGCACTATAGGCGCCTAGAAGCCTATGGCGCTGGACGCGGCAAGGTCGCAGGCGAGCCGATCGCGAGCATGATCCAGTGCACCCTCGAGACGGGCCGCACGCATCAGATCCGGGTGCATCTTTCGACAACCGGCCACCCGCTCATCGGCGACAGGCTCTACGGCAAAGCTGGCGTTGCCGGTCTCGGCGGCGATGACGAGGTCACCGTAGGCGCACGAGACGCCGTTCGCGCCTTCAAACGCCAGGCCTTGCATGCCGCAATCTTGGGCTTTGACCATCCGGTCACGGGCGATACCATGCGCTTTGAAACCGAGCCGCCAGACGACTTCCAAAAGCTGCGAGCGAAGCTTGCAGCCCTCTAAGAGGGGTACACGATGATCCTGCGCCGCCTCACCGAACACATCCGTGAACAGAATTGGTTCGCCGTTGGCATTGACTTCGTCATTGTCGTTATCGGTGTGTTCGTGGGCATTCAGGTCTCGAATTGGAATGACGAACGAAGTCTCCATGATCATGAGACCGCGTTGCTCATTGAACTGAAGCGCGAGCTAGAGAGCTCCATCCACTTCACCGACGCGCAACGCGTATCTTTCATGCAAGCCCGTGACGCTGGGTTGCGCTCCTTGGACTTCATTGAGTCCGGCCAGCAGTGTACCGATCATTGCTGGCGTGTCCTTGTCGATTTCTATCACGCCTCCCAGTGGCAGGCCATCGATCTGAACCCCAGCACCTACGAAGACATGCGCAGACAAAACCTCCCGCGTTCTCGAACGGTCATCGATGCGGTTGAGATCTACCTCGCCCACAACAAATCGATCTCCCGCCCCCTTGCTGCACTTCCTGCTTATCGTGACAGGGTTCGGCAACTCATTCCGGCGCGCGCGCAACAATACTACTGGCAAACCTGCGTTGAGTTGGAAGCCGGGTCAGAGACTTACAGTTTGGATTGCCCCGCCGGCCCCTTTGAAACGGCGGCGGCTGATGCTGTGGAAGCCATTCGGACTGATCCTGACATTAAACCACAGCTGACGCAGTGGATTGGGCATATTGTGTCGACGCCTCCCGATCTCGAAGAACAAAACGAGACGGCCCTTGCTGCCGTGGCGGCGGTTGAAGAAGAACTCATGCTCCGCCGTTGAATCGTTCGCGCCTCAAGCCATCGGCATGCCCCAGAGGTTACCGTTCAACGTGGTCGAGAGAGAGCACTCCCGGACGCGGCACCCTGTTGTCTGTTTGGCAGCCAATTGGGCCAAGCGATGCACTTTGAAACCAGCCCACGAGAGGACCTCGAGTCCCTGCGCGCGAGGCCGCTCGCGGTCTAACGGTCACGGAGTATGGGCTGTATTGTCTCCCTACGGGTCAAATCGTTGCCCGACGTGACAAAAGAGACTACTCCTGACATGAGTAAAACAAGCGAAGTGGCTGTTTTGTGGTTGGTAAAAGCAGATTGCAGTGGGTGGTGTTGGCGTTTTTGCTGGCATCATGTGGCAGCACAAAACTGGGACAGGATTTTAGTTTCGAAGGCTCGAACGACGAAGCTCTGATCGCGATGGACAGGTTTCACGCCGCACCATCATTGGCATACGGCCTACCTGACACGGCGTTGATTAGGCGGGTTGATCTTGACGAGAAAACATTCGTGTCGGGAGACATCCGCATAGTTTTCGGGAATTTTGGACGTATACTGCCATATCCCGATAGTGACGGTCGTCTGGGTCTGAACATTCGCCGGGTGCCGCTGGGGGACTATGCTTGGGTTGGTCATGACACCGTGACGCAATCGGGGAACCTCACCACGACGAGGACAAACTGCTACTCCGAAGGCGCTTTGGTCTTCCGACTGCAACCAGGTGCGGTGAACGTTGTTGAGGTGGCACCCATTAACCTCCCAGATGCTCCGACGATGTCGCCAACCGCAGAGCGATTGCCTTCGATGAACGCCGCCTTTCCGAACATCGCAGGCGGCTTTGTGATGGCACCCGCGGTCGCAAAAATAACGTTTGAAAGGGGAAGCAATTTCCTCACCGGATCAGATTGTCCCAAAGGTGATGTGTTCAACGTGGTGGAGAGAGCACTCCCGGACGCGGCTCCTTAACGCTCGTTCTCCAGTCGATGCGGTCTAAGCGCCAAGGTTCTCTTCGACTTAACGCCCGCGCCCCTTCAAAACCGACCCGATCGTCACCATCTCCTCAATGAGGACGAATGAGCTTTTGGCCCACCGGGGCCCGAGGCTTTTGAGGAACGACCATCTATGGCCACGAATGCATTGACGACCACCAGCGGTGCGCCGCTGACCCCTGAGGGCGGCCTGTCGCGCTATCTTTCGGAAATTCGCAAATTTCCGATGCTGGAAAAGGACGAGGAGTTCATGCTCGCCAAGCGGTTCTTGGAGCATGACGACCGCGGCGCGGCGCAGAAGCTGATCACCAGCCACCTGCGCCTCGTGGCCAAAATCGCCATGGGCTATCGCGGCTATGGCCTGCCCACCGGTGAGGTGATCTCCGAAGGCAATGTCGGCCTGATGCAAGCGGTCAAGAAATTCGACCCTGACAAGGGCTTCCGCCTGTCCACCTATGCGATGTGGTGGATCCGCGCGGCGATCCAGGAATACATCCTGCGCTCCTGGAGCCTTGTGAAAATCGGCACCACGGCGGCGCAGAAGAAGCTGTTCTTCAACCTCCGTAAGCTGAAGGGTCAGATCGACGCCGTCGAGGAAGGTGATCTGAAGCCGGACGAAGTCGAGCACATCGCCACCAAGCTCGGCGTCACCCATGACGATGTCGTGCAGATGAACCGCCGCATGGCGGGCGGGGACAACTCGCTGAACTCACCCATGCGGGGGGATGGCGAGGGCACAGCCGAGTGGCAAGACTGGCTCGTTGACGAAAACGCCGTCAACGCCGAGGCTCAACTTGCGCAGGACGACGAGTTCCAGACACGCATGGAGCTGCTTCAACAGGCGATGGGTGACCTCAACGACCGCGAGAAGCATATCCTCACGGAACGTCGGCTGACGGAGGAACCTAAGACCCTGGAGGAGCTTTCGACCGAATACGGTGTCAGCCGCGAGCGCATCCGCCAAATCGAGGTTCGCGCCTTTGAGAAAATCCAAAAGGCGATGAAAAAACTCGACAAGGCCATGCGCGCAGGCACGGCACCGGCGACCTAACGCCAGCTGCCATTCCCCGTGACCAAGAGGCGGTGAACGCCTAGTGTCCTCCCAAAGCACAGGAGGACACCATGACGTTTTCAGGACAGACCGTATGGATCACGGGCGCGTCGTCGGGCATTGGCGCGGCGCTGGCGAAGGCGTTTGGCGCCAAGGGCGCAAGGCTCATCCTTTCAGGCCGGCGCGAGGATGCACTGAAAGAGGTGTCTGCTGAGGCGGGTGCGGAGCATCTGATCCTCCCCTTTGAAGCCACCGATTATGACGCCCTACCCGCGATCGTTCAGAAGGCGGAGAGCTGGCAAGGCGGCGTTGATGTTCTCATCAACAATGCCGGGATCAGCCAAAGGAGCCTCGCGATTGATACGGACTTCTCCGTCTACGAAAAGATTATGGATATCGACTTCTTCGCACCCGTCCGGCTGACGCAGCTCGTCTTGCCTGGGATGGTGGAGCGCGGCAGCGGTCATCTTGCCGTGGTGAGCTCGGTTGCGGGCAGGGTCGGCGCGCCGCTTCGCACCGCCTATTGCGCGGCGAAGCATGCCTGCTGCGGCTATTACGATGCGCTGCGGGCGGAGGTTGAGACGGCCTACGGTATCAAGGTCAGCGTCATTCTTCCGGGCTCGGTGCAAACGGCGATCGCGACCAATTCGCTGACCGCCACCGGCGATGTGCGCGGCAGCTCTGACGCCAATATCGATAATGGTCTGCCAGCGGAGGAAGCCGCTGCCCGGATCGTCGCGGGCATGGAGACGGGCGCCCGCGAGATCCCCGTCGCCGAAGGCATGGAGGCCGCCGCCCTCGGCATGCGCGCCGCCAACCCAGAGGCGGTCTTCCAAATCACCGCCGAACAAGGCCGCCTCCTCGCCGAAGCCCGCGCCAAAGGCGAACCGATTGAGCCGCCCACGACGCAGTGAGCCCGATGAGGAGAACGGGCCTCCCGCCGTCATCCCGGACAGCGCGACAGCGCTGAGCCGGGACCCAAGGCGCACTGACCACCGGCGGGCGCCACCGCTCGGCCATGGATCCCGGCGCGCGAGCCCGCTCGCGTGCGGGATGACGACGCGTGGTTGCTGCTCTAACCTATCACCTGAACAGATGGGGCAAGAGCAACGTGACCACAGCGGAAGAGCGCGAGAAAGAATGGTGGGGCCGCTGGCGCGAGGAGGACTTCTCCTGGAACGGGCTCGCTAAATTGAGGACGAAGAGTGGCATGACACTCCAGACCTATTGGCGCGCAGAGGAACGAAACCTCTACAACGATCCGACTGATACTGAAGGCAAGCGTCGTTACACACGATTTCACATGCCACTCGCATGGTCCGATGGAACGCCTACGGAAAAGGAGACGTGGACGCAGGACGAGTACATCCCTCTACAAGAGGAACTGGAATTGCGCCTGCGACGAGCCCTCGACCGAGGTACGGAAGCTGACTTTCGCGGGGTGGTGCTACATTTCATGCCCAGTATGCCAGCGGCTCAGTCGAGGTCAGATCAGGACAATGAGAAGGCCCGGACAACTGGGGCCGCAGTCGATTTCTCTAGCTCTTGGCTGAGGCCCAGCACAAAGTCGACGACTAAAGTCTTCGGACCATGCGTATTCAATAATACAGCCTTCATTGGGGAGGCCCTGTTCAGGAGAACCACCTTCTTGGATGCCGCTCAGTTCAACGGAGCGACTTTCTGTGGGGTTGGATCGTTCAGCAATGCCAGCTTCTATGGCACTGCCTCGTTCGACAGAGCCAGCTTCTATGGCGACGCCCTATTCAGCAACACCACCTTCTTCGGGGACGCCAAATTCGATGGCGTGACCTTCTCGAAAGACATGTGTTTCGAGGATGTGGATTTCTTCGGCGACGCAAGGTTCGAGGATGCTACTTTCTCCGGAGACACACAGTTCGATGACGCAACGTTCTCGGGAGACGCTCGGTTTGATGACGCCACCTTCAATAAGCGGGCCTCTTTCAGTGGCACAACCTTCAACCAGCACGCCGCGTTCGGTAGCGCCGCCTTCTCGGGAGATGCGAGGTTCGACAAAGCGACCTTCTCCAAGTTCACCTGGTTTGGGGACGCGACTTTTTCAGGGGATGTTTGGTTCGACGAGGCACGGTTTGATCAGCTAGGCGCCGGCAGTAGCCGCCTGTATTTTCAACGTGCGACATTCAGTGGAAGCTGCCAGTTTCCCATATCGGTGATGCCAGCCGACGCCCGATACGCGAGGCGTGCGTTTCACAGCGCGCGGTTTGAGGGCAATCTTTATACAGAGCTCAACAAAGACCAGCGCAAGAGCCTGGATGGACTGATCCCCTTCCCCCTCGGCGCCTTTGACGGCGCGCTCTTCAAGGAACTCGTCTTTCTCGACAAAGACTATGCCGCGCGGAAGAAGGAGGGCATTCCGGAGTTCGTCCAGCAGCAGATTGATAGCACCAAAGCTCTGTCTTCAGAGGAGCGGGAGGACAACCTCCTCTCCATCGCCGAAGGGGCCAGGGTCCTGCAAATCGCCATGGCCAAAGGGCGGAACAATGACGCAGAGCAGATGTTCCACAAAATCGAACTCATCGCCATGCGTGAGACGCGAGCGCCGCGAAGCCCACTCCGCCTCCTGACGGATGCCTACGAACGCACCTCCGATTTTGGCGGATCGATGACGCGACCGCTCGGGTGGACCATTGGGGTCGCGCTCGCCTGCGCTTTTTTCTTTTGGCTCTGGCAGGCGCCTGCCAACCTCGAATGCCTGCCGGTTACGCGGGGCCTATGTCATTTTGAAGGGCAGCGCGAGGCAGCGGTATCATCCCTCACCTTCTCTACACGGAATGTCGTCAGGCCTTTCCATGTTTGGGCGATCCCACCGGGCCGGGGAACGAGCTTTGAAGACGTTCTTCTTTATGGCGACAACAAGGAGCCAGGCGTCGGCGGTTTCGTCGTTCGCCTGGTCTCGACACTCCAATCGTTCTTCTCCATCGTGATGCTGTTCCTGACAGCCCTCGCCGCGCGTCGGCGGTTCCAGCTGTCGTGATGGCTACTCGGCCAGGCCTGCGGCGAAAAATGTGGCTTGGAGCATCAGGTCATTGGCCTGGTCTTCATTGGTGAAGATGACAAAGCCCCAGGCGGTTTCAGGGTTGATCGCAACAAAGTTCGTATACCCTTTGTTGTTGCCGCCATGGGCGTAGATCCTGCCGATCGGGATCTCAAAAATCGAAAACCCGAGCGCCCAATCCGAAAGGCCGATAGCAAGGCTCGGCTCATCGGCGGGAAAGCTGACCCCTTGCGGCTGGAAGTACAAAGCGGCCTCGTCCTCCGACAACACCGATCCGTCCATCAGCGCCATCATCACCCGCGCATAGTCGGCGGCCGCAGAATGGACCGACCACGCGGCGCCGAACTCTGCGCCCGAGCCGGGCTCGTCTTCCCCCACGATCTCGCCTTGCCGATACCCCGCGGCTGTGCGCGCCATTTGATCGGCATCCTGCAGAAACAGTGTCTCTGATGCACCCGCCGGCACAATGACACGTTGCCGGAACTCGTCGTTGAGGCCTGCATCATCCGTCTCCAGCTGATGCATCAGCACGTCGGCCAGGTACTCATAGCCCTCGCCGGAGTAACGATAGCTGCTGCCTGGCGCGAAGGCGAAGTTGAGTGTGTCGTCCGGCTCATCGCTTCGCCAATTGGGGAGGCCCGTTTGATGGCTCAGCACCATGCGCGCTGTGATCACCGCCGCCTCGGGCACGCCCGCAAGATCAGGGTGCGGCAGATAGTCAGCGAGCGGCGTGTCGAGATCGATGATCCCGTCGCCAGCAAGGCTCACCGCAAGCGCGCCAAAGATCGGCTTGGAAAGGGACGCAGCTTCAAACAGCGTGTCGCTGGTGACTGGCTGCCCCGCCTCGACATCGGCAAGGCCCGCAACATGGGTGTAGACGACCTCCCCGTCATTGATCAGCGCCACCGAAAGACCTGGCGCAGCGCCAGCGTCGATCACTTGATCGAAAAACGTGTCGAGCTGCTCCCGCTCGACCTCTGCACCGCTGCCGAGGGTGATAGTCCTCGTCGGAGCAGACTCCTCGCTGGGGGAACACGCCGCCAGGACGGCGGCGGCAACAAACAAAAGGTAACGCATGGTCGTCTCCGTCAATCGACGTTTTCTCCCACGGCACTGCAGAGCATGTCCATCGCCTTCGTTGCGGCGTGCTCGGCACCCAACCCCCGGTCTTGCTGCGCTGCGGGCAGTGTTCGGCCAATGGTTCGGCGGGTAGGGAAGCAAAATCGCGCACGCGGCTTGCCACGGCGCGAGGCTCTCTGTATCTTTTCGCACTTGCGAAGAGAGAGTGCCCTCATGAAGATCCTGCGCCTTGTTCCGGTTATGCTTGCTGTGGTGGCGAGTTTGGTGGTGCCGGCCTTGGCGCAGGAAACGGGGCCCGACGTCTCCGCTGAGACCCAGTTCATCTTCAACACCTTCTTGTTCCTGGTCGCCGGCATGGTGGTGATGTTCATGGCGGCTGGGTTCTGCATGCTTGAGGTGGGGCTGGTGCGGGGGAAAAACGCGGCGGCGATCTGTATCAAGAACATCGCGCTGTTCTCGATCGCGGGGCTCATGTTCTGGCTCACGGGCTATAATTTTGCCTATCCGGGCGAGTTCGGCGGCATCTTTGGCTTTGGCGGTATGTTCTGGAGCGCCGATGACACGAACGCGCTGGAGACCGGGTATTCGGCCTCGTCCGACTGGTATTTCCAGATGGTGTTTGTGGCCACCGCCGCGTCGATCGTCTCGGGCACGCTGGCCGAGCGGATCAAGATCTGGCCATTCCTGGCTTTCGTCGCGGTGCTGACGGGTTTTCTCTATCCGATCCAAGCCTCTTGGGAATGGGGCGGCGGTTTCCTTGATAGCCAGTTTGGCTTTTCTGATTTTGCTGGCTCAACGCTGGTCCACGCGACCGGCGGCTGGGCTGCCTTGGCGGGCGTCCTGGTCCTCGGTGCACGGACGGGCAAGTATGGTGAGAATGGCGTGGTGAACCCGATGCCTGGCTCGAACCTGCCGCTAGCAACGCTCGGCACGTTCATCTTGTGGCTCGGCTGGTTCGGGTTCAATGGCGGCTCGCAGCTGGCGCTCGGCACACTGGACGACGCAGCCTCGGTCGCGAACATTTTCGTCAACACGAACATCGCAGCCGCCGCGGGCGTGATGGGCGCAATGGCCGCGAGCCAGCTTTTCTTTAAAAAGCTCTGCCTGCCCTCCGCCCTCAACGGCGCGATTGGCGGCTTGGTGGCGATCACGGCGGAGCCGCTGATGCCGTCCATCCCTCTTGCTGTCTTCATCGGCGGCGTGGGCGGCATCCTGGCATCGTTGGCGGTGCCAGTGATGGACCGGTTCAAAATTGACGATGTCGTCGGCGCGATCCCCGCGCACCTTGTTTGCGGGATCTGGGGCACATTGGTGGTGCCGCTTTCGAACCCTGAGGCAAGCTTCGGTGGACAGATCGTCGGTATCGTCGCGAACGGTGTCTTCGTCTTCTCGATCAGCCTCGGCGTCTGGGTCCTGCTTGATAAGACGATCGGCATCAGGGCCCACAGCGACCATGAGCGCGACGGCCTCGACCAAGGCGAACTCGGGCTCTCGGCGTATCCTGACTTTATGGGATCCTACGCGTCAAAGCCTTAAGCACCCGGCGCGTTATCATCATGGCCGCTGGCGTCGGAATAGAACGCAGCGGCCATCAGCCCGGCTGACAACAAAATGGTGCCGAGCACGCCCGCGCCGAGCTTAAGCAGGACGGAAAGGCGAAACTCCAAGAAAAGCGCCTGCGAAAAGACGACGAACACGACGACGATCGCCACGAGGACGCCAACGGTCCACAACATCATGGTCCGCGCTTTGCGCTGGGCTGCCGCGCGCGGATCCGATTCGGTCGGTTGAGAATCAGTCATCAGCGCCACCCGGCCCTCTCTACGTCTTCTCGTCATATAGATCGGGTTCCGCGGCGGCGATAGGCGACCCGCTTGCAGCGGCCTTGCTGCACTGCCAAACGCTCGCCGATGGGTCCGTTTCTCCTCCCCGAAGAGTTTGCCACAGAAGAAGGCCGCAAGGCCGCCTGGCGCAGCCTGTGGCTGCACGACCACGGCTTTATCCGGAAGCTGCATCAGAACACCCACCAGCTCTCGGCCGAGATATGGCGAACGGGCCAGCCCTCCCCGGGCGATATCCGCGCCTGGGCGACGCGCGGCGTGAAAACCGTGATCAACCTGCGGGGGCTTCGCAACAATGAGCGCCAGCCAGGCTATTGGCACCTCGAGAAGGAAGCGTGCAACGCCGCCGGGATCACGATGATCGACCACCGGGCCTATTCGCGGGAGGCGCCGAAGCCGGAGTTCATTCTCGAGCTCGACAGGATCTTCGGGGCCATGGCGTACCCCGCGATTCTTCACTGTAAGTCGGGTGCGGACCGGGCGGGGATCGGCAGCTTCCTCTACATGTTCTTGAAAAGGGGCCTCCCCTTTGACGAAGCGGCGCGGCAGCTCTCCTGGCGCTACGGCCATGTCAAAAGCGGCAAGACCGGGATTCTCGACCATTTCATTGAGACCTATCGCACAGTGGCCGCCGCCGATGGGGCCGAGCCAAACCGCGCGCATTTCCTCGATTGGGTCGAAAACCGCTACGATCGCACTGCAGTGAAAGAGAGCTTTGCACCCACAGCGCTCGGAAATCTTCTCACCGAACAGATCCTCCGGCGGGAATAGGCCGAGCTAGGCTGACCAAACAGCGCCCAAGGCCCGTCGTTTTCGCTCTAACCAACCAGGCGGTGCGACGAACTTGGTGTCGTCCTTCCACTTCCGCGCAAGCCACTCAAATTCCTTATAGATTGCAGGGTTGCCAAAACGATTTCGCACCTCAGCAATGTACGCGGTCATTTGATCGTAGTCTTTGATATACGTGCCATTTCCCCAACGGCGGTAAACCCTCTCGTCCATGGCACCCTCCAGGATGCTCACAGCAGTCAACTCGTTCAAATTGAGAATAGTCCGAATTGCGTTGCGCTGGGTCTCAATGATCTTCTGCTCTTCGGTTAGCCGACTCAGATCTTTTACTTTTGTTGGATGTTGAACATCATCATGTTGGACATAGTATGATGAACGCTGTTCGCTGTTGGCAACGTCGACGAACGTTTTGCGCGCCGCAAGAATATCGCCGTCAGTCTGGCATTTCAAAATAAAATCGAGCGTTTTCGCTCGTCGAGCATTTTGTCGTGTGGCGATAACCAAGACGACCGCAGCACCCGCAGACAAAACGATCGCTGCATCAGATATGTAGGATGAGTTCGCTACCCAAATCGAGCCTAAATCACTCACCCAGTTCATCGTGCAGGTAGGGCCGAAGGGTTGGCCTCCCCCGCTTTCGAGGCTTTAGTTGCCCCCGAAACCCTCTTGAATATAAACACTTAGCGTCATCACTTACCCACCTTCCTTTCGATTAACACTTCTGCTTCCACTAAACAACCGTACGGCGAAAAGGTTAACAGAGCGATTCCCCACGACGTCACAACCGACAACCAATTGGTGTAACGACATAGCAGAGGTGATGGCTTTCGTCACCGTTTCAACCACATTGCGCCGTGGTAATGCGGCCTGGTATCCAATCAACCTGCATGCCTCAAGACCATTTCTCACATCACGATCTCATCGGCCGCTGAAACCTCATGTTTCGACTAAAGATCCACACGCAACACGTGTTTATTCCCACATGAACCTAGTGTAACAGAAGGCATGAACGAGTCGATTGATTGGGAGGTGAGTGCGAAAAACCTCCTGAAAGCAGAACTGAGGCGCAAGGGCGTCACCTATGCGGAGCTGTCGATTAGACTTGCTGATTTGGGACTGAACGAGTCCGAAGCCAATATCCGCAACAAGGTCGCCAGAGGGAAATTTAAGGTTGCATTTCTACTCCAATGCCTACGCGCTATCGGAACATCTGGCGTTCAGATCGAGTTCTGCCCCGTAAAGGCCAATGGGAACTCGCTCCCTTGACGGCATCGCGAACGTCGACAGCTGCGCACCCACGAGAGTTTCACACTTGCATTGGGCGACTTGGTTAACTGTTTCGGCTACGCTCGATTCATGTCCCATTTCATCGATCGCCGCCTCAACCCTAAGGGCAAATCGCTTGGCAACAGACAGCGCTTTTTGCGGCGCGCGCGAAGCCAGATCAAAGACGCGGTGACCAAGTCCCTGCGCGACCGCTCGGTCAAAGAGCTTGAGCAATCAGGCAAGATCTCGATCCCGTCGAAGTCGACGCAAGAGCCCCGCTTCCGGCTCGATCCCGCCTCTGGCCAGCGCCAGCATGTGCACCCTGGGAACAAGGAGTTCACCACAGGTGACCGGTTGCGCAAGCCGCCCCAGGGTGGCGGTCGCGGCGGCAAGGACGCTTCTGATGACGGGGATGGCGAGGACAATTTCAGCTTCACGCTAACCCAGGAAGAGTTCCTCGATATCTTCTTTGAAGACCTTGAGCTGCCGAACCTTGTGAAAACGTCGCTCAAAGAGATGACCGCGCATAAGTGGCGCCGGGCCGGGGTGACGGTGGCCGGGGCGCCGACCAACCTCAACCTCATCCGGACCATGAAGAATGCCCATGGTCGCCGCCTGGCACTCAAACGTCCGTCGACGGCTGAAATGAACGAGCTGAAAGAGCGTCTTTTCAACCTTGAGCGGATTTCTCAGCCCACAGAAGAGCAGTCGGCTGAGATCAAGGAGATCATCAAAAAGCTCGAAGAGCTCGAGGCGCGTCGCCGTTGGGCCCCTTACATCGACCCGCTTGATGTGCGCTACAACGCGTTCCAGCCCCAGCCGGTGCCGACCACGGCAGCGGTGATGTTCTGTCTGATGGACGTCTCCGGCTCGATGGGTGAGCGCGAGAAGGATCTCGCCAAACGGTTCTACATGCTCCTCTACCTCTTTCTGCAAAAGCGGTATGAGAAGGTCGAGGTCGTCTTTATTCGGCATACGCACCATGCAGAGGAGGTTGATGAAGAGACCTTCTTCTACTCGCGCCAATCGGGCGGCACGATCGTCTCGACCGCGATTGAGGTGATGCAGCAGATCCAAAAGGACCGCTACCCGACCAACGACTGGAACATCTATGTGGCCCAGGCCTCGGACGGGTATACGCAGAGCGGCGATGCCCAGCGCTGTGTGCAACTCCTCAATGAAGAGGTCCTGCCGATCCTTCAGTACTACGCCTATATCGAGATCCTCGATGAGCGGGAGATGGACGT
>JBCDLG010000078.1:0-15328 GCA_038745625.1 Pseudomonadota bacterium | reverse complement strand
TGGCGGGCGAAAAGAAGGCCGTCCGTCTCGGCCGTCACCTCGGCAATCTCACTGCCGAGGGGCGGCACGATCTCTGCGATGACATCACCGGTCCGGACCGTATCACCAAGACAAAGCCGATAGACAATCAGCCCCTCAATCGGTGCACGAACCTGTTGCATGGCACGGATGGGGTGCGCCTCACAAAGAAGGCGCGGGGTTGAACCAGCATCGCCCTCAACCACCCCGCGGCGCATCAGGAACCGCATCAGTGCGCGGACATCCCGATCGCTATCACGATGGTTCACGTGATTGTTGGACCTGAGCTCCACCGTGGCGGAGAGCGTCCCCATTGGAATGGGCTTGTCGGCAAAAGCCTGTTGCAGCCGGGGCCAGGCGAAACCAAAAGCTTCGTCAAACGGCCTGCCACCCGACTCATCGGTCAGCAGCACCGCGCGCGCGTCAATCTCAGCAGCAAGATCATGCGCATCGGGCCAGTTCGCCTCGCCGACATAGAGATGGATCATCGCCTCATTGTCCGCATGCACATCAAGCACGATATCGGCGTCACACGCCTCATAGGTGAGCGTCTTCTGCATCACCTCAAAGGCGTCTTCGGGCTCTAACTTTGAGACCGCTTTGCGCATGGCCTTTCGGATGATCCGAAGATTGTCGACCTCATCCTCGCCGAGCTTCTCCGCGACTTTGTCTCTCACAAGAGCGCAGAGATCGGGGTAGCCGCGGTTGAAATTGCGGTCCGTCGACCGCTCGACCCGGCCGATGAGATAGCCGCCCTCGACCTGCGACAGACCGATGGGGTTGGCGATCGGCACCAGCACCACCTCGCCTTTGATCGCCCCCTGCCCTGCAAGGCGCTCCAGCTCTTCGGCCATTTTGCGCAGGACCAGCATGCCCGGCAGCTCATCGGCATGAAGCGCTGTCTGGATATACACTTTCGGCCGCGCGCCCGCCTCGCCAAACCGCCAGATTTCGATCGGCGGATAGGACTTGCCGTGGCTGCTGGGGAGTGCCACCTGCTCCTTGCGAACGGCGGCGCCCGTGCTCTCGTTCGTCGCGGTCTCACTCATAGCATGCATCCCTTACAGCTCGGGTCCTTGCCGGGCCTTGTTGCGCTGCGATAGGCCCCATAAAAAATGACATAAAGTTGATTGACGAACGGAAATCGATCGCAAAGCATTTTCGTCTGTCTGAGGGCCGGTTTTGAGCGGCCTATTCGAAGACTTGTTGCGCCCCGCAAAGGCCCCTGGTGGAGAGAGGCTCGCCATGAAGATTATCCGCTCGCGTGTGTATGTCGGACCCAATGTCTATGAGCGGGAACCGATCATCCGGCTCCTTATGGAGTTTCATGGGCTCAGAAGCCTCCGTTTTGGCGATTATGGGAGCAAACCGGTTGAGGCGCTCCTCAAGGTTTTGCCGGGTCTTGAGGCACGGACCACGCCGAAGGGCGAGAATCTGGCGGACTATCTCCGCCGCGGCGACTGCCATGTCGGTGAGGTGATGGCGTGGACCGCGCTTGGTCTTCAGCGCCAGGCTGGCGCCGATCTTGAGATCGCGCGCTACATTAACGGCGAGGAGAAGGGCGAAGGCGATGTTCTCTTCAGCTATATGTCGCGCGCCACGGGGCTTGAGGCTGGCGACCTTGCACGGCTGATCGTTCTCGAGCTGATTGATCCGATCCCCGAGAAGCCGCTGCTGATCGCTGAAGAGATTGCCGACTACGTGGCTTTTGCCAGCCGCCGTGCGCTGGGACCATCGGGCCAGGCCTTGGTGTCTGCCGCTGAGGCGCGCAACATCCCATGGCTTCGCCTCAATGACGCGAGCCTCATTCAGCTGGGCCAGGGCCGCTATCAAAAGCGGATCGAAGCCGCGCTCACCAGTGAGACCGGCTGCATCGCCGTGGACATAGCGAAGGATAAAGAATTCTGCCTTGAGCTCCTGCGCGACCTTGGTCTTCCGGTGCCGGATCAATTCTTTGCCCGCGATGAGGCGATGGCGGTCCGGGCGGCGGAGCAGATCGGCTACCCTGTCGTTGTCAAACCCTCCGACGGCAATCATGGACGTGGTGTCTCGATCAATCTGATGACGGAGAAAGAGGTCGCGGCCGCTTTCCCGATCGCTGCGGGCAATGGCAGCGGCGTGCTCGTCGAAGCCATGATCCCGGGCGACGACCATCGGCTGCTGGTCGTCAATGGCGAGCTGGTCGCCGCGGCCCGGCGGCTGCCCGCCCATGTCAAAGGCGACGGCAAATCGACCATCGAAGAGCTGATCAACATCACCAACCAAGACCCGCGCCGCGGCGCAGGGCATGAAAACATGCTCACCCGGATCGATCTTGGTGATCGCGAGATCGAGGTCATGCGCGAGAAGGGTTATCGCCCGAGCGATGTGCCGGACGAAGGCGAAATGGTCTTTCTACGGAAGACAGCCAACCTCTCCACGGGCGGCACCGCCACCGATGTGACCGAGGTCATCCACCCTGACAACAAACGCATGGCGGAGCGCGCGATCAAAGCGGTCGGCCTTGATATTGGCGGCGTCGATTTCCTCACCACCGACATCACCAAGAGCTACCGCGAGACCGGCGGCGCGATCTGTGAGATCAATGCGGGGCCGGGCATCCGGATGCATATCGCGCCCTCTGAAGGCGAGCCGCGCGACGTGGGCGGAGCGATTATGGATATGCTCTTCCCCGCGGGCACGCCGAGTCGCATTCCGATCGCCGCGCTGACCGGCACCAATGGCAAAACCACCACGGCGCGCATGCTGTCCCATGTCCTCAAAATGGCCGGCAAGGTCGTTGGTCAGACCAGCACCGACGCCGTGATGATTGACGGCAATGTCTCGATCAAAGGTGATATGACCGGCCCGGTGTCCGCCGGCATGGTTCTCCGCGATCCCGACGTCGATGCGGCGGTGATCGAGACAGCACGCGGCGGGATCGTCCGTGCAGGTCTTGGTTACCGGTACTGCGATGTTGGCGCGGTTTTGAACGTGAGCTCTGACCACCTTGGGCTTGGCGGCGTCGACACGCTGGACGATCTGGCGCGTGTTAAACGCCTGGTCGTCGAGGTGGCGCGGGACACCGCGGTGCTCAACGCCGACAACATCTACACCCTCAAAATGGCAGCCCATACGCAGGCGGAGCATATCTGCTACGTCACACAAAATCCCAACAACAAGATCGTCAAAGAGCACATCAAAGCGGGCAAGCGCGCCGTGGTGCTCGAGGACGGCGCCAATGGCGAGCAGATTGTTCTTTATGACAAAGAAAGCCAGACGCCGCTCATCTGGACCCACCTCATCCCGGCAACGCTTGAAGGCAAAGCCCGCCACAATGTCGAGAACGCGATGTTCGCCGCCGCCATGGCCTATGCGATGGGCCTGAGCCTTGATCAAATTCGCAGTGGGCTGAGGACGTTCAACAACTCCTTCTATCAAAGCCCCGGCCGCATGAACGTCTTTGACGAGCACGGCTTCCGCGTGATCCTCGATTATGGCCACAACGAAGCGGCCATCTCCTCGATGGTGGATCTCGTCGGCCAACTGGAGACCAAGGGCAAAAAGATCGTCTGCGCGACCTGCCCCGGCGACCGCCGGGACGAGGACATCGAAGCGATCGCGCGCGCCATCGCCGGCAAGTTCGACGTCTATCTCTGCCACACCGACGACGACCTGCGCGGCCGGAAAGAAGGCGAGATCCAGGAGATCCTGATCGCTGAGCTTGAGAAAAACGGCGTCAGCCGCAGCAAGATCGAGGTCATGGCGAGCGAAGAGGCCTCCGTCGATAAGGGTCTCGCGCTGGCCGAGCCTGACGATCTGGTCCTGATGTTCTGCGCCGGTGTGACCCGAGCGTGGAAACAGATCGTCCACTTCAAACCGGCGGCCGGAGCACCGCAGAAACGTGAAGGCACGGCGCAAAAGAATCTCGACGCGGAAATTGATGTCCCGGACGGTTACACGATAGTCTCAGACGAACGCGGCGTGTGGCTATCGCCGCTCGCTTAAGGTCAGGACCATGCCCGCCACGCGCATCTCGGCCCGGGGGAAACCTCCGGTCGACCGCAAGTTCGCCATCATCGGCGGACGGCTAGAGGACGACAATCGCCGCATCTATCGCGAGATGCGGCGGCTTTGCGGTGGCCGCATTCTGATCCTGCCCACCGCATCATCCGAACCGAAGGAGGTCGGCGAGGAGACCCTCGCCGCCTTCGAGATGCACGGCTTCATCGCCGAAGTCTTGGACGTCACTGAGGAGAATGCTCCGCAGGCGGCGCATGATCCGGCCCTCGTCGCGAAAGTCAAAGAGGTTGGCAGCGTCTATTTCACCGGCGGTGACCAGTCGAAAATCCTCGCCGCCCTCGCCCCCGGCGGCGTCGACACCCCGCTTTTGACAGCCATCCGCGAGGCCCATGCGGCCGGCGGTCTGCTCGCTGGATCGAGCGCTGGGGCCGCGATGATGTCCGAAGCGATGATCGTCGGCGGCACCTCGTTCGAGGCAATGTTCCACGGCCATTCTCAGGACCCTGAGGAACCTGGCCTTCTTCTTGGCCAAGGCCTCGGCTTTTTCCGGCATGGCCTTGTCGACCAGCACTTCATCAAGCGTGGTCGCCTCGCCCGCATGGTCGTCGCCCTTGCCAATTCAGGCGTGAAGATGGGCTTTGGTATCGACGAGAACACGGCGCTCATCATCGACGGCCTCGAAGCCCAAGTTGTGGGTGAGTACGGCATGTTGCTGGTCGACACGCGCCGCGCGACCCTCAATCCTGAGACAAACACCTATGATGATGTGAAGCTGAGCTATGTCGACGATGGCGACATGCTCACCTTGCCGCGTTTCACGGTGAAGCCAGCCGAGATCAAACGCCGGGTGAAGCGCAGCGAGATCGCCTATCGCGCACCGGCGCGGTCCCAGCGCAATGCCTTTGGTGCGTATGCGATCTATGATCTGATCGCCCGCCTGGTTCTGGGTGATCAGTCGACTTATGCCAGCGACACGCTGTCCGTGCTTGATCCCAAATCCTCGACCATGGTCGTCGCCAAGATCACGCGGAAGAAGGGCTCGAGCCGCTGTCTCATCTCAACACCCGATGAGGGTCTTCGGATGACCGCCCTCAACATGCGGGTCTCTCTCAATCTGCAGCAGGTCTCGCCGGATGTGATGGACGGCTTTGACCAGCGCGGTGTTCGCACCTTCGGCATGGACCTCAATGAGCGTTCACGGATCATTCTTTTGGGGTCCTCACCGCTCTACTACGAACAAGACCGCCAAGAGGCGATTGTCGATCTGATCGGCCAAGGCCCCGTCGGCATTTTCGCCGCGGCGTCAGCCGAAGCACAGCGCACCGCACGCGAACATGTTGAGTTTTTCAAAGCGCACAATGTCGAGGCGATCGACCTGGGTGTGACCATCGACACGGTCGAATACGCCGCCAAAGACCCTGATATTCTTGATCAAATCGCCAGCATGAATGTCATTTTCCTCTGCGGCGGCAACCAGATCCGGCTGGTCGAAACGCTCCTCCACCGCGGCGAGGAGAGCGCTGTCCTGCAAGCCATCGCGCGCGCCTACGCCCATGGAGCGACCCTGGTTGCATCGAGCGGCGCCGTCTCGGCCCTCTCCCGCCTGATGATCGCAGGCGGAACATCCTACGAGGCGCTTCGCTATGGGGTGGCCTCAGATCTTGGGCACCAGGGCCTCGTGATCCAAGAAGGCGTCGGCCTCCTCTCCACCGGGATCACTGACCAGAACATCATATCGGGCCGTCGGCTGGGCCGCCTTGTGACGGCGTGTGCGGAGGAAGGTGAGCCCTTCGGTATCGGTGTTTGCGATGAAAGCGCTGTCATTGCAACAAAGTCCGGCAACGAACTTTATGCTGCGGGCCGCTACGGCTTCGTCCAGGTCGATACCCGAAACAGCAATATGGAAGCGCTGGGCGACGGCTTTGTCGCGCGGGATGTCCGGCTCACGATGTTCGGCCCTGGGGACCTTTTGAACCTCACCTCCGGCCATATCGAGCGGAACAGCAAGGAGGCCGAAGCCTCCCAGACGTTTGATCGCTTGACAGCCGAGGTCCTGCGCGAAGGCGTCGACCTTGCCCGGATGGAAGAGCTGGGGATGGACCCCAGCGCACGGCATGCGGTGCAAATCCGCCTCCGCCGCGATGATCCTTTGAGCGCGACCCTCGACCTCGAATGCGCTCGGGAAGAGCACGACTAATACGAGCTATTTATGCGATAGCAGTACACGGAGGACTGTCTTGCGCGTCTCCGCAGGATCGATGACGCCGTCGATTTCAAGCAGCGACGCGACGTTGAGTGCGTGACCCTCTTTGTACATATGAGCGACCATCTGCTCAAAAAGTTCGTTCTGCGCTTCCGGGGTCGGTGCGGCCTCAAGCTCCCGCTTGAACCCTAGCCGGACACTGCCCTCCAGCCCCATCGGACCGAATTCGCCGGTCGGCCAAGCAAAATTCGCCACCGGCTTCACAAACGTCCCGCCCGCCATCGCTTGCGCGCCGATGCCGTAGCCTTTCCGTGTGCATATAAAGATCAATGATGTTGAAAGCTCCGCACCGGCACGAATAAAGGCGCAAGCCTCCTTCACCCCGCCCTCTTCCTCGCTGGCTGGGCCCACCATAAAGCCGGGCGTATCGCAAAGGGAGAGGACAGGCAGCTTGAAACGCTCACAGAAAGTCAAAAACTCCGCCGCTTTTTTGGAAGCAGCGGCATCCACCGCACCGCCAAGATGCCCCGGGTTGTTGGCGATAAGGCCCATCGCATGACCTTCGATCCGGATGAGGCCCGTGATCATCCCGAGACCAAAGCGGGGCCGCAGCTCGAGAAAACCGTCCGTATCAGCAAGATCAGTGATCAGCGCACGCATATCATAGACGCGCTTGCGATTTTCCGGTACCGCGTGACGCAGTACCCGCGAATCGCCAGCCTCACACGTCTCTGCGGGCTGGCCGAAATAGGTCATCACCTCACGGATCTTCTCGCAAGCCTCCACGTCATCCTCAACCAGGATATCGATCAAGCCATGCTCCGCTTGCATCGCCGCAGGACCGATATCAGTGGGCTCCACCACGCCAAGGCCGCCGCCTTCGATCATGGCGGGGCCGCCAAGGCCGATCCAGGCGTTCCGTGTTGCGATCTTGATATCGCCGGCACCAAAGATGGCCGCATTCCCGGCAAAACAGAACCCGCTGACCATCGTGATGTTGGGTGCTGAGCTTTTGTGCCGGGCGAAATGGTGGAAGGTTGTTACCCCCAGACCAGATCTAATAATCTCTTGAAAATCCACATCATTCGGCCGTCCGCCGCCACCTTCAGCGAGGAAGATGATCGGCACGTTGAGCTCCGCCGCGACGTCAAACAGCCGGTCCGTCTTCTGATGACCAAAGGCGCCTTGAGTCCCTGCGAAAACAGAGCCGTCATAGGCCAGAATTGCCACATCCTGCCCTGGCCCACGGCCTTGTTCTGTCTTGACCGAAGCAAGGCCCGCCACAACGCCGTCGCCGGGTGATTTCCTCATCAGCTCTTTACGCGGATGTTTCGTCCGTTGTGCCGCATAGGTCAATTGTCCGTACTCAATCAAACTGTCCGGTTCGACGATATCGGCGATGTTCTCCCGGGCCGTACGTTGGCCACGACCATGTCGCCGTTTGACCGCCTCTGGCCGGTTTTCATCAAGCGTGAAACCAATGCGTTCCTGCAGTGCAGACAGATCAGGGCGGACATGGTCAAGATCAACCTTCTGCTCTTCATCCATATCACGACCATCTGCCAAGCCAGTTTCGACAATCACCAGAATCTGGTTCGGCCCGATCTGATCACCAGGCGCTGTATGGACGGCGCGGACCACCCCCGCGCTCGTTGATCGCACAGCATGCTGCATTTTCATCGCTTCGACGATGACAAGCTCCTCGCCGGGTCCAAAGCGCTGCCCCTCCTCGGCCAACACCGTTGCAACGGACGCCTGCATCGGACTGCGGATCGCCTCGCAGCCCGGCGGCACCGAGACAGGGTCGACCTGTTGAGCGAGCATTTGCGATGGAGCCGCATGGCCCATGGGCAAGCGAACCGGACCAGCTCCGCCCCGCTGAGCCGCGGCCCGAAGCGCGTCCTCAAAGCTCCCGACATCACCCTCCCACGCCGCCAACCCGTCCGTGCTCAGAAAAGCTCGCAAGAACGCGATTGTGTTGGGCAACCCATCGATCCGCGTCTCACTCAACGCACGATCCGCCTTGGCCAGCGCAGCAGCAAAGTCCGGGCTCGCCGAACGGGCAATCAGTTTCGCCAAAAGACTGTCAAAATGCGGATTGATCGCGTATCCCGCATAAAGATAGCTATCGACGCGTACCGATGGTCCAGATGCGGGTATATAGTCCGATACCACGCCCGCTGCGGGGGTGAAGGCGCCGTCCTCACCGACGGTCTCCGCATTGATCCGCACCTGGATCGCATAGCCCGCTCGGCGTTCGATTTTATTCTGCATAAGACCAAGCTCGACGAGCGACCCACCGCCCGCAAGGTCGAGCTGCAGGCCGATCAAATCGAGGCCCGTGATCTCTTCGGTGATCGTATGCTCGACCTGAATACGCGGATTGGTTTCGATAAAGACGTGGTCGCCCGCCTGGGTGTCGACCAAAAACTCAACGGTCCCAAGGCCTTGATACCGGCACGCCCGACCAATGCCGATGGCATCATCATAAAGGTGCTGACGGATATCATCGGTGAGATTGGGGGCCGGTGCGATCTCGATGAGTTTCTGGTTACGTCGCTGCACGGAGCAATCACGCTCGAAAAGATGGATCACCTCGCGCCCGTCCCCGGCGATCTGCACCTCAACATGCCGGACGTGGGGCAAGAAGCGCTCGGCATAAAGAGCTTTCGATCCAAAGGCGGTCTCTGCCTCCGCGGCGCATGCATCGAAAGCAGCCGGGATCTCTGCGCGCGCACTCACCACCCGCATGCCGCGACCGCCGCCGCCATGCGCCGCTTTGATCATCATCGGTTTGCCGCCGAGTTGGTCAAAGAAGGACGCCGCATCCTCCGCTGAACGCAGGTCCGACCGCCCCTCAATCACCGGCACGCCCGCTTTTTCAGCCAGTGCACGCGCGGCCACCTTATCGCCATTGGCACGCAGAACCTCCGCAGTAGGACCGACGAACGTGACGCCCTGCGTAGCACACGCCGCAGCAAAATCAGCCCGCTCACTTAAGAGGCCATAGCCTGGGTGGACCGCGTCGCATCCCTGGGCCTTGGCGGCCGCAAGGATGCTCTCGATATCGAGATAACCCGCAACACCGGTGCCAGGGAGCTTCACCGCTTCATCGGCATACCGAACATGGAGCGAGCTTTCATCATCGGCGGTATAGATTGCGACAGTGGCCAAACCGCGGTCGGCGGCTGTCCGGGCGATGCGAATGGCAATCTCACCGCGATTGGCGATCAGCAATTTGGTGAACATGATGGGCCCTGATCCGCTGCCTTGTTGCCACCCTTTAGACCATGACTGGCGCCAGATACCAATTCATAGTGGGCGCCCGCTCGTCACCGCTTGCCCTCGTCGCGGGTACCGCGCTCGGCATTCAGGACGAAGACGGGTATGAACCCTATAAGGACGATCACAAGGGCTGCCGATGACGCCTCGACGATGCGCTCATCACTGGCGAGGCGATAGACGCGTGTCGCCAGGGTTTCGAAGTTAAACGGCCGCAGGATGAGCGTCGCAGGCAGCTCCCGCATCACATCGACGAACACCAGCGATGCGCTGACCGCGACCTGGGCACTCAAAAGCGGCAGGTGGACACGGCGCATGAGGGCCAAGGGCGTGGCCCCCAAGGACCGCGCAGCGGCATCGATTGCAGGCGCGATCTTGGTCATCCCGGCGCTGACACTGTTGTAGGAGACCGTCAGAAAACGGACCACCAGGGCATAGACCAACATGATGACGGTGCCGCCGAGCACCAGGCCGCCGCTCCACCCCAGAGCATCCCGCGCGAACCGCGTCAGTGACTGATCCACGGCCCCCAAAGGCGCCAGCAGACCCACGGCGAGGAGCGCTCCGGGTAGCGCATATCCTAAAGTCGAAACCCGGACGCCCGCGATCACCACGCGGTCACCGATGCGGCCCCGCTGCGCCTGACGCACCGCATAGGCGAGGACAATCGCAACCAGCGTCGCAACGCCGGCGGTGATCCCCGCCGTGCCAACGCTGTTCATCACAAAACCGGAGAAGGCGGCGAGCGACTGGCCGTCGCGCTGGTCCAGCACGTTGAGGACGAGGAGCGCCATGGGGATCACAAACCCGAATATCACGGGCACAGCGCAGGCAAGATTGGCCAGCACGACATGCCCGCCGCTCAGCCGAAAGGGCGGCTCCCCCACGGACAACCGGTCACCGCTGGTCACCTGCCCCCGCCGGGTCGTCGCCTCGAGCGTCACCAGGATCACCACGAAGAGGAGCATCACACCAGCAAGCTGCATCGCCGCGCCGCGATCACCGAGCGCGAACCAGGTCCGGAAGATCCCTGTGCTGAAGGTCGGGATCGCGAAATAGTCCGCCACACCGAAATCGGCGAGGGTCTCCATCAAAACGAGCGCCAAACCGCCCATAACGGCGGGCCGCGCACCAGGAAGCGCGATCCGCCAAAAGGCCTTGAGCGGCGAGAGGCCAAGGGTGCGCGCCGCGAGCAGCTGGCTTTGGCTTTGTGCCGCAAAGGACGCGCGTGCGAGAAGATAGATGTAGGGATAAAGAACGAGGCTCAGCATCAGGGCTGCGCCAGGCAGGCTCCTGATCTTGGGAAACCAATAGTCTGAGGCCGACCAACCGAAAAGATCCCGCAAACCGGACTGCACCGGTCCCGAAAAGGTCAAAAGATCGGTGTAGAGATAAGCGATGATATAGGCAGGCGCCGCGATCGGCAGGACCAAGATCCAGGACCAAAACTGGCGTCCCGCAAAAGCGCTTGAGGACACAAGCCACGCCGTGCCCACACCGATCACTGTCGAGATCATGCCGACAAGCAGCATGAGGAGCGCCGTGTTCAGCGCATAGGTCGGCAAAATCGTCGAGACCAAATGCCCAAATGCACCCTCACCGCCTAAGATCAGCGACTGCGCCACCGACGCGAGCGGCACCGATGCGAGCCCGGCCGCAACCAGGGCGACCAGCATCCATCCACGACCACTGCCGGTAGTTGCCACGATGTCTCCTTGGACCTTGCCCAGCAGTCGCGCTAACAGATTAGGAACAATTCTCAAATGCGGGACGTGACGCTCTGGCTCTCCAATTCACCGATATCCATCACCGCTTTGGCGAGCGCGAGGTCCTGACCGGGATCAACCTGCGTGCAGACCATGGCGAGATCACCTGTCTTCTCGGGCCCTCAGGCTGCGGGAAGACGACGCTGTTGCGGCTGACGGCAGGCCTGCTTGAGGTTCAGAAAGGCGCGGTCAGTCTTGATGACAAAGCGCTCGCCACCCCCGGCCACAATCCGCCGCCGGAGAAGCGGCCGGTCGGCCTTGTCTTCCAAGAAGGCGCATTGTTCCCGCACATGACGGTTACGGACAATGTCGGCTTTGGTCTCACATCCCGCGCCGACAAGGCAAAGGTGATCAGCGAGCTGTTGGATCAGGTTGGGCTGTCAGAGCTCGGCGGGCGCTATCCCCACACCTTGTCTGGCGGCCAGCAGCAGCGCGTCGCCCTTGTCCGGGCCCTCGCGCCAGAGCCGCCGGTGCTGCTGCTGGATGAGCCCTTCGCCAATGTCGATGTCGTGCTGCGGCGCCAGCTTCGTGAGGAAACCCGGCGCATCCTCCGCGCACGCGGCGCCATCGCTGTCCTTGTCACCCATGATCCTGAAGAGGCGCTCGACGTTGCGGACCGCATCGCCGTGATGGGCCAGGGCAAGATCGTGCAGGCCGACACACCCGACCGGCTCTATGACGCCCCGCAAAGCGCCGAGGTCGCGATGCTGTTCGGTCATGGCCAGCCCTTCCGTGTGCGATGTTCATCCTCAGGCGCCGAAACGCCCTTCGGCCTATGGCCAGCGACGGCCTTTGCAGGCGGGCTTCCCGAGGCGCGCACGATCGACATGGTGATCCGTCCCGAAGCCCTCAGGCTGCAAGACGGCCAGGGCGCAACCGTTGAGGACGTGCGGCCCCAAGGCCCCAATCAGCGGATCATTCTGATCGCCCCATCGGGGGAGCGCGTCACCGCACTGATACCCAAGGACGAGGGCATCGACGCCGGCCAATCGGTGGCGATCACACCCCTGCCCCGCTCCCTTTTCGCCTTTCCGGCCTAAAGCAGCCAAGCGCTTGCGCACCGCAAAGCCAGATGATAATCGTTCGCAAAAACATGCCGCCGGCGCGCGGCCATTCTTCAACCCAGAGGTTTCCCATGGCGCATCACCGCTTCGCCCTAGCCCTTGTCTCCGCCGCCCTTATGACCGCCTCCGCCGCCCTTATGACCGCCTCCGCCGCGGCCCAGTCCGGCGGTATGGTGAATATCTATTCCTCGCGCCACTATGACACCGACCTGGCGCTTTATGATGAGTTTACGGAGAAAACAGGCATCAAAGTCAATCGCCTCGAGGCGGGCGCCGATGCCCTCATTGAGCGGATCAAAAGCGAGGGCGAGTTCAGCCCCGCTGACGTGCTCATCACCGTGGATGCGGGCCGGCTCTGGCGGGCTGAAGAAGCGGGTATTCTGAGCCCGGTGCAGTCGGACGTTCTCGACGCGCGTCTCCCAGCGTCGATGCGGCACCCGGACGGTCTATGGTTCGGCCTGTCCCAGCGAGCCCGGGTGGTCATCTACAACAAAGACGCTGGCAAGCCTGAGGGTCTTGAAACCTACGCCGACCTCGCCGACCCCGCCTATCGCGGTCAGGTCTGCATCCGGTCATCGTCGAACATCTACAACATCTCCCTACTCGCCTCGATCGTCGCCAATGACGGCGCTGAGGCCGCCGAAGACTGGGCCGAAGGGGTCGTTGCCAATTTCGCCCGTCGTCCGCAGGGGAACGATACCAGCCAGATCACCTCGGTCGCCTCGGGTGAGTGCCGGATCGCCGTTGTCAATTCATACTATCTCGCACGCTTCGCAGGCGCCGAGAACGCTGGCATGCGGGCGACCTTCGATGCCATCGGCGTGATCTTCCCCGACCAGGATGCCCGCGGCACACACATCAATATCAGCGGCGCAGGCGTCTTGGAGCACGCGCCCAACCGCGAGAACGCCATCCGCTTTATCGAATATCTCACCGAAGACGCAGCGCAAGGCTACTTCGCCAATGGCAACAATGAGTATCCCGCCGTGCCCACGGTTGCGACATCGTCCGCCGTCGAACTGCTCGGTAGCTTCAAGGCGGATGAGCTCAACGTCTCTGCCCTCGGCGCGAACCAGGCCGAGGCGGTGATGATCTTCGACCGGGTGGGTTGGCCGTAAGCCGCTTAGGGCTTCGCCCACATCCGCAAAAGGTTGGCAATCGTCTTGTCGAGCGTGAGGAGCTCCGCCGAATTGGTCGGCAGCACCTCGCGCAACGACACCCGCAGGTTCTCAAGATCAAAAAGAAGCGCGCGCTCCTGACCATTGGCAATCACGCTCTCGATCCATCCCACCGCAACCATCCGCTCGCCAGAGGTGACCGGCGCGACCTCATGGATATCCGATGACGGGTAGAGGACGAGATCGCCCGCCTCCCCTTTGAGGCTCTGCTCGCCCATCGAGGAATGGATGATCAGCTCACCCCCCTCATAGCTTTCTGGAGAGGTGAGAAAGAGGGTGAAGGACAGGTCCGTCCGTATGCGGCGCTCACCACTTCCCATCAGCGCATTATCGATATGACGGCCGTAATGGCCGCCATTGGCCGTCCGACTGACCATGATGGTGGAGATCCGACGCGGCCGGGCCGCGGCCTTGACGACCACATGCTCGGTCACCGCCTTGCGGATCGTCTCCCGCAGCGCCTTGCCGCTGGGGCCACTGAGATCGGCTTGCTCATTGGCCTTCACCGCGCGCGCCACCCGACCCGCCGTCGCTTTGCCGTCACGCCACGGTTCCGCCTCAAGCGCCTCGCGCAAGGGGGCGACCTCCTCGGGCGCCAGCACGCCGCTCACCATCAACACTGTCATTTGAGTTGCGAACCGTTTGCAATCTTTAGCCTCCCACTTAATAAGGGGCCAGACGCAGATCACAAGCGAGGATGCCATGACCATCAACCTCAAGAAATGGGCCGGCCTGGGCCTTGGCACGGCTGCCCTTTCGGTCGGCCTGGCGGCCTGCGGCGCGGAAGAAGGCGAAGCGCATCACGAGCATGGCGCGGCTGAACACACCCATGCCGGTGAGATGGGCGAAGGTGAAGGCGAGCACGGCGCTGCGGACCACGCAGCTGGCGAGCAAGGCGGCGAGTATGGCGAGGGTGAAGGCGGCGAAGGCGAAGGTGGTGAAGGAGAGGGCGGCGAAGGCGAAGGCGGCTACGCCCCTGAGACGCTCGAAATCCCTGAACGCCTCGCCTTTATGAGCGGCCATGTGAAAGCCGGTCTTGCCCTTTACCGCGCCGGTGAGCCGGAGATGGCCGCGCCTCACCTCCTCCACCCGGTGTCAGAAACCCACGCAGCCGAGCAAGAAGGCCTCGATGCCTTAGGCTTCCAGCCCGAAGTCTTCGAAGCAGTCTCGCAAGCGCTCGAAGAGGGACGTCCGGCCGGAGAGATCGAGCCCCAACTCGCAGCCGCTGAGGCCAACCTCGCCACCATGGCGGCGCAAGCTGGCGGCGACCCGATCACAACCATCCGTTTCCTGATGGATACGATCGTTGAGGAGTACACCATCGCAATCACCGATGGCGCGATCTCTGACGCAGGGGAGTATCAAGACGCCTACGGGTTTGCCGTGGTCGCCCGCGAGCGGGCCGTCGCTCTTGATCCGTCTGCCGAGGACTTGATCGCTGAGATCGACACGCTGATCGGCCTCTGGCCCGATGGTCCGGTCCCGGTGGACACGCCTGCGCCTGTCGGCCAGGTGACGGCGCAGACCTCCCGGGTCGCGCTCGCGCTGCCTCAATAGGCAGCGCCACAATTCATCAGCGGCGCTAACAGGGCCACCTGGGAAAATCGCTGGTGGCGCGTGCGCCATCTTGCTTATCTTATGGCAACAAGAATGCCGATTGAACGCGGCGAAACCATAAGAAACGAGACGGTTCACGATGAGTCAGATGCTGTTTAGTCCCTTTAAAGTCAGGTCCTTAGAGATCCCGAACCGGATCGTCATGGCGCCGATGACCAGGAGTTTCTCCCCTGGCGGCGTGCCCGGCGCCAATGTCGC